>JAACFJ010000069.1 GCA_009937505.1 Gammaproteobacteria bacterium
TGTTAAATAAAACGTGACTTTGTTCACGATCCCGGGAACGTATGTTACTGATGCCAAGGAACCTATTCCGTGAACTGGTCGTGATGTGGGCCTCGCAGCCTCCCGAATCGACTCAGGCATTGCAGCTAGCGCCTGTCGCTCGCTATCATCGGCCGCGGCAAAACTGCCCCGCTTGGGCGCTTGCCCGCAAAATGCCATATAAACGGCACCGGTCGGACAGCAGACTACCTGTATGCTCGTGCAGGCAGCGGCACGCTTTTCCGCGCCGTAAAGCCAGTTACGCGTGAGTCGAGCAAATATGCGAAAGCCGAGGAAGCAAGCCGCTCACAGGTCTCATCGAGGCCTCTGGCGCACCCTTATCATCGTCGTCGGGCTCGGCGTCATTACTACCATCGCGGGCGTTGCAGGCGTCATCGGCGCTTATTATTTTGTCGCTCCCGGTCTGCCTGCCGCACAAACGATCCGCGACATACCGCTGCAGATCCCGCTGCGCATTTTCAGCCGCGACGGATACCTTATAGAAGAGATAGGGCAGCGGCGGCGCATACTTATTGAGTATGACGACGTTCCGCCGCACGTCGTCAATGCATTCATCGCCGCGGAGGACCAGCGGTTCTTCGTGCACCCCGGTATCGACTACCGCGGCATTTTGCGCGCGCTGTTCCAGCTGCTGGTGACCGGCGACGTGGCAAGCGGCGGCAGCACGCTTACGCAACAGCTGGCACGCAGCTACTTTCTCTCGCTGGAACAAACGGCCGAGCGTAAATTCAAGGAAGCCTCGCTCGCGGTCAGAATCGAGCAGGAATTCACCAAGGAACAGATCATGGAGCTGTTCCTCAACAAGATGTTCTTCGGCCAGCGCGCATACGGCGTGGCCGCCGCGGCGCAGGTTTACTTCAACAAGCCGCTGGACAATATCAATCTAGCGGAAGCCGCGACGCTTGCGGGCGTATTGCCGGCGCCGTCCCGGTACAACCCGGTGCGCAGCCCGGTAAACGCCCAGCGACGTCGTGGCTACGTCCTCGGGCGCATGCTGACGCTCGGCCTCATCTCGCGCGAGGAGTATGAGGACGCGATCGCGATACCGGTCGAATCGCGCCTGTACGGCGCCGCGGTGGAACTCAACGCCCCCTATGTCGCCGAGATGGTCCGGCGCGAGATGCTCGCGCGCTACGGCGAAGAAACCTACACCGCCGGTTACCAGGTGGTCACGTCGCTCGATTCGCGGCTGCAGAAAGCGGCGAACTACGCACTCAGGAACGGGCTCCTCGAATTCACGCGCCGCCGCGGCTATCGTGGCCCGATCACGGCTATCGAACTGCCACCGGAGCTACCGGGGCTCGAGATCGCGGAGTGGCCTGCTGAGACACTCGCGGTTCTGGATCAGTACGCGCCCGGCGGTTTGTCGGTCGCGCTGGTCACGCAGGTCAACGAGAGCAACACCGCCGACATCGTGTTTCGTGACGGCACCGCGGCAACCGTGCCGTGGCGCGGGATCAGCTGGGCCAAGCCATTCATCGACCGGGAGACGACCGGCCCCGCCCCCGAGATCGCCGCCGACGTACTCGCCGCGGGTGACGTCATCTACGTCATGCCCACGAGCGCGGGTTTCTGGGCGCTGGCCCAGGTACCCGAAGCACAAGGCGCACTGGTCTCGGTCGATCCGGATGACGGCGCGATCAACAGCCTGGTTGGCGGCTTCGATTTCGCGACCACGAAATTCAACCGGGCCACGCAGGCTTTCCGCCAGCCCGGTTCGTCGTTCAAACCATTCATTTATTCGGCCGCGCTGGAGCAGGGCAACACGCCCGCGACCGTCGTGCTCGATGCGCCTGTCGTGATCACATCATCCGAGCTCGAAGCGGTCTGGCGGCCCATCAATTACAGCGGGCGATTCTACGGTCCCACACGCATGCGCGAAGCGCTCGTGCGATCGATGAACCTCGTGTCGGTGCGCCTGCTGCTATTCGAGACCGGCATTGGCAACGCGGTGCGCCACATCGCGAACTTCGGTTTCAACGACGCCGCCTTGCCGCGCAACGGTTCGCTCGCGCTCGGCGGCGGCAATGCTACTCCGCTTGACATGGTGCAGGGTTACGCAACGATCGCCAACGGCGGTTATAGCGTCAAGCCCCACGTCATCGACGCCATCTATGCGGCTGACGATTCCACCTTGTATCGTGCAGATCCGGCCGTCGTCTGTGAACCCTGCCTGGCAGAGCCTGAAGACATCTACAGCGCGGACCCGATGGAAGAGCTGACGCTCGAGGAAATGGCGGATATAGCGCTCTCGTACCGGCCGGATGCAAGTACGGCTCCGGAGCTGTTCGCCGATATCAATGCCGCGCCGTTGGTGGTGTCGAAGCAGAATGCTTTCCTCGTCCAGGACATGATGCGTGACGTTATTCGCCGCGGTACCGGCCGCCGCGCACTCACGTTGGGCCGGAGAGACCTTTCCGGGAAGACCGGGACCTCGAACGATCGACGCGACGCCTGGTTCGGCGGCTTCAATGCTGATCTCGCGGCCATCGTATGGGTCGGTTACGACGACGACCTGCCGTTGGGGCCGGGCGAAGAAGGCTCGCGCACCGCGTTGCCCGTGTGGATCGAGTTCATGCGGGAGGCCTTACGGGGTGTGCCGGAAAACCAGATGCCGATGCCATCAGGCATCGTGTCCGTACTTATAGACAGGGAAACCGGCTGCCCGGCTCGCGCCGGACAGAACAATGTTACGTTCGAGGTATTCCGGGAGGAGCACGTGCCCGAGTGCGAGACCGTCGAGGAACTGCCGGACATCTTTAACGACACCACGGGTATCGGAGACGAAACAGGCGAGGACGACGGCAGCGAGGAACCCGAAGAGCCGGAAGAATCCCTTTTTTAGTCGATGGCCAGGAAGAAGAAGACCAACGGTAACGAACGTGCGCGCCTTATGGTTGCGCAGGAAACCGCGCGCATTATCATCAACCAGGGCATTCGCGACTTCGGCCTTGCGAAGAAGAAGGCGGCTGAACGGCTCGGCCTGAGCGATCGCGGGTCGCTGCCGGGTAACGCCGAAATCGAGCAGGCGGTGAGCGAGCACCTGCAGCTTTTTGCTGCCGACTCGCACCCTGACCTGCTGCAGACCATGCGGCAGGCCGCACTGTCGGCGATGGAGATGTTGGCGCCGTTCACGCCTCGCCTGGTCGGTCCGGTTCTCAACGGCACCGCCGACGCAAACTCCGCCGTCAACCTGCACGTCTTTGCGGACAACGCGGAGTCGGTCGCCCATGCCCTCGATCAGAACGGCCTGATTTACAGGCCCTACGAGCGGCGCCTCAAGAGCCGGCGCAACCGCATCGAGACCTATGCCGGATTCGAGTTTCATCACGGCGAAGCGTCGGTACAGGCGACGGTATTCCCGGTCGACGGTATCCGCCAGGCGCCGATCAGCCCCGTCGACGGCAAGCCTATGAAGCGCGCCGACCAGAAAGCCGTGCGGGAATTATTGCGCTAGCCGCCGGGGCGCCCGCAGCTAAAGCCTCAGCGCTTCTCCACCGCAACGTAGTCGCGTTCCGCGGCGCCGACGTACAGCTGCCGCGGCCGCGCGATCTTCTGGTTCGGGTCGGAAATCATCTCGCGCCAGTGCGAAACCCACCCGACCGAACGGCCGAGCGCGAACATGACCGTGAACATCGACGTCGGTATGCCGAGCGCCTTGTAGATGATGCCCGAGTAAAAGTCGACGTTCGGATACAGGTTCTTCTCCTTGAAGTAGTCGTCGTTGAGCGCCACCTCCTCGAGCTCTCGCGCCAGTTCGAAAAGCGGCGTCTCGTTATTATTGGGCAGAGCATCGAGCACCTTGTGCGCCATCTCGCGGATGATCGTGGCGCGCGGATCGAAGTTCTTGTAAACGCGATGGCCGAAACCCATGAGGCGGAACGAGTCGTCCTTGTCCTTGGCTTTGGCGATATACTTATCGATATGGCTGACGTCGCCTATCTCGTCGAGCATCTTCAGGACGGCTTCGTTGGCGCCGCCATGAGCCGGCCCCCACAAGGCCGAGATACCGGCGGCAACCGCCGAGTAAGGGTTTGCACCGGAGCTTCCCGCCATGCGGACCGTCGACGTTGAACAGTTCTGTTCGTGGTCAGCGTGGAGAATGAATAACAGGTCGAGTGCCTCAGCCTGGATCGGGTCGATTTCATAGGGCTCGGCCGGCACGGAGAACATCATCTGCAGGAAATTCTCTGTGTAGTTGAGGCCGTTCTTCGGGTACATAAACGGCTGGCCGACACTCAGCTTGTAAGCGGCCGCCGCAATCGTCGGCAGCTTGGCAACTATCCGGTGCGCGAAGATGTCGCGGTGCTCGGGGTTATGCACATCAGTCGTGTCGTGGTAATACGCCGACATGGAGCCGACGACGGCCGACAGCATCGCCATCGGATGGGCGTTGTAGCGGAAGCCCTTGAAGAAATTGAGCATGCCCTCGTTGAGCATGGTGTGAGTACGAATCGTCGTATCGAATTCCTCGAGCTCACTCGCCGTCGGTAACTCGCCATTGAGCAACAGGTAACAAACTTCGATGAAGTTCGAATGTTCGGCAAGCTGCCCGACCGGGTAGCCCCGGTACATCAGGATGCCTTTCTCACCGTCGATGAAGGTTATGTCAGATGCGCAGCTACCTGTCGCAATGAAACCGGGGTCGTAGGTAAACACGCCCTGGTCCTGATACAGCCTGCCAATATCGACGACGTCCGGGCCGGTGGTGCCCTTGTGGACAGGCAGTTCGAGTTCGCGACCGTCTGGGTTGATCAGTCGAAAAGATTCCTCTGTCATGGTTGTCCCTTTCTGGTGTCGGCGGTTGCGGAAATCGGCCCACAAGGATACCAAAGCCCGGGTCTGCGTGACCTAGGGATTAACCGTATGTCTAATGTGCGGGTGTGCGGGGGCGGGGTGCGATCTGCCCCGGGAAACGCCGGGAGGCTTAGCTCATGCCGTACTTGCGGCGGAACTTGTCAACGCGGCCACCCGTATCGACGATCTTCTGCTTGCCCGTATAGAAAGGATGACAGGAAGAGCAGACCTCGATGATGAGATCCTCGCCGAGCGTCGAACGCGTCGTGAATTCATTACCGCAACTGCAGGTGACCTTGATGTCCGCGTAGTTGGGATGGATATCGGCTTTCATGGCTGAATGTCTCTTCGGTGCCGTCTAAAAGGGCCGCGTAGGATATAGCTAAGTGAGGGCCACCGCAAGTGTCCACACGACGCCCCGCCGGACGCGCCACATTATCCACAGAAGCTGTGGATAAACCTGTGGAAGAAATTTGAACGGGTGCCCTAAGGTGCGGATTTTCAAAGCCACATGTCAATATGACTATTTTGTGTCCATTTTAATAAATTCTATATAATCAATACGTTATTGGCGTTTCTCGACGCTCGGAGTGAATTTGAGTGCCTCTGACACTGAAAATATAGGGATGCGCGCAGCAATGTGCATAAATGGACCGGGCCGGTAGAACCGCTCATCCGCTCAGTCGGGAAGAAAATGCGCCTGAAGGTCGTTGAGAAACTGCTGTCCTTTCGACGTCGGACGCCACAGACCGCCTTCTCCGCCGGCAACCAGGCCACGCTTCGCAAGTGGGGCCAGCCGCGCCCGCAACACCGGGAGCGGCAGCCGGGTCCTCTCGACGAATAGCTGCTCATCGAACCCGTCGACCAGCCTCAGCGCGTTGAGCATGAACTCGAACAACAGGTCGCTGTCGCTCAAGGGCTCCGCCGCGCCCTGTTCGGCGCCCCTTTCGACCTGTTGCATGTATTGCAGCGGATTAGCGGTCTTCCTGTAACGGACGACGCCCGCTGACGTCGAGAGTTTGCCGTGCGCCCCCGCGCCAACGGCCAGGTAATCCCCGAATGACCAGTAATTGAGGTTATGGCGGCAGCGGCGGCGGTCCCGGGCATAGGCGGACACTTCGTAGCGCTCGAAGCCGAATTCGGCGAGCCTGGCCTCCCCGGCCTGCTGTATCGCATACGCCAGGTCTTCGTCGGGCAGGCCCTGAGGCGGGCGCGTATGAAACACGGTATTCGGCTCCAGCGTCAGCTGGTACCAGGACAGGTGCGTGGGCTGCAATGAGGCTGCCGCGTCGATGTCGGCGAGCGCAGCGGCAATGTCCTGTCCGGGCAATGCATACATGAGATCGATGTTTACGTTGTCGAATCCGGCATCCGCAGCCTCCCGCACCGTAAGGCCGATGTCCTCGACGCCGTGGACACGGCCCAGGGTTTTGAGCGCGCCGGGATCGAACGACTGGGCGCCAATCGACAGTCGATTCACGCCGGCATCGCGATAACCCCTGAGGTCGTCTCGCTCCATACCGCCCGGATTCGCTTCCATAGTGATTTCGATATCGTCCACCCGCGCAAAATGCGATCGCGAAACATCCAGCAGGCGAGCGATCTCGTCGGCACGAAAGAGGCTTGGCGTGCCGCCGCCGAGAAAGATGCTGACCAGAGGCGGGCTACCGGCCCTGGCCGCTTCCGATTCGAGATCCCTGCAGAGTGCGTCGAGGTAGCGTCGGCGGCTTGCATCGTCTCCGCCCCGGTAGGAATTGAAGTCGCAATAGGGACACTTCCGCACACACCATGGCAGGTGCACATACAGCGACAGCGGCAATGTCGCTGCTTCAGACAAAATGCTCTCGCAGCATTTCGGCGAGCGCGGTCAGCGCCTTACCGCGGTGACTGCGAGCGTTTTTCAATTCCGGCCCGAGTTCGGCCGCGGTTCTGCCGCACTCGGGGTCGAAGAATACGGGGTCGTAACCGAATCCTTCCGTACCGCGCCGTTGCTCCAGGATCGTGCCTGTCCAGCGGCCCTCCGCAACCAATGACGTCGCGTCGTCGGCGGATACGAACACCGCACAGCAGTGGAAAGCAGCCGTGCGCTGCTCGCCGGGCACGCCCTCTAATTCGCGCAGTAATTTGTCGATATTGCTTTCATCGGTCGCATCGGCTCCGGAGTAGCGCGCCGAGTAAACGCCGGGCCGGCCGCCGAGTGCGTCGACGACGAGACCGGAGTCGTCCGCGATCGCGGGCAGTCCGGTTATCAACGACGCGTGCCGCGCCTTGATCAACGCGTTCGCGACAAAACTCGCACCGGTCTCATCCGCATCACCCACACCGAGTTCGGATTGCGGCACGACCTCCACGCCGAGGTCGCCGAGAATGCGCTGGATTTCCCGCACCTTGCCCGGATTGCCCGTGGCAAGGACGACCTTTCCGGGCATCGGCACGGCTTCAGCCGCCGGCGCCGGCGAGCGCTTCGTCCTGTGCGGAGATGATGTGCTCTATGCCGGTTTTCGCGAGACCGAGCATCTCCGACAGTTCGTCGTCGCTGAACGCGTGGCCCTCGGCCGTGCCCTGTATCTCGATAAAGCGGCCCGCTTCGTTCATCACGACGTTCATATCGGTCTCGGCCTCGGAGTCCTCGTCATAGTCGAGGTCGAGCATCGGGATACCGCGGTAGACACCGACAGACACGGCAGCGACGCGGCCGTGCAGCGGATTCTTCCTGACCCGCTTCGAAGCGACCAGCCGGTGCATCGCCAGGGCGAGCGCGACGTATCCGCCGCTGATGGCCGCAGTACGCGTGCCGCCGTCGGCCTGTATGACGTCACAGTCCAGGGTCACCATGCGTTCACCGAGCGCCTCGAGATCGGTTACGGCGCGAAGCGACCGGCCGATCAGTCGGGCTATTTCCTGGGTCCTGCCACTTTGCTTGCCGCGGGCTGCTTCGCGCGCCGATCGCGTATGCGTCGATCGGGGCAACATGCCGTATTCACCCGTGACCCAGCCCTTGTTCTTGCCGCGCATCCACATGGGAACACGATCCTCGACGCTCGCTGTACACAGCACGCGCGTGTCACCGAATTCCGCCAGCACGCTACCTTCCGCGTGACGAGTGAAATCGGGTGTAAAACATACTCGGCGAATCTCGTTCGCCTGCCGGCCGCTAGGGCGCATCATCGCTCTCCGCTCTTTGCTTTTTGTGTATCAGTCGCTCAGCCACCGCAGCGCGGTGCCCGTCGTGTTGTCACTGTAGGGCGAATTTACGTTCAACGCCTTGATGCTGAGCGCTTTCAAATTATCCCCGAGGTTGTTTTCACCGGGTGCGGCAATTTCAGCGACGTCGTCATCGCTCAGGCCGGACCAGAGTCCGTCGGTGCATGCGAGCAGTACGTCGCCCGGCAGCAAGCTCTTCTTGTTCGTTATCGACATGTCGGGAACCGGGGCGTCGCCGCCGATACAGCACTCTACGAAGTTGCGCATCGGGTGGTCCTGCGCCTCCTCTTCGGTGATGGCGCCCTCCTGGATCAGCACTTCGACGTGGCTGTGGTCTCGGGATCGGGTAAGCACCTGCCCGTCGCGGACCTGGTAGATACGGCTGTCACCGATGTGCGCCCAGTACGCCCCGCCTTCCTGTACCAGGCAAATGGCGCAGGTCGCACGAGGCCGGAAATCCACCGCCACCTCGCTGCCGAGGGCTACGACTTCATCGTGTGCTCGAGCGAGTACCGAGTAGAGAAAGCCATGTGGATCGAAGACCGGCAGCGTGGAGGACATGAACAGGTCCTGCACGATCTTCAGGCCCGTCTCGGCGGCGCGGGCGCCGTCCGAGTGCCCGCCCATGCCGTCGAATACGAGCATGATCGCGGCCTCGTCCGCAACGACAACGGCAGCCCGGTCCTGGTTGTCCTGCCTGTCACCGAGTGCGGAAACTTTTGCGTATTCGACCTGCATAGTGGGGTGCGCTTAGAATGTTCGGCTGCCGAGACTTATTTTCAAAAAACGTGATCAATGCGTCACAACCGGAGACAGGTGCCAATGTTACACAGTATGACAGGCTTTGCGCGCGAATCCGCCGAGGTGCAAATCGGCGCCTTGACCTGGGAAATACGCGCGGTGAACCATCGATACCTCGACGTGCAGTTCAAGCTCCCGGACGAAATGCGCGCCCACGAGCAGGCTTTCCGGCAGGCGGTCACCTCGAATCTGAATCGCGGCAAGGTCGAATGCTCGCTGCACTTTCGCCGCGCATTCGACCGGCAGGCGGAATTGCAGATCAATACCGGGCTCGTGGAACTCATTGGCAAACGCATCAAGGAAATGTCCGCGGCGCTTCCGGCAACGGGCGCGGTCAATCCATTCGATGTGCTGCGCTGGCCGGGCGTCGTCGAGCAAGCGGAGATCGAGGCCGAGCCGCTATTCGAGGCAGCGCTGCCGCTGCTCGAAAAAGCACTCGTTGCCATCTGCTCAATGCGGGCCAGCGAGGGCAGCCGCATTGCCGAGATGCTCGAATCCCGCTGTACCGACATAGTTTCCCTATCGGAGTCGGTGCGGGCACGCATGCCCGAGGTACTCGAAGCGGCGCGCACGAGACAACGCGAGCGAATCGAAAAGCTCAACGTCGAAGCGGATCCCGCAAGGCTCGAAACGGAACTCGCACTGATCGCCCAGAAACTCGACGTCGATGAAGAACTCGACCGTCTCGACAGTCACCTCGTCGAGATACGCGACATCGTGGCGCGCGACGAACCCGTGGGCAGGCGCCTCGACTTCCTCATGCAGGAACTCAACCGCGAGGCCAATACGCTTGCGTCGAAATCGAACGACACGGAGACCACCCGAGCGTCCGTCGAGTTGAAAGTCCTGATCGAACAGATGCGTGAGCAGATTCAGAACGTCGAATAGCCTGCAATATGTCCATTGCCCCCACCCGATTATTCGTTATTGCCGCGCCGTCCGGCGCCGGCAAGACAACGCTTGTAAAAGCGCTGACGACGCGCAACCCGGAGCTCAGGTTTTCGATTTCCTATACCACCCGGCCGAAACGCCGCAACGAGGCCCACGGCGTCGATTACCTGTTCGTCGACAAGGAAGCGTTCGATCGCCTTCGCGCGCGGGGGGCGCTACTCGAATCGGCAGAGGTGTTCGATAATTTCTACGGGACCAGCCGTGAACAGGTCGAGCAACATCTCGGCGACGGACATCACGTGATACTCGAGATCGACTGGCAGGGCGCACAGCAGGTGCGCAACGCCATGCCCGAGTGCGTCACCGTGTTCATCCTGCCGCCGTCGCGGGAGGAACTGGAGCGGCGGCTGCGCAGCCGAGGCACCGACACGGAGGCGGTTATCCAGCGGCGGCTGCGCGATGCGCTCTCCGACATGTCGCACTGGCACGAGTTCGACTACGTCATATTTAACGACGACCTCGACCAGGCCGTGGCCGATCTCGAAGCCGTGCTGGCCGGGCGCGGTGCCGCGAGCGCCACGACCCATCCGGCGGTCGGAGAAGCCGCTGACAAACTCCTGGCCTGAGAACGCGGGCCGCTCCGAATCTTTTTCGCGGCTGACCACGCGCCTGCGCCGGCAGGCGGGGTGTTCCTCGACCGAAGTACCTCATAACTGTTGGTTATAAGGGCTGGATATCGCGCCGCCCCCTGGGCTACGCTGCGCGGCCTCGTTTGAATCCATGCTTCCGGCGGCCGATGCACCGGATATGAGAAAGGAAACCCAGAAATGGCCAGAATTACGGTCGAAGACTGCCTGGAAAACATCGATAACATCTTCGAGATGGTGCTCGTGGCCGCCAAGCGTGCGCGGCGCATCGCCCATGGCGCTGACACCATGGTCGAACTCGAGAACGACAAGCCCACGGTTATTGCCCTGCGCGAAATCGCGGAGGGTCACGTGACGCCGGCCATTCTCGACGAGATCGACCAGCCGCCGACGGACGACCTGCTGCAGTCCGTCGACACGGGTGACGACTTACTCCCGGTTCGCGGTATTTCGATCGGCGACTGACGCGCTACCCGCGGCTTTTCGCGGGTATGATTGGCGTATGGATTACGCCGCCACCATATTGTCCAAACTGCCGGGCGCGTCGGCCACAGGAACAGATCGATACGGTCGTGCGTGCCTATGAGTTCGGGGCGGCGGCGCACGAAGGACAGACCCGCAAGACCGGCGAACCCTACATTTCCCACCCGGTCGCCGTGGCGCAGTCGCTGGCCGAGATGTACCTCGATTCCGAGGCCATCATGGCGGCGCTACTGCACGACACCGTCGAGGACACCGACGCCACCCTCGAGCAGATAGAAGACGAATTCGGTCGTGAAGTGGCGCTACTGGTCGACGGCGTCAGCAAGCTCGATCAGATTCAGTTTCGCTCGCGCGCCGAAGCGCAGGCGGAAAGCTTCCGCAAGATGATGCTGGCGATGATCGAGGACATACGGGTCATCCTCGTGAAGCTCGCCGACCGCCTGCACAACATGAAGACGCTCGAAGCCATGCCTGCCAGCAAGCGTAAACGCATCGCCCGCGAGACGCTCGACATCTATGCGCCAATCGCCAACCGGCTGGGTATCAATCGGTTCAAAGTCGAACTGGAGGATCTCGGCTTTCGCAATCTGCACCCGCTGCGCTACCGGGTATTCGAACGGGCACTGAAGAAGAGCAAGGGCAGTCAGCGCCAGATCGTCAAACGTATTTCCGAAGAACTGATCAAGACGCTCGAGGCGGACGGAGTCGACGGCCAGGTGATCGGCCGGGAGAAACATCTCTACAGCATCTACAAGAAGATGGCCGAGAAGAAGCGTTTGCTCTCGGACATCGTCGACGTCTATGGTTTCCGCATCATCGTGGATGACGTCAATACCTGTTACAAAGTACTGGGACTGGTGCACGGCCTTTACAAACCTGTCCCCGGCCGCTTCAAGGACTACATCGCCATCCCCCGCATCAACGGATACCAGTCGCTGCATACGACTTTGTTCGGGCCCAAAGGTCTGCCGCTGGAGGTCCAGATCCGCACCCGCCACATGGACCATGTGGCTGAGTCGGGCGTCGCATCCCACTGGCAGTACAAGGCCGAAGACAAGGAAGACGCGACACCGCAACGCCGTGCTCGCCAGTGGCTCGCGAATCTTGCGGAGCTGCAGAAATCGGGAACCTCCGAGGAGTTTCTGGAGAGCGTCAAAGTCGACCTGTTCCCCGACAAGATCTACGTATTCACGCCCAAGGGCGACATCATGCCGTTGCCCAAGGGTTCGACCACGGTGGACTTCGCGTACGCTGTACATACCGATATCGGCAACCGTTGCGTAGCGGCAAAAGTCGATCGCGGTCTCGTGCCGCTTCGTACCGAACTTCACAACGGCGAGACCGTGGAGGTTGTGACGAGTCGCGGCGCGAAACCGAACCCTAACTGGCTGACTTTCGTTCGTACCGCCAAGGCCAGGACGGCGATCCGCAATTACATGAAGAAAATGCGCTCGGCCGAGTCGATCGATCTCGGCAAGCGCTTGCTCGACCGGGCGCTGAAGGATCTCGACTCGTCGCTGCGCAAAGTTGGCAAGGTCCGCATGAAAGCTGCGCTCGAGGAACTGGGCCTGAACAACACATCCGAGTTATTCGAACAGCTCGGCCTGGGCGAGCGCTTGGCGCCGCTTACTGCGCGCATGTTGCTCGGCATGGACGATGAAGGCAGGCCGCGGACGAGCCATGCGAGCCTGACGATCGCCGGCACCGAAGGGATGGTGGTCAGCTACGCAAAATGCTGCCACCCGATACCGGGCGACGACATCATGGGATACCTCAGCAGCGGGCGCGGTGTCGTGATTCACCAAAACACCTGCGGCAACCTCTCGAACTTCCGCAAGCACTCGGAAAAGTGGCTCGCCTGCAGCTGGGAGAAGAACATCGATCGAGAATTTGCGAGCCAGATAAAGGTCGAGACGATCAACAAGCCGGGTGTGCTCGCCGAAGTGGCGGCCACGATCGGCGACTCCGGCTCCAACATCGAGCAGGTCGAGGTTATCGGCCGGCATGATGATTGTTCGATCCTCTCTTTCCTTATCAAGGTAAAGGACCGCAAGCACCTCGCACGCATCCTGCGTGACGTGCGCAACATGCAGAACGTCGTACGCGTCGCCAGGGATTGCGCCTGACCAACAACCAAAGAGCACTCATGAGCAAAGCAGCGATTCATACAGATAACGCGCCAGCGGCAATTGGTACCTACTCCCAGGCGATCGAAGCGAACGGGCTCGTGTTCCTGTCCGGCCAGATCCCTCTCGATCCCGTAACGATGGAAGTCGTCGACGGCGACTTCGAGTCGCGCGCCCGGCGGGTTTTCGACAACCTGGCCGCGGTGGCGGAAGCCGCCGGTGGCTCGCTCGACGACGTTGTCAAACTGACGGTGTTCCTCACGGATCTCGGCAATTTCGCGATGGTCAATGCCGTGATGGAGGACTACTTCAAAAAACCGTTCCCGGCTCGCGCCGCCGTCGGCGTAGCGTCATTGCCCAAAGACGTCGACGTGGAGGCGGACGCGATACTCGCTATTACCCGGTGACGCTGGAACCCGACTCGCCGCTGACCGCCCTCGCCGGTGTCGGGCCGGCGCTCGCGAAAAAGCTCGAGCGGCTCGGTCTTTTCCGTGTCGAGGACCTGTTGTTCCTGCTGCCGCTGCGGTACGAGGACCGGACGCAGCTCGTAAAGCTCGGCGCAGTTGTTGCCGGCGAGCGCTGCCTCGTTGCGGGCGAGGTCCTGCTGGCAGAAACGGCGTTTCGCGGCCGCCGCAACCTGCTGGTACGCATCGGCGACGGCAGCGGCCAGTTGACCCTGCGCTTCTTTTATTTCTCGCGCAGCCAGCAGGCCCAGTTCCAGGCCGGCGTACGGGTAAGCTGTTTCGGCGAGGTGCGCAAAGGGCGCGCCGGGTTCGAAATGATCCACCCGGAATATCGCCTGTTGCGCGAAGACCGGGATCCGGCTGTCGACGACTCGCTCACACCGATCTACCCGGCGACCGAGGGCGTGCAGCAGGGGCGGCTGCGCAATCTCACGGAGCAGGCCCTGACCGCGATGCAGCGCAAACCGCCGCAGGAGCTACTGCCCGATGCAATACGCCGGGAACTGGCGATGCCCTCCCTGGCCGAGGCGATTCTCTACCTGCACCGGCCACCGCCGGACGCTGACGTCATGCTCATGGTGGCGGGCCGCCACCCTTGCCAGCAGCGCCTGGCCTTCGAAGAGCTGCTCGCCCACTACCTCAGCCTCAAGAACCTGCGGGCACTCGCGGACACGGAATCCGCGCCGGCGATCAGCGGCGGACAGGCACAGGTCGACGCATTCGTCGACAAGCTGCCTTTCAGGCTGACGGGCGCACAACAGCGCGTCACGGAAGAGATCCTCGGCGACATGCAGTCGCCACACCCGATGATGCGTCTCATCCAGGGCGACGTCGGTTCCGGCAAGACTGTCGTTGCCGCGATTGCCTGTCTCAAGGCGATGGCGTGCGGGCTGCAGGCCGCGATCATGGCGCCGACCGAGCTGCTCGCCGAACAACACTGGCGCAGCTTCTCCGACTGGTTCCGGCCGATCGGCCTGGAACCGGCCTGGCTCGCCGGCAGCCAGAAGGCGGCGGCGCGCCGCGAAGCGCTCGCGTCGATAGCCGACGGCAGCGCGCCATTGGTCGTCGGCACGCACGCACTGTTCCAGGAAGGCGTCAGCTTTCACAAGCTCGGGCTCGTTGTAATCGATGAGCAACATCGTTTCGGCGTGCATCAACGCATGGCGCTGAGAGAGAAAGGTATCGGTGAAGACGGCCATCCTCACCAGCTCGTCATGACGGCGACACCCATTCCTCGCACGCTCGCGATGGCCGCATACGCGGATCTCGACGTTTCCATCATTGACGAACTGCCCCCCGGCCGGCAGCCCGTCAAGACAGTCGCCATTCCCGAAACGCGGCGGGACGAAATTATCGAACGCGTGCGCGCCGCGTGTGAAACCGGGCAACAGGCGTACTGGGTGTGCCCGTTGATCGAGGAATCAGAAGTGCTGGACTACGAGGCGGCGGAAGCCAGTTACGAGATGCTTACCGCCGCATTGCCCGAACTGCGCGTAGGCCTCGTGCACGGCCGGATGCGTCCTGCGGAAAAAGAACGCGGTATGCGCGTTTTCAAGGAGGGGTTGATCCAGCTCCTGGTGGCGACGACCGTCATCGAGGTCGGCGTCGACGTACCGAACGCGAGCCTCATGATCATCGAGAATGCCGAACGCATGGGACTATCGCAGCTGCATCAGCTGCGCGGCCGGGTCGGCCGCGGGGCCGCGCAAAGCCACTGTGTGCTCGTCTACAAGCCGCCGCTGGGCGCAGCTGCGAAGACGCGCCTGGCCGTGCTGCGCGACACCAACGACGGCTTCGTCGTCGCGCAGCGCGACCTCGAGCTGCGCGGTCCCGGCGAACTGCTGGGCACGCGCCAGACGGGCCTGCCCGACTATCGCATCGCCAACCTCATTCGCGATGCAGAGCTGATGCCCAGGGTTCAGCTCGTCGCGGAGCGAATAACGCGCGATGCTCCGGCCAGGAGCGCGGCGATCATACGCCGTTGGCTGGGTGATGTTGGGCGTTACGGAAAAGTCTAGCGGCTAGGCGAGAACGGCTGGGTTCTGGTAGTTTAGCCGCGATGAAATTCGTGGTCGGCAATTTCGCTCCCGATATCGTTTCCCAGCTCCGCAACTACGCCAAGCTGATGCGCCTGGACAGGCCTATCGGCACCTGGTTGCTGCTCTGGCCGACCTTGTGGGCGCTGTGGCTCGCGGGAGAAGGCCATCCGGATCCCGGACTGTTCGTCGTGTTCGTGCTCGGTGTGGTCGTCATGCGTTCCGCGGGCTGCGTACTCAACGACTACGTCGACCGCGACATCGACCCGTACGTCGAGCGCACGCGCACACGGCCGATCGCTTCCGGCGCGGTGTTGCCCATGGAAGCATTGACCCTGTTTGCGGCGCTCGGCTTCGTCGCCGTGGGTCTCGCGACCATGCTGAACCGGCCCGCGCAGCTGCTGGCCATCGTCGCAGCAGCGTTGACGATCGCTTACCCGTTTTTCAAACGATTCGTGTCGATACCGCAGTTCATTCTTGGTGCGGCATTCGGCTGGACAGCACCGATGGCGTTCGCCGCGCACACGGGCGGCACACCGCAACTGGCCTGGCTGGTATTCGGCGCAATACTCGTGTGGGCCGTTATCTACGACACGTTCTATGCGATGGTCGACCGCGACGACGACCGCAAGGTCGGCGTCAAGTCGACCGCCCTGCTGTTCGGCGACATGGACCTGTTCGTGATTGCCGGCCTGCAGCTGGTGATGATCCTCGCCCTGGTACTCATCGGCCTGCGCGCAGAACTGGGGCCCTGGTATTACGGCGCGGTCGCCGTTTCAGCGGGACTGATGCTGTACCACCTGTGGCTGGCGCGCGATCGCCAGCCCGCCGGTTGCTTCGAAGCGTTCCTGCACAACCGCCACATCGGTATGGTGGTATTCATCGGCATCGTGCTGCACTACGCGTTCAATCCGTAGCGGGTCGTTTCAACCGCCGATGTAGTACATCTCCGGCTTCTGGATCTCACGCCCATGCTTGATCAGCTCGGCGCGCTGCTCGCTGTAACGATCGGCGCGCCGCGTCCAGATGCGGTGAATGATGCTGAATAGCTCTTCGTCGGTAGCGCCCTCCCGCAGCGGCTGCCTCAGGTCGGTGCCCGCGGTAGCGAACAGGCAGGTAAACAACTGGCCGTCGGACGACAGGCGCGCGCGGTGACAGCTGCCGCAAAACGGCTCGCTTACCGATGAAATGAAGCCGACTTCACCCGCGCCGTCCTCATAGAGATAGCGGGTGGCGACTTCACCGTCGTAATTGCTGCGCTCGGAGCGCAGCGGCCAGCGTTCGCCGATGCGCGCCCGCAGTTCCGCGGACGGCACGGTGTCCGACTCCTGCCAGTGGTTGATGTTGCCGACGTCCATGTACTCGATCATGCGCACGATGACGCCGGTGCCGCGAAATCGCTCGAGCAACTGCACCACGGTGTCGTCGTTGACGCCGCGCTGCACGACCGCGTTGATCTTGATCGGCGTGAGGTCGGCTTCCAGTGCGGCATCGATGCCGTCCATAACCCGGCTCAGGCCGCCACGGCCACCGCTCATATGCTCGAAGACCTCATCGTCCAGCGAATCGAGGCTCACCGTCACGCGATCCAGGCCTGCGGCCTTGAGCCCCGCGGCATGCTGCCCCAGCAGGATGCCGTTGGTCGTCAGCGCGATCTCCTCGATGTTGGGCAAGGCCCGCAAATCGCCGATGAGATCGCCGAGCGCCGGCCGCAGCAAAGGCTC
Organism: Gammaproteobacteria bacterium; assembly: GCA_009937505.1. GTDB lineage: Bacteria > Pseudomonadota > Gammaproteobacteria > Steroidobacterales > Woeseiaceae > UBA1847. The sequence continues at coordinate 17,213 of JAACFJ010000069.1, forward strand.
TCCGCCCGTAATGCGCAGCTTGCGCACGCCGGCCGCGGTGAACAGCCCGGCGAGACGCACGATCTCGGCGAAGTTCAGCCGCTCTTTCGTCTTCAGGAAGCGGAAATCGCGGTGATACTTCTCTTCCGGCATGCAGTAGGTGCAGCGGAAATTACAACGATCCGTCACGGAGATCCGCAAGTCGCGCAGACCGCGATTCATCCGGTCGAGCAAATGATTTTCTGCCACGTGCATACCTGGACCCCCCAATGGCTCGGCGCGTTTTTTCAACCGCCCGCTACCGCGGGAATAATACTGACGACGTCACCGTCGCTTACCGGCGTATCGAGCCCGGAAAACGACTTCACGTTCTCGGACCCGACGAAGACATTTACGTACGGCCGGAGTTCGCCTTCGCTCACGACAACGCGCTGCAGGAACCCGGGGTGCCGCGCACCGATCTGCTCCAGCGCCGCCCCTACCGTGTCGGCGTCGGCGTCGAGCACCGGCGCATCTTCGACGAACGGTCGAAGCGGTGTAGGTATGCGTACAGTTACGTTACTCATCCGGTCACCACAGCGACGACCGGCCCCTCAGGTCGTCGCAGACAACAGAGCACCACGCGATCGAAGCGTGATGTCATCGCGATTGCCGCACTGGCTGCGGCTCGCGCCATTTCTTCTTGGTTTTCATTGTCGACCATGTTTATTACCGGCGCAACACGTGCACCACCCGTGCGCTGCAGGGAACCCTGCTCGCTGGCGAGCAGCCGCCCCACCGCCTCGGGCGTGAGCGTCTCGCCAGGCACGATGCCCGTGACCGCCGCAACGTGGTCAACGCGATGCGCCACCCGCTCACCCAGCGGCTCGCCGATCGCGCGTGCCGAGACCACCGGGATCACGATATCGGCCCCCGGCACGAGGATCGGCTCATCCGGCGTCGGCGCTTTGATCCAGCGCATCCGCGCCCCGTCGGCCTTCACGTAGGTCGCGGCAAAGCCGCCGGCATCGTGGATGGCCCGGATCGTCGCAGGCGTTACGCCTGCGTGCCGGCCCGGCTTGCTCGACGGGCACGCATAGGCGACGGAACGCGACGGATCGGCGGCCCCGACCCTGTCCTGGAGCCGCGCATCAACGTCGACGATTTGTTGCACCGCGAGGTCGGCAGGAAATTCGGTGGTATGTGCCGTGGCCGTCAGCGCCACCCGGCCGGGATGCTCGCGCGCCAGCTGGTAGAGGACCGATTTCTTGCCGCCTGCGCCCACGGCACAAATGACGCCTTCGCGTGCCTCCAGCACGTCGATCAGGGCCGTCATCGAGGCGCGCCTTTTGTCGCCTTCACGCTCAGCACGCGCGGCAGGTAACTCGCAAGCTCGTCCCAGCTGTCACCGGCATTCGTGCTCGCAAACAGCTGGCCGCCGGACGTCCCGAAATAGATCCCGTACGGCTCGCGGGAATCGATGTCCATGGCCTCCCTGAGTACCGTGACGTAGACGTGCTCCGCGGGCAGGCCCGCACTCGCCGACTCCCACGTGCCGCCGCCGTCCCGGCTCCTGTACACGCGCAGTTTGCCGTCGACGGGCGCCCGCAGGTGCGAGCTCGACTCGGGTATCTGGAACACGGTATCCGGGTCATTCGGGTCGACCACGATCCCGTAGCCGAAATCACTCGGCAGGCCCCTGGTGATCTCCGTCCAGCTGTGACCGCCGTCGTCACTCCTGTAGGTGCCGTTGTAGCACTGGCGGTAGAGCCGGCCCGGCACCCGCGGGTGCATGATCACGCGGTGCACGTTGTGACCGGTTTCGGGGAAAGGCTCGGGCAGGTTCTCGGCGCGCACGCCCGCATTGGCGGGCTGCCAGGTATCGCCGCCGTCTTCACTGCGATAGACGCCGCCGGCCGAGACGGCGGCGACGATGTTGTCGGGCTGCAGGGCATCGACATAGATAGAATGCACCGCAAAACATCCCTTCGACGGCTCCCAGGTCGAGCGGGTCGGGTGCTCGTTGAGGCCGGCGACCGGCTGCCAGCTCCTGCCGCCGTCGTCGCTGCGGAACAGCCCGGCCGGGTCGATACCCGCAAACAACACGTCCCGCGCCAGCGCCAGGTACCAGATGGCCTTCGTCGCACCGCGGCCGCTGGACGACGGATGTTGCGGCACAGCCTCGAGCGACGACCACGATGCCCCCCGGTCCTCACTCGTATATATATGTGCGCCCCAGATCTTGTGCGACGTCGCGGCAAACAGTCTGCCGTCCGGCGCTTCCAGCGTGTGCAGCACGGCGTAGCCCGCGAGATGCGGCCCGTCGATTTGCCACGGCTCGTCCGCGGTATCCCGGCTGAAGCGAAACAGCCCCTTCGCCGTGCCGACCAGCAGCATCATCGCATCAGCACCGCGAGATGGCCCGGTCACGTCTCGAGCAGTCGCGGCATCAATTCGGCGAGATTGCAGGGCCGCGTGCGGATGTCGAGTTGCGCGCCGATCAGTTCGTCCCAGGCCGTGGCGCAGGCGCCCGTGGATCCCGGGACGCAAAACACGTAGGTCCCGTTTGCCACACCTGCAAGCGCGCGCGACTGTATCGTCGATGTTCTTATCTGCTGATAGGAGATCACCCGGAAGGTCTCTCCGAAGCCGTCGATCGTCTTGTCCAGCAGCGGGCTCACCGCCTCCGGCGTGCCGTCACGACCCGTGACCCCGGTGCCGCCGGTCGTGATTACGACGTCGACATCGTCCGCGGCTATCCAGGCGGCCACCGTGGCGCGAATCCTGTAAACGTCGTCAGGCACGATCGTCTTTTCGGCGAGCCGGTGACCGGCGTCGGTAAGCCTGCCGGCGAGCAGCTTGCCGGACTTGTCGGTCTCTTCCGTGCGGCTGTCGGATACGGTCAGTACTGCGATATTCAGCGCGACGAATTCGCGCTCTTTCGGATTCTTGCTCATATGGGGCTCGTTGTTTACGTTGCGCGCAGTGAGCCGCTTAAACGAACGCGGCGAACGGCTGTACTGTGACCTCGTCACCCTCGGATACCGGGCCCGAGTCTTCCGGCAATACGATAAAGCAATTGGCGGCGGCCATCGAACTCAGGACGCCCGATCCCTGGTGACCCGTCTTGTGCACGATGAGCCGTCCATCGTCGGCGCGCGAGAATACGCCACGCTGGAACTCCCGGCGCCCGGGCTTCTTGCGCAGCGCAGATGCGGATATGGCCGGCATCGTGAGCGGCGGCTCGGGATTCGGCATGCCCGCGAGAGCCTGCAGCGCCGGCTGCGCGAGCTGGTAGAACGTCACCATCACAGAGTTGGGATTGCCCGGCAGACCGAAGAACAGTGCGTCTGCGATGCGGCCAAATGCCAGCGGCCGCCCCGGTTTCATTGCTACTTTCCAGAACCCCACGGTGCCGGTGCGCTGCAGCGTCTCGGCAACGTAGTCCGCGTCCCCGACGGAAACGCCACCCGAAGTCACGATTGCGTCGGCCTCGGCGGCCGCCTTCGCGAACGCCTGTTCTACCGCATCCCGATCGTCGCGGATGACACCCATGTCGAGTACCTCGACACCGAGGCGCGTCAGCATGCCGAAGATCGTGTAGCGGTTGCTGTCGTAAATCTGGCCCTCGCCCAGCGGCTCGCCGACGCTTCGGAGTTCGTCGCCGGTGGAGAAGAATGCCACGCGTGGCCGCCGCCGCACGCTGACCTCGCTGACGCCGAGCGATCCGAGGATACCGATTTCCGCCGGCATCAGGCGGGTACCCGCGCTCAGGGCAACGTTGCCGGCGGCAATGTCTTCACCGGCCTGGCGCACGTGCTGGCCGGGTTCTTGCCCGGCGCCGATGAACGCCGCATCGCCCTCGCGTACGACGTTCTCCTGCATCACGACGGTGTCCGCGCCCGCAGGCATCGGCGCGCCGGTCATGATGCGTACGCACTGCCCTGAATCTACTTTGCCGCCAAAGGGCCTCCCGGCAGCGGCCGTGCCGATCACCGAGAGGCTGGTCTCACCGTCGGCCGACAGTTCGGCGCCAATAAGTGCATAACCATCCATGGCCGAGTTGGTGTGCGACGGCACGTTGATTCTCGACACGACGTCGGTGGAAAGCACCCTGCCCAGCGCGCTGCGCACCGCGAGCATCTCACGGCCGGCGACGGGTTGCACTTCGGCCAGGATGCGGCTCAATGCATCGCTGAGTTTCAGTGCCGGGCCGTCATGGCCGTCGGCGCAACAATCGGCGTTAGTCTTGCTGCTCATATCCCGCTTTCTTCTATGCTCAGGACCGGACACGTCGCGCGAGCGCCTCTTCGAGTGCGCGCTTGTCGTCCGGCGCGTTGATGTTGGCGAACGACTCCGCCACATCGCTGAAATCCACCCTCTCGTAACCGTGCCGGGCATACCAGCGATCGATCTTACGCTCTCCCTCGTCGAGATAACCAGCCAGGTCGTCCAGCAAGTCGCGCGATAGTAATGCAAACACCGGCTGCAGCCGCTCCCCATCGTGGGCGACCGCAATGGGCGCTCCCGACGACGCCGCTGCCGCATACAGTCGTTGCACGAGTTCCGCGCCGATCAGCGGTGAGTCGCAGGGCACGACGGCGATGTAAGGCGTCCGTGCGGCCCGCATGCCGCTGACCATGCCCGCCAGCGGGCCCCGAAAGTCACTGTCCCCGTCGTCGATCACGGCGCACCCGAAGTCACGGTAGCGATCGTGGCTGCGATTGGCATTGATCAGCAGGTCCGTCACCTGGGGCCGCAGCGCGTCGATCACCCAGGCGATCATGGGCCGGCCGTTGATCGGCACGAGCCCCTTGTCCACGCCACCCATACGTGTGGCCTTGCCGCCGGCGAGGATTACGCCGGTAACCCGGTCACGAACAGCGGCGCCTGCGGGACTCAAACTAGTCAGCGCCTGCACGGCCGCTTGTTGCGGCCGCGTCGGGGAAGAAAAGTTGCTGGCCATCGACACGATAGGCAGCGATCACCCGCTGACCTCGCTCGGAAATGAGCCAGTCGGCGAAAGCCTGCGCCTCGACTGCGTGCACGTGGGGATGCCGTTCGGGATTGACGACGATAACGCTGTACGGATTGTGCATGCGCGTATCGCCCTCGACGAGAGGTTGCAGGCCGCCCTTGTTGCCAAAGCTCACCCAACTCGCGCGATCCGTCAGCGTATAGCCGCCCATCGCGCTCGCCGTGTTGAGCGTTGTACCCATACCGGATCCCGACTCACGGTACCAGGCGCCGCTGGCCGGGCGCGGATCGAAGGCCGCCGCTCGCCAGAGTTCAAGCTCCTTTTTATGCGTCCCGCTGTCGTCACCCCGGGAAACGAAAACGTGCTCACCGTCGCCGATGCGCCGCAGCGCTGTTGTAACCTCGGTTATCCCGCGAATGCCGGCCGGATCGTCGCCGGGGCCCACGAGCACGAAATCGTTGTGCATGACCGGATGACGGGCAAGGCCCAGCCCATCGGCCACAAACTTGCGCTCAGACGCCAGATGGTGGACCAGCAGCACGTCGGCATCGCCGTTCGTCGCGAGGCGAATTGCCTGCCCGGTTCCGACAGCCACGACACGAACTTCAATACCGGTCTCTGCAGTGAATTTCGGCAACAAGTTCTCGAACAGCCCCGAATTTTGCGTGGATGTCGTCGAAGCGACGGTGATCGGCCGCGGTTCATCGCTCGCGGCGAGCGCGGCGAGCATGACGCCAATCAATAGCGCCACCAGGCGCTTCACGAAACCCCTGGGAAACAGTTTGTTGTCGTTGCTGTCGGACGGTCTGTCGATCATTGCGCTCTGCTCTCCTGCATCCGAGTCATGCTAATCGAGCAACTCTCCCGCCAGGAACCGCGCCGCCGCCGGATCTTTGGGCGACGCAAAGAACTCCGCTGCCGGGGCATGTTCGAGCAGACGCCCGTCATTCAGGAACATGACGTCGGTGGCGAGCCGCCTCGCCTGCGCAATGTCGTGCGTAGTCATCAAAATCTTCGTGCCGGCCGCCGCCACTGCACGCACGAGTTCCTCGACACCACGCACGGCGGCCGGGTCGAGGTTTGCGGTGGGTTCATCGAGTAACAACACCTCCGGTCTCAGCACGCAGGCGCGTGCAATTGCCAGGCGTTGCTGCTGGCCGCCCGACAGGGTACGCGCAGCCCTCGAGCCGAGGCCTTCGAGACCAGCCTGATGCAGCGCGGCTTCGACCATGTCGTGGCGTTGTTCCTGCGGTACGCCCTTCACGCGTAATACGTGCATCAGGTTGCCGGTCGCGGTGCGACGCAGCAACACAGGGTGTTGCGCTGCCATGGCCTGTTGCTCGCGCGCCTGCGCAACGGAAAGATCTCCCCAGCGTATCTCCCCGCTGGTCGGATTCAGCAGGCCATGACACAAGCGCAGCATCACGCTCTTTCCGGCACCGTTCGGCCCGAGTATTACGGTCCGGCCGGAGGACCCTATCCAGAACGACACGTCCTTGATAATCGTCCGGCCGTTGATTCCAAAGTGCAGCCCGCGCGCGACCAGCGGTAGCAGCGGATGGTCATCACTACTGTCCGGCGGCGCCTGTCTGCAGGCTTCTGTCCTGGGCGCTTCGTCAACCATAACGCCGCCGTGCCGCGTCGGAAATCACCAGGGCGGTCGCGTTCACGCCCAGCGCCAGCGTTACGAGTATCAATCCGAGGCCGAGCGCCAAGGCAAGATTCCCTTTGCTCGTTTCCAGCGCGATGGTGGTCGTCATCACGCGCGTCGCATGCTGGATGTTACCGCCGACGATGATGACCGCACCGACTTCGGCAATGGCGCGGCCGAAGCCCGCCATTATCGCCGTCAGTAATCGGAAACGCCCGTCCCAGAGCAAGGTCGCCACACTTTGCATCGGTGTGCAGCCGA
>JAACFJ010000007.1 GCA_009937505.1 Gammaproteobacteria bacterium
CCGCCATGCGGGTTCTCGGGATTGTCGGTGTTGCGATAGAGCATCGACATCGTGACCTCGGTGAGCTTTATCGCCATGCCGAGGAAACCGATTATCCACATCCAGAACATGGCACCAGGGCCGCCCAGCGCGATCGCGAGCGCAACGCCGCCGATATTGCCGAGGCCGACGGTTGCGGACAGAGCTGCCGACAGCGCCTGGAAATGATTGATGGCGCCGGGATCGTTCGGGTCGTCGTAGATACCCCGCACGACGGCGGGACCGTGCGTGAGCGCACGGTATTGGGAGAAGCCGCTCCATATCGTAAACAGGATGCCCGTGCCGACAATCGCGAACAGCACGTACTCGTGCCAGAGATAGCTGTTGAGCGTGGCCAGGACGGCGCTGAAGTTGCCCATCAGGGCCCGTCAACCCGATGAACACGGCCGCTGCGGCAGACAATTTTCTCGTCCGGCAATGCGGAATGAGCGCCGCGTAGCCAGGCTACACCAGCGAACGACAACGTAGTCGGCGGGAAAATCGCTGCGCCTCGTCGGGTTATGCGGCTTCCATGATCGCCGTAACGCCCATGCCGCCTGCAGCGCAAACGGAAATCAGGCCCCGCCCGGAACCGTTCTCGCTGAGAAGCTTCGCCATCGTCGCGATTACCCGGGCACCGGTTGCGCCGAAGGGATGACCGATCGCGACGCTGCCGCCCTTGACGTTCAGCTTCGAAAGATCGATCGGCCCCATGGCCTCGTTTCGACCGAGTTTCTCGCGGCAAAACTTCTCGGACTGCCAGGCTTTCAGCGTGGCGATGACCTGTGCTGCAAATGCTTCATGTATCTCGTAAAAGTCGAAGTCCTGCAGCCGGAGATCGGCCTGCCTCAACATGTCCGAGACCGCGTATGCGGGCGCCATCAGCAGGCCTTCGTCGTGGATGAAGTCGACGGCAGACACCTTCGCGAAGGTCAGGTACGCGAGTATCGGCAGGTTCTTCTTGCGAGCCCAGTCCTCGTTTGCGAGCAATACCGCCGCGGCGCCATCGGTGAGCGGCGTGCTGTTGCCTGCCGTCATCGTACCGTCGGCAGACTTGTCGAACACGGGTTTCAGTTTCTGCAGTTTCTCGAACGTCGTATCGCGGCGGACGTTGTTGTCCTCCTCCGCATCCATGAAGGGCACGACGAGGTCCTCGTACCAGCCGGCATCGTAGGCTGCCGCAGCCTTTACATGACTTGCGAGTGCGAGTTGGTCCTGGTGTTCACGCTGCACGTCCCATTCTTTCGCCGTGATTTCCATGCTCTCGCCCATGGAAAGGCCGGTGCGCGGTTCGACGACGCCGGGGAATTGCGGCGCAAAGTGCCTGGGGCGCAGCCGGAACCACGGCATGATCCGCTGCACCGCCGAGCGAGCGGCATGCACGTCCAGCAGGATGTGGCGGAATTCGTCGCGAAACACGATCGGCGCGTCGCTGACGGTATCGGTGCCGCCGGCGATCCCGCAGTCTATCTGGCCCAGTGCGATCTTGTTGGCGATCAGGATTGTTGCTTCAATGCTCGTGCCGCAGGCGCGCTGCAGGTCCACGCCGGGCGTGCGCAGCGTGAGTCCCGAGTCGATCACGCTCTCGCGCGCGAGATTCCAGTCGCGCGAATGCTTGATAACCGCACCCAGGGCGACGTCGCCCATAGTCTGGCCGCGCAGATCCAGCTTCGTGACGAGCCCCTGCAAGGCCGCGGCCATGAGGTCCTGGTTGGTGCACTTTCTGTATATGGAATGTGAGCGACAGAACGGGATACGCGAGCCGCCGACAACGGCAACGCGATTGGAACGACCATCGTGCAGCATAATGCCTCCGGAGAGAGAGTTTCACACGAACGCGTAGCAACTTTACACTATTGACCGAGTGGAACGTAGAAGCGTCTCCCACAATTTCCAGGTGGCAATACTGCTTCTGCGCATCCACATATCCCGGCCGGGAAATCCCGGCAGCCACGGCAGATACAGATGCGGCAAAAAGTCCGACGTTTCGGGCGCGAGACCAAAGTGCTATTGAGCATCGCGTGGCCGTTGATCGTCAATAATCTGTCGGTCGCAGGCATGAACTTCACCGACGCCGTGATGGCAGGCCGGCTCGGAGCCGAATCGCTGGCGGCTGTAGCGGTAGGCGGCAGCGTCTGGTTCATGGGGTTTGCGTTGGTGCTCGGAGTGTTGATGGCCATCTCGCCCATCTCCGCGCGTCACTACGGCGCCGGCGACGTGGCGCTGATCGGGCGCTATACGCGCCAGGGCGTTTACCTCGGCATCTTCCTCGCCATCCCGATCATGCTGTTCGCCTGGTTCCTCTCCGCGTCGACGCTGACGGCCATCGGTATCGATATCGCCTTTCGCGACATGACGGTCGGTTACGTAAAGATGATCTCGCTCGGGGCACCCGGGATGTTCATCTTCCTGGCGCTGCGATTCACGACGGAGGGCATCGGTTACACCAAGCCGATCATGTACACGTCTATATTCGCGCTGGCCTGTAACGTGTTTCTGAACTGGGTATTCATTTTCGGCAAGCTCGGCGCGCCGGCGATGGGTGCTGTCGGCTGCGGGCTCGCGAGCGGCATCACGATGTGGATCATCGCGATCATACTGGCGACCTACATGATCTCGAGCCGGGTGTACGAACCATTGGACCTGTTTTCGCGGTTATCGCCGATGCGCCCGAGCGTGCTGAAGGAGATCGTCTATCTCGGCGTACCGATAGCAATCACGATCACGGCCGAAGCCGGGCTTTTCAACGCCGTGTCGATACTGATGGGTACCCTTGGGCCGGAGATAACGGCCGCTCACCAGATTGCAATAAACTTCGCCTCGACGATGTTCATGGTGCCGCTGGCGCTGAATTCGGCGATCACCATCCGCGTCGGTCATTCACTGGGCAGGGGCGACCTCGAGTACGCGCGCTTCGCCGGTGGCTTCGGAATCTTCGTGTGCGCCCTTTTCATGGCTTGCTCCGCGACCTTCCTGTTGCTGTTCCGCGATGTGGTTGTGAGCATGTATACGCAGGATACGGCGGTCAAAGGCATCGCGATTTCGCTGTTGCTGATGGCGGCCATCTTCCAGGTGGCGGACGGCATCCAGATCGGTGCCGCGGGCGCACTGCGCGGCTACAAGGACACGCGACTACCGATGGCAATCAATATCTTCGCGTACTGGGTTATCGCGTTCCCGCTCGCCTACATGGCGGCGGTCACTTACAAGCTGCCGCCCAACTACATCTGGGGCGGGTTCGTTGCCGGGTTATCGGTGGCGGCCATCATGCTGACCTGGCGTTACGCGCGGATCTCCGCAGAAGCGGCCAGGGAGTCCAGCCTGGTAAGGGAACAGTGACCCTAGTTCCACCACTTATGGGGACAGTGACTTAAAGTGCCAGGCGACAAGTGCGCCTGGCACTTTAAGTCACTGTCCCCTAATTCTGGCCGAAGTCGGGCGCGTCGCTGGCCAGGTACTCGTCTTCTTCAGGCGTGTTGTCGCGGCCGAGTAACGTGTTCCGGTGCGGAAAACGGCCGTACTGATCGACGATGTCCCGGTGCAGTTCGGCGAACTGCGCGATGGTCAGGAAGGTTTCCTGGAAGGTTGGTGACACGGCCTCTGCGAGTTTGCCGTAAAGCTCGACGGACTTGGCCTGCACCTTGCACGACTCGGCGTGTTGAAGCGGCATGTAGAAGAACGCGCGCTGGATAGGCGTCAGCCCGCGATCTTTCTTCTGCATAGCGCCTTCGACACACAGCTTGAGCGCCGCGTTGTCTTTTTCGAATGCCTTTGCCGAACCGCGATAGATGTTGCGGCGGAACTGGTCGAGCAGCAGGATCAGCGCCAGCCGCCCCCGGGATTCGTCGGCCCAGTGATCGAGCTTGCCTTCGGACGCTTTCTCGACGTCGACGGAGAAATTCTGCTGAATCTCGTGATCGAATGTCGGGTCTTCGCCAAACCAGATATCCATGCGATGGTCGATCTGCGGTGCGCTCAGTTCATGCTCCTTGAACCAGAATGCGAGGATCGTATCGATGCGATCCTGATCCTCGTCGGTGATGGTTGCGCCCCTGCTTTCGGAAAGAAGTTTGACTGACATATTGTGTCCCGGTATCGGGTCGACCCCGCTTGAATTACCGCAAGACTGCCGACAAAGTGGGACCTGTGTCACAAATCGGATCGCATCGGCCGTCTGCGCTCGACTTTCTCAGTAGACTTTAGCAGATGATGGCCGAGGTATCCGACATCCGGGCGCTGACCGGACCCACGGCCTGGCGCCCCTTTTTGACAGCGCTGCTCGCGACTGGCCTGGCGTCGTGTGGGGGGCCTCCCGAGAGCTCGGAACAACAGCTTCGCGCGTGGGTCGACCGGGGCCACGAAGCGGCCGAACGCAAAGATCGTAGCGCCCTCGTAGAGATGATCTCACCAACCTACAGCGATGCGCGCGGTAATTCCCGTGACGACATCGAGAACCTGTTTCGCTTCTATTTCCTGCGCGCAAAGAACGTCGGGCTGCTGGTCGGCATCGACGACATCGAGATCTTCGATGACTCTGCGGCGCGGGTGATGCTTACCGTCGCGATGGGCGCGACCACGGACGCCGTGCTGGGGTTCAATGCCGACGCCTACGAATTCGAGCTAGACCTCGAGAATGCCGGAGGTGAGTGGTTGCTCGTCAGCGGGCGCTGGACCGACGTCGGCAACGAACTGCGCTAGGAGGTTGCCATGATGGAAACTACCCGATTAAGGAAGTTCACACTGGGCGCCGTAGCCTGTTTCGCAGCAGGCTGTGCAAGTACCGGCATAACCGTCGAGAAGCCCGGCGTCAGCCTTCGTAACGTGGAGGTCGCGAAGATCGACCTGGATCACCAGACATTCGTACTCGATTTCGACGTCATCAACCCCAACCCCTTCCCGCTGCCGATCCGTTCGGTTTCCTACGGTGTTGAACTCGACGGCTTTCGCTTCGCAAGCGGCGAAACGCTGGGCGAGTTCACGGTGCCGGCGAACAGCGACAGCCATTTCGAAATTACCGTCGACGTCGATCTGATGCGCACCGCACCGCAGCTGATGTTCATCGTCCGGGACGGCATCCACCGGGATATTCCCTATGCGCTGGAGGGCCGCTTCGCCATCGATGTGCCCTTTGCGAACCCGGTTTCGTTTCGCAACGAAGGCTCGATACGGCTCAATGCCGGCGAGCTGGCTGCCGGCCGCAGCGATTAGAATCGCGCTATGGTTACGCGCGTAACCATGGAGCCGGCCTTGCGCCCGTCCGCCGACTAACTACTTAAGTTTTTGTTTTTTATAAACTTGCTGCGGCGCACTCGCGAGTTCCACGGCGCCTGACATATACTCGATCGTTCGGGTTGGTCGCTGACAACCACCCAATTTCAAGGCAAAAACCAAACAGGGGGCGCGCCAAGCGAACCTCGAGGCGACTATGACGGAGCGATCAGTACAAAGAGGTGCAGCAGGGCTTTACGACCCGGCCTTCGAGCGCGACAGCTGCGGCTTCGGACTTATCGCCAATCTCGATGATCTGCCGAGCCACTTCGTCGTCGAGACCGCGATCGCTGCCCTGGCCCGCCTCATGCATCGCGGCGCCGTGGCCCCAGACGGCAAGACCGGCGATGGTTGCGGTTTGCTGATCAAGTTTCCGTTTCGTTTTCTCCGGGAGGTGGGCGAAGAACTGGGGTTCAACCTCGAGGAGCGTTTTGCGGCCGGAGCCGTTTTCCTCAGTCACGACAAGACAGTTGCGGCAACCGCGCGCGCCGTGATCGAGACTGCTGTCCGGGAGGCCGGTCTCGAGGTCGCCGGCTGGCGCGAGGTCCCGACGAACCCGTCGGCGTGCGGGGAGATTGCGCTCAAGACGCTGCCGCGCATCGAGCAGGTCTTCGTCAACGCAACCGAGGGGATGCCGCGAGGCCGCTTCAACCGGCGCCTGTTTCTTGCGAGGCGTCGTGCCGAGAACCGCCTCGAAGACGGCGAAACGTATATCGCCAGCTTGTCCTCCGTGACGATCAGCTACAAGGGCATGATCATGCCAGGGGCGCTGCCGGAGTTTTACCCGGACCTGCGGGACCCGCGCCTGGAATCCTCGGTCTGCCTGTTCCACCAGCGGTTCTCGACGAATACGCTGCCCGAGTGGCGCCTGGCGCAGCCGTTCCGCTTCCTCGCCCATAACGGCGAGATCAATACCGTCCAGGGCAACCGCAACTGGGCGCAGGCGCGGGCAAAGAATTTCCGCTCCGACAAGCTCGATGACATTTCGGACCTGGACCCCGTCATTTCGCTCACGGGGTCTGACTCATCGAGTCTCGACAACATGCTCGAGGTACTGCGGGCGGGCGGCATGGACGTGTTGCAGGCGATGCGTATCCTGTTGCCGCCGGCGTGGCAGACCGTGGACGATATCGATCCGGAAGTGCGCGCCTTTTACGAATTTTTCGATTGCCAGATGGAGCCCTGGGACGGGCCGGCCGGCATTGTATTGACCGACGGCCGGTATGCAGCCTGCTGCCTGGATCGCAACGGGCTGCGCCCGGCGCGCTTCGTGATAACGAAGGATCGTCACATCACGATCGCATCGGAAATCGGCGTTTACGACTACGACGAAGAGGACGTCGTGGAAAAGGGTCGCCTCGGTCCGGGAGAGATGCTCGCCGTCGATCTCGTCAACGGCGGGCTGCTCGATACCGACGAGATTCACGAGAGGCTGAAGAGCCGCGCTCCTTACAAGAAGTGGCTGAAGCAGGGCGTCCGGTATCTCGATTCGGAACTGATCGATACGCACACGACCGCGGAACCGTTCGAACCGGCCACGCTCGCGGTTTACCAGAAGATGTTCAACGTAAGCCGCGAGGAACTCAGCGACGTGATCGCCGTACTGGCCAAGGCCGAGCAGGAAGCGGTCGGCTCGATGGGCGACGATACGCCGATGGCGGTTTTGTCCAGCAAGGTACGTTCGCCCTTCGATTATTTCCGGCAGCAGTTTGCACAAGTCACAAACCCGCCGATCGATTCGCTGCGGGAGCGCATCGTGATGTCCCTGCAGACGAACATCGGCCGCGAGTCGAGCCTGTTCGACATCGGACCCGAGCATGCGCAGCAGGTGATCATGAATTCACCCGTGTTGTCGCAGAAAAAGCTCAGGCAGCTGCTCGGGCCGGACATGTACGGAGACGATTACCAGTTCGTCGATCTCAATGTCGATGACACGATGTCGTTGCCCGACGCGCTCGACCAGATCTGCGACGAGGCCGAAGCCGCGGTCAGGAGTGGCAAGCTCATCATCATGCTCAGCGATCGCTACCTCGAGCCCGGCAAGCTTCCGGTTCATGCGTTGCTGGCGACGGGTGCCGTGCACCACCACCTCGTTGCCAAGGGGCTGCGCTGCGACGCCAACATCATCGTGGAGACCGGTGTGGCGCGCGATCCGCATCACTTCGCCTGCCTGATCGGCTACGGTGCGACGGCGGTGTACCCGTACCTCGCCTACCAGTCGCTGCACGACATCGGCAAGCGCGGCAATATCGACAAGCAGCGGCAGCTCGGCCGCAGCTACCGGCGCGGCATCCGCAAGGGCCTGTTCAAGGTGATGTCGAAGATGGGTATCTCGTCGATTTCCAGTTACCGCGGCGCGCAGCTTTTCGAGATCGTCGGGCTTGCGGACGAAATCGTCGACCGCTGTTTCAAGGGCACTACCTCGCGAATCCAGGGATCCGGTTTCGATGACCTGCTGAGCGACGAGAAGGCACTGGCAAAGCTGGCGTGGGAGCCACGCGAACCGATTACTCAGGGCGGTCTCCTGAAGTACGTGCACGGCGGCGAGTATCACTGTTACAACCCGGATGTCATCGCGATGCTGCAGGCGGCCGTCCGTTCCGGCGACTACGAACGCTACCGCGCATACGCGGAGCTCGTGAATAAGCGGCCAATCTCCACGTTGCGTGATCTTATGCACCTAAGGGCCGCGGGCCCGGTGGTGCCGCTCGACGAAGTGGAGCCGGTCGAGGCCATACTGCCGCGTTTCGACAGTGCCGGCATGTCGCTTGGCGCCCTGTCACCAGAGGCGCACGAAGCGCTCGCAATCGCGATGAACAGGATCGGTGCGCGGTCCAATTCCGGCGAAGGTGGCGAGGACCCGGCACGTTACGGTAGCGAACGCGTTTCTAAGATCAAGCAGGTTGCTTCCGGGCGCTTCGGCGTAACCGCCGAGTATCTCGTGAACGCCGAGGTCATACAGATCAAGATCGCGCAGGGTGCGAAGCCCGGCGAAGGCGGCCAGCTGCCCGGCCACAAGGTCAACGATCTCATCGCTCGCCTGCGCTATGCAAAACCAGGGGTCGGGCTTATTTCACCGCCGCCGCATCACGACATTTATTCGATCGAGGATCTGGCGCAGCTGATCTTCGATCTCAAGCAGGTCAATCCGGACGCGCTCGTATCCGTGAAGCTCGTGGCCGAACCCGGCGTGGGCACCGTCGCGGCCGGCGTGGTGAAGGCATACGCGGACCTGATTACGATCTCGGGGTACGACGGGGGCACCGGCGCCAGCCCGCTCAGTTCGGTGAAATACGCCGGCAGCCCCTGGGAGCTGGGATTGTCGGAAGCAAACCAGGTGTTGCGCATGAATGGCATGCGTCACAAGGTGCGGCTGCAGACCGACGGCGGGCTCAAGACCGGCCTGGACGTCGTCAAAGCTGCCGTGCTCGGCGCGGAAAGCTTCGGCTTCGGTACGGCACCGATGGTCGCGTTGGGCTGCAAGTACCTGCGTATTTGCCACCTCAATACTTGCGCGACCGGCGTAGCAACGCAGAACAACGTGCTGCGAAGCGAGTACTTTACCGGTCTGCCCGACATGGTCATCAATTTCTTCCGCTTCGTAGCCGAAGAGGTTCGGGAACGCATGGCAGAGCTCGGAGTCCGCTCGCTCGACGAACTGATCGGACGGTCTGATCTCGTCGAACTGCAGCAGGGGCGGACAGCCAGGCAGGCGCGGCTTGATCTGACGCCCGTCATCTCCGATGCGGGTCTTTCCCCGGATGTGCCGCGATTCTGTACGGAATTGCGTAACGAGCCCTTCGACAAGGGCGAACTTGCGGAGGCGATGCTCGATGCTGCTCGGGATGCGATTCGAAACAAGGCCGGCGGGCGCTTCGGCTTCGAGGTCTGCAACTATCACCGTTCGATCGGCGCTCGCCTGTCTGGTGAGATAGCAAGACTGCACGGCAACGAGGGCATGCGCGACGCGCCGATCGACATCCAGCTCGCAGGCACGGCGGGACAGAGTTTCGGCGCCTGGAACGTGGCCGGCCTGAACCTGAATCTCGTTGGCGATGCGAACGACTACGTCGGTAAGGGCATGGCGGGCGGCCGCATCACGGTTCGACCTCCCGAGCGCGCCGGCTATGTCGCGCGGGAGACGTCGATCGTCGGAAACACCTGCCTGTATGGCGCTACCGGAGGCCAGCTGTTTGCCGCCGGGCGAGCGGGTGAACGCTTTGCGGTGCGGAATTCCGGCGCGACTGCCGTCATCGAGGGTGCTGGCGACCATTGCTGCGAGTACATGACTGACGGCGTCGTGGTCGTACTCGGACGCACCGGCGTGAATTTCGGTGCGGGCATGACCGGCGGTTTTGCATATGTGCTGGACATCGACAGAGGTTTCGTCGATCGCTACAACCACGAACTCATCGATATCCATCGCGTGTCGCCGGAGAGCATGGAGGCGCACCTGCATCACCTGCGTTCGCTGATCATGGCGCATATCGAGGCGACGAACAGCGAATGGGGCGACATGATTCTCGACGACTATCGCACGTTCCTGCCGAAATTCTGGCTGGTCAAGCCGAAAGCCGCCGAGCTCGGCTCGCTCATCGAGTCCCTGAGGCAGGCGGCATGATCAAATCATTCGCTTGCGGTAGGCGCGCGTCTCGACGCGCGACCCGATTCAATGGCTAAGTACCCGCTCCAGTTCCTCGAAGTACCGCGGCGCGACCCGGAAAAGCAGCCGCCGGAGGAGCGCGTGCGCCACTTCGGCGAGATCTACGATAGCTACGACGGCGCCGATGCTGCACAGCAGGCCGGCCGCTGCCTGGCCTGCGGCAACCCCTACTGCGAGTGGAAGTGCCCGGTGCACAACTACATCCCTAACTGGCTGGCGCTCATTGAGGAGGGCAAGCTGTTCGAAGCGGCGGAACTCTCGCACCAGACAAACTCCCTGCCCGAAATTTGCGGCCGCGTGTGCCCACAGGATCGGCTTTGTGAAGGTGCCTGTACGCTCAACGATGGCATCGGCGCGGTGAGCATCGGCAACGTCGAGCGCTACATCACCGACGAGGCGGTCAAGCTCGGATGGCGTCCCGACATGTCGAACGTTATCGATACCGGTAAACGGGTGGCTATTGTTGGTGCGGGCCCCGCTGGTCTGGCCGCCGCCGATATACTCGCGCGTGAAGGCATTCGTTCGGTGGTGTTCGATGCCTACCCGGAGATCGGCGGCTTGCTCACGTTCGGCATTCCGCCGTTCAAGCTCGAGAAACAAATCGTGCGCCAGCGGCGCAAACTTCTCGAGGGCATGGGCGTCGAGTTCGTACTGAATACTCGCATCGGTGAGGACAAGCCGTTCGAAGAACTGCTCGAACAATACGATGCCGTATTTCTCGGCATGGGCACATATACCAATGTCCGGGGCGGTTTCCCGGGCGAAGAGCTCGATGGCGTTTACGACGCGTTGCCGTATCTTGTCTCGAACATCAACCGGCTAATGGATATCGATGACGATTCGCTCGACCATATCGACCTGGCCGGCAAACGCGTCGTGGTGCTGGGGGGTGGCGATACCGGTATGGACTGCAATCGCACCGCGATTCGACAGGGTGCGACGAGCGTGAGCTGCGCTTATCGCCGCGACGAGGAAAACATGCCGGGCTCTCGCCGCGAAGTTCGCAACAGCAAGGAAGAGGGCATCAATTTCCTGTTTAATCGCCAGCCGCTGGAAATCGTCGGCAGCGACCGGGTCACGGGCGTGAAGGTCATCGAGACGCGGCTCGGCGATCCGGGCGCCGACGGACGCCGCCGGCCAGAGACCGTGCCGGGCACCGAAGAAATCCTGCCGGCCGATGCGGTGATTATTGCTTTCGGTTTCCGGCCGAATCCGCCGGCGTGGTTCGAGGAGTCCGGCATCGACATTCTGCCGAGCGGCCGTGTGCGGGTCGCGACGCTCGGAGACCATCCATTCCAGACGACGAACCCCAGGGTATTTGCCGGCGGCGACATGGTGCGCGGTTCCGATCTCGTGGTCACCGCAGTGTTCGAAGGCCGCGAGGCGGCGAAGGGAATTTCGAAATATCTCGGCGTCTGGTGAGTAACTGTCGAGTATGCGGTGCATCTCATGATAGCTACCAGATATTTGCAGGACCTGGGCTGGCGGGCGTTTTTCCAGTCGCAGCTCGTCGGCGAGGGTCCGGATTCAGTGCGTCCTGCTCGGGTGCTTGCCGTGCATCGTGGTCGCATTGATGTTGCCGGGGAGGCGGTGCCCGGCAGTATCGAGCTGAGCGGTCACTCAGCAGAACTCGGTATCGCTGTCGGCGATTGGGTGCTGGTTGATTCGAGCGGTCCGCGTGTTACTCGTGTGCTGGATCGGTTTGGCGTGTTCAAGCGACGCTCGGCCGGCACGGTTGCGGAGACCCAGCTAATCGCCGCCAACGTCGATACTTTGTTCATCGTCACTTCGGCCAATCGCGATTTCAACGTCGCGAGACTCGAGCGCTACCTGGCGATTGCCTACGAGGCCGGCGCGTTTCCGGTGATCGTGATTACGAAGGCAGATATGGTCGACTCGGTTGATGAGTTCGTTAGCCGGGCGGCACACCTGTCACCGGGATTGCTGGTCGAAGCTCTCGATGCGCGCGATGTTGATGCAGTCGATGTTTTGAGGCCGTTCTGTGAGCCGGGCCAGACCGTGGCGCTGTTGGGTTCGTCGGGCGTAGGCAAGTCGACGTTGATAAACACGCTTGCGGGCACACATCAGGATACGAAAGCAGTGCGCGGGGACGATCAGCGTGGCCGTCATACGACGACGGGAAGGTCAATGCATCCTTTATCGACCGGTGGGTGGTTAATTGACACGCCGGGTATGCGTGAGCTGCAGCTCGTTGATGTCGGCGATGCGCTGGACGACGTGTTTGCGGAGGTATTCAGCCTTGCGGAGGCTTGTCGGTTTTCCGATTGTTCGCACGAGTCGGAGCCTGGCTGTGCAGTGCTCGCTGCGATAGAGCAAGGCGAGCTCGATCCGGAGCGACTGCGGAGGTACCGCAAACTGCTCGCTGAGGACCGCCGCAACACGGAGACGCTGGCAGAAAGGCGAACCAGGGACAAACACTTCGGCAAGAAGATCAAGACTATCTTGTCGGATAAACGAAAGGAGAAGGGTCGAAAACAGTAATGGCGAAAATAGATCCAGATGGCTATCCTTGCCGAACCAGTCGTAGCGGCCAGCCTCATTATCAGATCAGAACGAAGAACGAGGTCATGAAACGAACCTCGACGATTGGATGCACGCTCGTCACGTCATTGCGTCTTAAGCCAGTCGACGGCAGTGCCTCGGCCGCGTGCAATTCCGGGCGTTCTCTGCCACCTTGTACAGAAATAATAGGTTTGGCCGCATCCTCGGCGCCGCCTATAAGATTCAAGAGGTGAGTCAATGGCCAGACCCGAGAAGCCCCGGTTCAGCCGTAAACGGCGCACAGTGATTGCCGGAGTAGCGGCGATATCCAGTCAAGTCATCATGCCGATCGCAACCTATGCGACTACGAAGCGACCCACATCAGTCGGGAGAGAGAAAATGGATGTTGATCGATTTGTCGAAGATTGCCTGATCGCGAATCAGGAATCGGATGCACAAGCTGCGGTCAGGGAAGTGCTGGCTAAAGCGGTCTCGACACCTAACGCTGTTATATCGGCCCTTGGGGAGCCGGAAAACGCAGGACTTAATGTGCTTCTAAGCTCATCAACACTAACGATTTTTGCCGCTACCTGGACTCCTCAGATGAATCTCATGCCACACGATCATTTGATGTGGGCGAACATCGGAATCTATACGGGTCGCGAAGACAACATTTTCTGGGAGAGGTCTGCTGACGGAATCAAGGCATCCGGAGCTGAGGCTCTGTTTGTTAGAGATGCTGCATCGCTACCCGAGGATGCAATACATTCAGTGACCAATCCATTATTGCGATTCACTGGCGGGATTCATATTTACGGCGGTGATTTCTTCGATACGACCAGAAGCCAATGGAATCCGGAGACTCTCGAGGAAGAACCGTCCGATGGCGCTGTTATTCGTGGCATTTTTCAGCGTGAAAATGAAAGACTGGGCCTGGGCTCAAACTCCTGACGAATAGCTATCGAACGACCGCTTCTTGCCGTTAGCTGCAGGTCAGGTAAGGAGGAGATATGCGCAGTGCAGTAAGAAAGCTGATCCCTATTGGCACACACGCATTGGCCATCGGTGTCGGCTTCGCACTCGGGATCTATTTGCTGCCGATCTTGATAGCACCGGAAAGCCCCGGTGTCGAGGCGGTCCGATCTACGGCCGACATCGCTCGATTCAAGGGAATATTTCGCCGTGATCTGGCGGACAGTGATGTATTTCATTGGGGCGAGGGAAACCTGTTCATTGGTCCCGACAACATCGCTTTCGAGGGCCGCCTGGCGCCTGGGCCCGACTACCGATTGTATTTGTCGCCCAAATTCGTTGAGACGGAAACAGATTTTGAATCGCTGAAATCCGAGATGGTGCAGGTGGGTTTCGTGCAGACATTCGAGAATTTCATGGTTGCTGTCCCGGAGTCAGTAGATCCAGGGGAGTTCAATGCTGCGATCGTCTGGTGCGAATCTTTCGGTCAGTTCATTACCGCTGCCGCCTATCAATAGACGATGTTGAGCTGCGAATCTCCTCTCATCGATGGCAGCTTCTGGCCGAAATCGGATCGACAGATCAGGCTGTTTCAGTGCCGCTGAACACCTGCTTTCAGTGAAAGCTGTCGTTCAACCAGGACATATGCCGGCCATCCACATTAAAGCTGTCGTTGAGCCAGCAACGGCCTGAGCGACCGCTGATAACCCTTGGCGGACGGCCAAACGACTGTAAATCGGATGTCGTTTGATTCTGCTTAACAAAGGAGACGAGCTCGACGAGCTTGTCGCAGGGCTTGCGCAATGCGGTGGGTCAATAGTCCAGTGCTAACATGCTAAATCTACGGGCGCCAAATCGCGGGTCGACAAGCTTCCGAAGCAGGTCCCATAGGGGCGCAGCACTACGCTGCTGGGCCTAAAACATGCCTTCATTACTTTGTTAATTGGCCCTCGGGTGCTGACCGACCCACTATAAGCCCTGCATGACATTGATAATCAACCTATCTGGCGGCATCCAGGCTACGCAGTACGCGACTGGCGATGACGGGGTTGAGCACTGTTTCCGGACCGTGGTCATTTCACAATCCGGTATCGGGAAAATCAGACGCATCGTGACCAGTCAGTCAGCAAGGGCGCCGGAAGAACAAGAAATAACAAAACCGTGCGCTGAGATAAGTAGAATGCCGTTCAGGAATCGATCCAAGACGTGAGGAGAAAACGATGGGCGAACTCGGATTCTGGGCGCTGCTACACCTGGCGTTCGTGGTCTATGCGCTGGTTCAGATCTTTGGCAGCAACGCGGACACCACGAATAAGATCCTCTGGGTTTTGCTCGTAGGGTTGTTTCCCCTGTTCGGATTGATCATCTGGTTTCTCGCCGGGCCTGGAACGCCGAAAAAATAGCGTATCGACAAAAACAGCAACTCCCATGAGGGATTGGAGCCAGCGATGACGGACAAAGCACCCCCCGAACTCACTTTTCGTGCGATAGTGCTTGCGATCGTCCTCGCGGTAATTCTCGCGGCCGCCAATGCTTATCTTGGCCTCTTTGCAGGCATGACCATCGCGTCGGCGATACCGGCCGCCGTCGTATCGATGGCCGTACTGAAGATGCTCGGTGGCGGCCACATCCTTGAGAACAATATCGTTGCGACCGGTGCATCGGCAGGCACTTCTATTGCAACCGGCGTGATTTTCACGATTCCAGCCCTGATTCTTCTCGGCTACTGGGTTGACTTCCGCTATACGTGGGTACTCGCTATCGCCGGCCTCGGCGGACTTCTCGGTGTGCTGTTTTCCGTGCCGTTGCGTCGATCATTGATCGTCGACCAGGGTCTCGCGTTTCCCGAAGGCAAGGCGGCGGCCGAAGTGCTTCGGACCGGTGACCGGCCCGGGGAAGGCCTGAAGATCCTCGCGGGAGCGGCCGGCCTCGGCGGCCTGATGAAGCTGTCGGCAGGCAGCGGTTTGCGGCTCATCCCCGACACGGCCTCCGCATCGGTATGGTTCGACAAGACGATCGGCTATTTCGGCACCAACCTGTCCCCGGCACTCTTCGGCGTCGGGTATATCGTCGGACTCAACATCGGCGTCGTCATGCTTGCGGGCGGCACCATCGCATGGCTCGTCGCGATACCGATTTACAGCACTTTCTTTCTTGCTGGCGACCCCGTTCTGAGTGTCGAACTGGCCGGTGCGAGCGCGGAGGACGCCGCGTATGCGATCTGGTCGACGCAGGTCCGCTACCTGGGCGTCGGGGCGATGCTCGTTGGCGGTGTCTGGACGCTGATCTCACTGCGCAAGTCGCTCGTGTCGGGTATCAAGAGCGGTCTGACGGCAGAGCACGGCCCAGGCGGCTCGGCAGTCCCCGCCACCGAGCGCGATCTGCCCATGCGCTACATCCTGATCGGTACGGCGCTGTTCACGTTGCCGCTACTGATCCTTTACCAGGCGATCGTGGACCAATGGCTGGTCAGCATTCCGATGACGGTGATCATGATTACGGCAGGCTTCCTGTTCGTTTCGGTGTCGGCCTACATGGCCGGTCTCGTCGGCTCGTCCAATAACCCCGTGTCGGGACTGACGATCGCGACGATCCTGTTCGCGGCGCTGGTGCTTGCGGTGCTGTTAGGGCGCAGTTCGCCTATCGGAGCCGTTGCGACAATCATGATCGGTGCCGTCGTCTGCTGCGCAGCCTGCATTGGCGGCGACAACCTGCAGGATCTCAAGTGCGGCTACATCCTCGGCGCGACGCCCTGGAAGCAGCAGTTGATGCTTGCGGTCGGCGGCGTATCGAGCGCGTTCATCATGGCGCCCGTGCTGAGCCTGCTCGCGCAGGCCTACGGTATCGGCGTGCCGACGGAAACCCACCCGAACCCGTTGCTTGCGCCACAGGCGAACCTGATGGCTTCGGTAGCCCAGGGCATCTTCGGCGGCAAGCTGCCGTGGACAATGATCGGTATCGGGGCGGCGATCGGCGTGGTGATTATCCTTCTCGACCAGTACCTGAAAAAGATCGGTGCCGCCTGGCACGTTCCGGTATTGGCCTGTGCGGTCGGCATCTATCTGCCGTTGGAGCTCAGCGTGCCGATCTTCGCGGGTGGGTTCGTTGCACATCTCGTCGAGCGCCGTTTCCCGCCGGGCGAGGCCGAGGGCGATCGTGAACGCATCCACCAGAAAGGCACCCTGTTCTCGGCGGGTTTGATTACGGGCGAGGCACTGATGGGCATTATTATCGCGATACCAATCGTTGCGGTTGGGTCGGCAGAGGTTCTGGCGCTGCCAACCGCGCTGCATTTCGGCGGTTGGCTGGGCCTGTTTTTTCTCGCTGGTGTGGGTATGACTCTTTACAGGACGGCAGTTAACCAATCGGGGCCGGTCTGAACCCAGCAGAATAAACGAAGATAGAGTTTTCGATACTGGATGATCAGCGTGCGGTTGCCACAGAGATCGAAGGCCACCCTCGGTGATATTCACTCGTGCGCGATTTTCTCGGTCGTGAAGAGATAGTCCTTCAGTTCCTTGTCGAAACTCGGGTCACGGCGCCGGATCCACTCGAGCACCATCGCGGCGTGCTCTTTTTCCTCGTCGCGGTTGTGCGCAAGGATCGCGGCGAGTTCCTTGTCCCTGCATGCGTCAACTCGCTGGTTGTACCAGTCGACCGCCTCCAGTTCCTCCATCAACGAGACGATCGCGCGGTGCATGTCGCGCGTTTCGTCGCTTAGTTCCTCGACCGGCTCGTGATAACCCTCGTTAGCCATGAATATCTCCTTTATCGCCATCGTAATGCGGAAAGTGAATGCCTGCTGCAAATGATACCAAGCTGTTGTGCTCGTGCCCGCTCGCAACCGGACCACACTTCGGAAACTACGTAGAGCGACAACGTCAACGCCGGGGCTGCCGCGCCGTTTTACTAAGTGAACGCACGAGAGGAGCGATACCATGAGAACCCTACTGAAATACAGTGCACTTCTTGTCGCTGCAATGGTTCTTTTGCCCATTGACGGGTTTGCGCAGGGACGCGGACAGGGAGGCGGCGGCGACCAGGCACACGCCAGAGATCGGGCCCAGGTCGAGCGCGGCCAGTCCGATCACGATCGTGACCGCATCCGTGATCGCGACCGCATCCACGAGCCGGCCATGGATCCTGCTCAGGACGCCACGCAGACGCAGGAACGCAAACAGTCCCAGGAGCGCATGCAGGTCCAGGAGCAAAAGCAGGTTCATGTGCCGGGCACGGGAAACGGTCCTGATTCAGACATCTACGGCCATGAAATGATGACCGCCCAGGAACGCAACCGTTATCGCGAGCAGCTGCGGCTGGTCGAGTCCGACCCGGAACAAAAGACCCGTTTCCTCGCACAGCATCGTGAGCAGATGCAGGCCCGCGCAGGAGCGCAAGGCGTTGCGATCGGCGATGGTGGTGAGAAGGAAGAAGCCGAGTAAGGCGACAGAAGCAGTCGGGGCCGGCGCAAGCCGGTCCCGTTTCGAACAGGGGAATCCGACATGAAGGCGGATAGAAGAATAACGGCGACCGTTGCGATCGCCGCGTTCGTACTCATAAGTGCAGACGGCGCAGCCCAGGATGCCGGTGCCGACCTGCGGTTTTCGACGGGGTTTGAATACAGCACCGGCAAGTATGGCGGCACCGACGATATCGAGGAACTCTATGTCCCGTTCACCTTTCGGGCCGGGTTCGACCGGATCGGGTTTCGCCTGACGGCACCGTGGCTCAGGGTGACCGCGCCGGAAGACACGATCGTCACCGACGCCGGTGCGGAGCCTTTGCCGGGTGATGGTGCGACGGTTACCGAGAGCGGTTTCGGCGACATCGTGGGCGCGCTGACGTTCTACGATCTGTATGTCAGCGATACAGGCAATTTCGTCGTTGACGTCACGGGAAAGATAAAGTTCGGCACCGCCGACGAGTTGAAGGGCCTCGGCACCGGGGAGAATGACTACACTTTGCAGTTCGACGCTTACCGTTTCTTCGACAGGCTCTCGCTGCAGGGCTCGGCCGGCTACCGGTTGCGCGGCGACCCGCCCGGAGTTGGCCTTAACGACGTGTTCCTCGCATCGGTCGGGGGCGCCTACCTGGCCTCGAACAATACGATGGTCGGTATGTATCTAGACTATCGCGAAGCGGCCATCAGCGGCAGCGACGACATCCAGGAACTCTCGGGATTCGCATCGTTCCGCCTCGGCAGGGCATGGCGCATGGAGCTCTATGCGTTCACCGGCCTGACCGACAGCAGCACGGATTTCGGTGGCGGAATATTATTCTCGACCGACCTGAGCCAGCTTCGCGTCAGCGAGCGGCAGGACTACTGAGAACCGGACGCCGCCGTCGGCGTTTTCTGCCGTAATGCGGCCGCCATGGCCCTCGGCGATGAGCTTCGCGACGTAAAGGCCTAGCCCGAGGTGCTTGTCGTTGCCGCCAGCGCGCACCGACACCATCGAGTCGAAAAGCTGCGAGCGCATGCGCTCCGGCAGCGGTGGGCCCGGGTTGTGAACACTCAACACCAGCCCGGCGTCGCTCGATTCGAGGCCGATCCTGATCAGGTCCCCCTCCGAACTGAAATCGGCAGCATTGTCGACGAGTTTGTCGAGCATCTGGATAAGCAGCTCGGCTGAGCCGCTTACCGTCGTTGTGGCGGGCGTGCACTCGAATTCGATCCGGCGGTCGGAGTAAACGTCTTTGTATGCCTCCACGGTCGACGACAGGACATGGCGCAGCTCGAACTGCTCGGGCTCGGCATGCTCCATGATTTCCTCGACGCGACTGGCTTCGCTCATGGCGTTGAGGATGCGGCGTAGCCGGTTGGCGCCGTCTTTGGCGCGTGCCGTGTAGTCAGCCGATGCACCTTCGAGCGCTTCGTGCTCGAGGTTTTCGAGGGATGACGTGACGATGGCAAGCGGCGTGCGAAGTTCGTGCGACAGTTTCGATGCGAGTGAGCGCAGGTAATCGTTGTAATCCGCAAGCTGGCCGAGCACGTAGGAGAAGCTGCGAGAGAGGTCGCCGACCTCGTCGCCGGATTCGGCGCTCGGCAGTGCCGCTCGAAGGCCCGGGCCTTCGAGCGCCTCTTCCGCTGCGAGACTGAGCCGCCGGATGCGCCTCGACAGCCAGGTTGCATAACCGAGCAACGCCGCCGCCACGAGTACGGTCGCGATAAGCGTGAAATTCATCAGGCGCGCAAGACCTTCGTTCCTGAGGCTGAGGATCGCATCGGTGCCCTGCTGCAATACGACGGCTCCGATGGTGTTGCCGTCGCCGGTGACCGGTTCGGCGACGGCGACGATGGCCCTGCCGCTGTCCAGACTACGGAACCAGCTTTCCGAGCTTCGGCCGTCGAGGGCCGCAGCGATATATGGCTGACGCTCCCGGCCACTCGGATCGGGCTCGGCAAACGCGGGCTCGGTGCCGGGTTCCACGAGGGCCTTGTAAGCGATCCGCAGCCAGTTCGAGACCGCTCCCTGTACGGGTTGTGGTGCCGTCCCGGGCGAGCCCACGGCCGCAATGCGCCAGCCGCTGCGGTCGGTTATCAGCATACGCGTCCCGGGCTGCACCAGTTTTTCTGCGAGCAAAGTCAGGTCGGGCGACGTCGTGACAAACGGCCCCGGCACCTGCCCGGCGAAACTCGCGCTGCGGACACCGGCTTCGTGCTCGCTCGAGGTATTGATGACGTTCATGCCGAGGTGGGTACCGAGCAGGTTTGCCGGGATCCGGGCCTCAACCTGGTAGCCGCCGGCGACGTCCTGCCAGCGCGCCAGCACCGCCGGCTCGGGGGCGAAGCCGAACGAGCCTCGCAAGTAGGCGATGACCGGGCCTGGCGCTTCCGCGGAGAATATCAGCGATTCGCTCGCCATCGGCGGATTCGCACTGATTAACACGACCCGATCCGCGTAAACCGGGCCGTCGTCGATTGCGACCGTTGACGACGACGCATACACGACATCGTTATCGGTCACCGCCGCATAGAAATAGACGTAGCGGCCGTGCAGGCCAACAGCGACGCGGATCGGACCGTCGGCACCCCTGATCTGCCGCAGCGAGCCCGGTGGGAGGGACCAGTCGTTGACGTAGCCGTCGATCAACGGTTCGGTGTCGAGACGATGTCCATACAGCTGATCGGCGGGGGTATCGTTGCCGCCGGGCCGCGCGGGGAACTCCTCCGGGTACCGTTCCAGTGATTCCGCTACGGCGCTCGCCGTTCCCGAGAGCATCTGCTGCTGGCTCTGCCGCAGCGCCGACTCAGTCTCGCGAATGAATTCGCAGCCGGCCCACGGCAGCACGAGCGTCAGCAGGCTGACCAGTAGCAACTGCCGTTTGAGATTCATCAGGGCTTCGCGGTTAGTCCGCTATCCAGCGGTAGCCCATGCCGTAGACGGTTTCGATGCAGCCGAAGTCGGCGTCGACGGCCTGGAACTTGCGTCGAATACGCTTCACGTGGGATGTGATCGTGTTGTCGTCGAGCACGGCCTGTGCAGCGTCCATGAGCTGCTGCCGATTCTTGACGTGGCCAGGGTAACGCGCCATCGCGTGCACCAGCCAGAACTCCGTCAGCGTCAGGCCGACCGGAATGCCCTGCCACTGTACGGTCATCCTGTCGGTATCGATCTCCAGGCTGCCGCGGGTGATGCGCCCGCCCTCTGCCTGCGGTTTCTGCATTGCGTCGAGACGGCGAAATAACGCTGCGATTCGCGCCATCAGGTGCGGGAGGCTGATGTCCTTGGTGAGGTAGTCGTCGGCGCCCAGGCGCAGTCCGGACACCGCATCGAACTCGCTGTCCCGTGCAGTCAGGAAGATGATCGGCAGGTCTGCCGACTGAGCCCGCAGTTCCCGGCACAGTTCGAAGCCGCCTTCGACGTCGTCCTTCAGGTTGATGTCGATGACGACGAGGTCGGGCAGCCTTGACGCAAAGGCTTCCAGAGCCGGGGCGCGCGAATCGTACGCGTCCACGGCGTAACCCTCGCGGCGAAAAGCCGCCGCGTAGTTGTCGCGGATTGCCGCCTCGTCTTCGACGATCGCTATGCGTTTGGCCAAATCGAATCCCCCGGAACCTGGCCACAATTTGCCACATTACGCCGGTGCATTGCCATGCCGTCGTCCGTGGCGCGACGTATTGGATTGTTTGAATCACCGTAGCGCTGCCGGGAGACCCGTAATGTCACAACAAAAAGCACTGATGATAATGGTCGTTGCGATTGCCTGGCTGTGGATGCCTGTCGCAACGGGCGAGGAATGGCGGCCGGCAGACGTACAGTCCGGCACGCTGCTCCTGAAAATGCAGGCGGGGATCGTCGCGGCGACCCGCACGAACACTGAAGTCACGATGACCATAAGCGGCCTCGTTGCACGCGTGTCGGTCCGCCAGGAATTTCGCAATGAAGGCGGAGAGTGGGTCGAGGGCATCTACGTATTTCCATTGCCGGACGAGGCGGCGGTCGATCGCATGCGGCTGCATATCGGCGAGCGTTTTATCGAGGGAGAAATCCGGGAGAAGGAAAAGGCGAGGAAGGACTATGAGCGCGCACGTAGCGAAGGCAGGAAGGCCAGCCTCGTCGAACAGCAGCGCCCGAACCTTTTCACGACGTCCGTGGCAAACATAGCGCCGGGGGAACGGGTCGTTGTCGAAATCGAATACTTCGAAGACCTGCATTACGACAATGGCACCTTCGCTATCCGTTTTCCCATGACCCTGACGCCTCGCTATATTCCGGGCGCGCCGCTTCCCGACCGGAAGGGCAGCGGCTGGTCGCCCGATACGATACGGGTGAGCGACGCATCCTTCATTACGCCGCCGCAGGTGACGGAATCTCGCGACCATAAGATCTCGCTGCGTGCCAGCATCGATGCCGGGATGCCGCTGGAGATCGTTGCCAGCCGATATCACCCGGTGGACGTTTCAGAGAGCAACAGCCGGTACACGGTATCGCTGGCCAACGACTCGGTTCCGATGGACCACGACTTCGAGCTGTTATGGCGGCCGGTGCCCTCTGCCGTGCCGCGCGCAATGGTGTTCAGCGAGACCATCGAAGAGCAGCCTCACTATTTGCTCATGGTCGTACCGCCCGACGCCGCGAAGGATGTGCCGCTGTCCATGCCGCGCGAGCTGCTTTTCGTCGTGGATACTTCCGGGTCCATGCATGGCGTCTCGATCGCCCAGGCAAGAAAAGCCCTGGGACAGGCTCTCGATGGTTTGAGCGCCAATGATCGCTTCAACATCATCGAGTTCAACTCGGCGACAAGGGCGCTTTTTCACCAGAGCGTTGCGGCCGACGCCGCAAACGTCGCTCATGCACGGAATTTCGTGCAGGGGCTCGAGGCAAACGGTGGTACCGAGATGCGGCCGGCCCTCAGGCTCGCGCTGGATTCGGCGGCCGTCGAATCGCACCTGCGGCAAATCGTGTTCATCACCGACGGGAGTGTCGGCAACGAAGAAGAACTCTACGAGATGATCGAGGCGCGACTCGGCAATGCACGGTTGTTTACGGTGGGTATCGGTTCCGCACCCAACAGCTGGTTCATGCGCAAGGCGGCAGAACTCGGACGCGGGACCTTCGTCGTGATCAGCGCACTACACGAGGTCGGCGAGAAGATGGATCGCTTGTTCGACAAGCTCAGGAATCCGCAGGTTACGAACATTAATGTCAGCTGGCCGGGCGGCACGGTAATGGAGACTTATCCGGACACCGTGCCCGATCTTTATCTCGGCGAGCCCGTTACGGTCAGGGCGAAGGCGGCAGTACCTTTCCTGCCGGGTTCTGCGGTCCGTGTCAGCGGGGATTCGGCTGCCGGGGCATGGACCCGCGATCTACCGCTGGAAAGCGGCGAGGACAATCCGGGTATCGGTGCGCTCTGGGCGCGGGCGAAGATCGCTGCGCTTCACGACGAGGAGCGGCGGGGCGCAGATCCCGAGCTAACCCGGAAAGCGGTCATCGATACCGCGGTTGCCCACCATCTCGTCAGCAAGTACACGAGCCTGGTCGCGGTTGACAAGACGCCGGTGCGGCCCGCCGGCGATCTGCTCGCGAGGGAACCGGTGCCGAACCTGCTGCCTTACGGTCAAAGCATGAACGCGATATTCGGTTTCCCGGCGACCGCGACGAACGCGCCCGTACTGCAGCGGCGCGGCCTGCTGATGTTATCCGTGGCCCTGCTGTTGCTCGGCGCGGGAACTTTGCGGCGGAGCGTAAACCGTGCGCGGCTGGCCTAGGACGAAGGGAGGCTGGGTGATGGCCTGCGTACTTTGCCTCGGATTCTGGCAGCTCGGCGAAGGGGCCTATATTCCCGCCAAGGCCTGGCTCGCGCAGGAACTGATGCAACGCGCATGGGAGCGTGCTGCGGAAGGCAGTGAGCGACCGGCGCCCTGGCCGTGGGCGGATACCTGGCCGGTCGCGCGGCTCAGGGCGCTGGGTGGAGACATCGACCTGATCGTCCTCGCCGGCGGATCGGGACGCACACTGGCATTCGGCCCCGGGCACCTGAGCGCAAGTGCATTGCCCGGCAAGCCCGGCAACGCCGTGATCGCAGGGCATCGGGACACTCATTTCAACTTCCTGCAGCGCCTTGCTGTCGGCGAGTCGCTCGTGGTCGAGACGGTGGACGGGCAGTCGCACCTCTACCAGGTCGTGCATATCGACGTGGTGGATTCACGCCGCAGCAGCCTGCTGCTCGATACAGACGAGAGCGTGCTCAGCCTTGTCACCTGTTATCCATTCGACGCCCTGGAGCCGGGCGGCTCGATGCGCTACGTGGTCACCGCGAGGATGCTGTTCTGAGTGCGGAAACCCTGAGGATCGCGGCGACACTGATGGCGTCCGTGATCTCGCCGTCATTGACGAGCCGAACGGCCTCATCCAGCGGCAGCCTGCGGATCTCCAGGTCTTCAGTCTCTTCGAACTCGGTCTCGCCCTGGGTCAGTCCTTCGGCGATGTAGACGATGCCGACTTCATCGGTGATCGAGTTGCTGGTGTGCAGCCGCATCACCTCGGACCAGCGCATGGCGGTCAGGCCCGTTTCTTCCCTGAGTTCCCGTTTCGCGGCAACGAGGGGCGACTCGTCGAGCGGCGCGCCACCCATGGGCAACTCCCAGGAATATTCGCCCAGCGTGTAGCGTTGCTGGCCGACGAGCCACGTGCTGCCGTCATCATCCAGCGGCATGATCGCGATGGCGCGATTCTTGAAGTGCACGTAACCGTAGTGATTCTTGCCGCCACCGGGATTGATGACGTGGTCTTCACGGACCTCCATCCAGGGATTCTCGT
The DNA here is from genome assembly GCA_009937505.1 of Gammaproteobacteria bacterium. GTDB lineage: Bacteria > Pseudomonadota > Gammaproteobacteria > Steroidobacterales > Woeseiaceae > UBA1847. The sequence goes on from JAACFJ010000007.1 coordinate 24,688, forward strand.
AGACGGTACGTGAGTCGAGTTGCTTCCAGCTCATACAGTGCGCTCCGCTTGCTGCGTTTCGGCAAACAGTTTGAAGTTGTTCATCATGTCTTCGTTACGTTTTCGAATCGTTCCGGCGAAGAAGATGCTGAGAAAGCGGAAGATGCCCTTGAACGAATGGTTCCCATACCTGGCCCAGCGCGTGCAGCCATTACCGGCGTCTTCGAAGTGGTTGACGATGAGTGCATTGCCCACGTCCGACTCGTAGGTGCCGGCCATGAAATGTGGCTCGCGCCGCTCGGTTACGGTTTCGGTGAGCGTTACCTTGCGGCCGTTTTCATTGTAGACCAGCTCGGCAACGGCACCGGGTTGACCGTCTTCGCCGCTCTTGCGCGTGAACGACTCGAGCGCCGGCTGCCAGGCCTTCATATTGGCGGGGTCGTCGAAGGCCGCCCATACTGCGCCCTGGTCGGCGTCGATGACGATGTCGTGCCTGAACTTCATGTTCGCAGCCCACTCTAATTGCGTTTCGCAATGATAACCTTGCCCGATGAACTCACCCAAGCCGAGGCTTACACAGGGACCTGTCGGCGGGCACCTGGTCGACATGACTGTGCCCGTGCTTCTCGGCATCGCGACGATGATGGCACAAGGCCTCGTCGACACGTGGTTCATCGGCAAAGTCGGTGACGCACAGCTCGCGGCTTTCAGCTTCGGGTTTCCCATTCTCATGATCGTCACCAGCGTTGCGATCGGGCTGGGGGCGGGCACGTCCTCGGTCGTGGCTCGCGCGATCGGCGCGGACGATCAACACCGGGCGCGGCGGCTGTCAACCGACAGCCTGTTACTGTCTTTCCTGGTAACCGCGATCATCAGCGCGATCGGCATTCTCACGATCGGACCGCTGTTTCGATTGCTCGGCGCCCCCGACGAGTTGATGCCGCTGATCCGCGGCTTCATGACCATTCTGTACATGGGCGTGCCGTTCATCGTCGTCGGGATGGTGGGCATGGCAAGCATGCGGGCCACCGGAGATACGCGCCTGCCCAGTATGCTGATGATTCTTGCAGCAGTGCTCAACGTCATCCTCGACCCGATACTGATCTTCGGCGTGGGGCCGCTGCCGGCGATGGGGCTGAACGGTGCCGCGATGGCGGCATTACTTGCGCGCGCCTCGATCTTTGTCGGCACGCTTTACCTGATGCGGCACCGCCTGGACATGGTGACTTTCGACAAGCCCGACCCGGGCGAGTTGCGGCGGTCGTGGCGGGACATCCTGCACGTCGGCATACCCGCTGCCGGCACCAACGTCATCGTGCCGGTTGGCGCGGCCGTCGTTACCGCCATGATCGCGCGCTTCGGCCCGGACGCGGTTGCCGGTTTCGGCGTTGCAAGCCGCATCGAGTCGATGATGCTGGTCATGTACTACGCCTTGTCCGCGATTATCGGGCCCTTCGTCGGGCAGAATTTCTCCGCCGGAAAGGAGGACCGCATCCTGCGCGCGCTATGGCTCTGCACAGCGTTCTGCATCGGCAGCGGGCTCGTCATTGCGGGCCTGCTTGCGTCGATGTCCGGCTGGCTTCCCGGCCTCTTCAGCGACAGCGAGAGTGTCCGGGACGTTACGTCCATGTTTCTCTGGCTCGTGCCGGTCAGCTATGGGACCTACGGCATGGTCATGGTGATGAACGCGTCCTTCAATGGCCTCGGTTATCCGATGCCGGGCGTGATCATCAGTGTCTGCCGGATAGCCGTGCTCTATATCCCGGCCGCACTCATCGCGATGCGGTTTTTCGATATCGCCGGCATTTTCGCCGCCTATGCGATTGCAAATATCGTTTCGGGACTCGGCGCATACGCCTGGGCGCGTAGCGCCGTTCGCCACCGCTGCGCCGAGGAGGCGGTGCTGCGTAAAGCCCCAGCGGAGGTCCGGCCGTGACTATCCGCATCCGCGAGATCGACCATATCGTGCTTCGTGTGAGCGACCTCGATCGCATGCTCGAGTTCTATTGCGAAGTACTCGGCTGCAGCATCGATCGGCGCAAGGATGCTATCGGGCTCATCCAGCTACGTGCCGGCCGTTCGCTCGTCGATCTTGTTCCTGTCGACGGAGAGCTTGGCCGCGCGGGCGGCGCCGCGCCCGGGCGCGAAGGACGCAACATGGATCATCTCTGTTTTCGTCTCGAGACATTCGACGAAGCGTCGATCGTCGAACACCTGGAAGGCCACGGTGTCGATGCCGGCCGGGTGACTTCCCGTTACGGCGCCGAGGGCCAGGGCCCCTCCATGTATATCAGCGACCCGGAAGGCAACATTGTCGAATTAAAAGGCCCGCCGAACCCGGATCCTTAGGAGCGTGCCTCGGCGCGCGAACGGTCGCGCCTCAAGAAACGCTCCTACGGCAGTGTTGGAAGTACGCTTCGGCGGTAGCCGAAGTGCATGCCGACGCCGCGACTTGCCAGGAACAGCAGGAAGGCGAGCCAGAGACCGTCGTTGCCGAGCGGCTGCAGCACAAACCAGACCGGAATGAACACGGCGAACGCAGAGAACACCATGATGTTCCGCATCTCACGGGCGCGCGTTGCACCGACGTACACGCCGTCGTAGAGAAACGACCAGACGGAAACCAGCGGCGAGACGATCATCCAGGGCAAGTAGCGCAAGGTCGTCTCGCGGACCGCCGGCAGATCCGTCAGCACGTTGATGAGCTGCGGCCCGAGGAACAGGTACGCGGCACTGAACCCGGCGGCGAAGATCAGGGACCACTTGAGGCACAGGGTGACGGAACGTTCGAGCACATCCCGCCGCTGCTGGCCAACCGCCTTGCCGACGAGGGCTTCGGCGGCATGCGCAAGCCCGTCGAGGCCAAAGGCCGTAAGGTTCTGCAGCTGCATCAGTATCGCGTTCGCGGCGAGGATCAGCCCGCCCATGCGCGTACCCTGCGCCGTGACGAAGGCGATCGTGAACATCAGCGCCATGGTTCGCACGAACAGGTTGGCGTTGATCGAAAAAAACGCCGCGTACTCGCGAAAATTGACGAACTTTTCCATTGGCCAGTGACCGCTGCGCTTGCGGAGTTCCCGTGCGGCAAAGTAAAGCGCCACCCCGAGCCCGGTGTACTCGGCGAAGACGGACGCGAGCGCCACGCCGTCGACCTTCATCCCCAGGACGAGTACGAACAGGAGATCGAGCACGATGTTGGTCAGGTTGATGGTCAGGAAGATGACCAGCGGTACGCGCGCGTTCTGCAGACCGAGGAACCAGCCGATCATTACGAAGTTGGCGAGCGTACCGGGGGCACTCCAGATGCGGATGGAAAAATATTCGAGGGCATATTCCCGAAGGGCCCCGTTTGCGCCGAGCAGTTTCATCGCGACCTGGCCGACGGGCCACTGCAGGAAAATTACGGTCAGGGCGATCAGCTGTGCAACGATGAGCGCCTGGCCGAGGGATACGCGCAAGCCGTCGAAATCATCGGCGCCAAAACGCTGGGCCGCTATACCGGTCGTGCCCATGCGCAGGAAGTTAACGCCGGTATACAGGAAGCTGAAAATCGTGCCGCCGATGGCGACGGCCCCGAGGTAGACGGGACTATCGAGATGACCGACAACGCCGGTATCCACCATGCCGAGCAGCGGCACCGAGATATTCGACAGAATCATCGGCGCGGCGATGCGCCATACGTCACGGTCGCGCGGCAACTCGATCGCCATCAAGACGTGACGCTCAGAACGGTATGCCGAGCCGCCGGTACAGCACGGAGAGCAGCCACGCCGGACCGATCATCATGAGCTGCAGGTCCTTCAGGACCGGACCCGGGCCCGGCTCGTTGCGGTGACCGAGCCACAGGCCGATCGTGCCACCGACCAGCAGGCCACCAGCGACGTGCGGGTGCGAATAGAGCGACTGCTCCAGCCACAACTGAATTGCAGCGACGCCAAGGATGAACGGCAACATACCGATCGCGATCGGTAGCGAGATGATGAAGTAGTAAACGGCGGCCGCCATCAGGAACGCGCTGCCCCAGTTCAGCAGCGGTGATATTTCGTAGAACTGGGCCGGCACCGGCAACGACCAGAGTAAACCGACGGTCCCCGTAACGACCATCGGAACGGCGATCCAGTAGAGCACCGGGTAGGTAAGGTTCTCGTGGGTCTCGCCGTAGCGCTCGAGCCAACCGTCGCTATCAGTCATCGCTGTTTCCGCATCCTGGGCAGTATTTGACCATAAACGCAGCCATTAAGTGTGCGTTCAGTCACGGAGCGCTACAATTCATAATGTAAACTCATGTGAGGATTTCAGGGAGATTTCGCTATGGGCAGCAAGACGAGAAAATCCTTATTCGCGATTGCGGGCATTGCCGCGATTCTTAGTGGCTGTGAGACGCTCGACCCCTATACCGGGGAGTCGGAGACCAGCAAGGCGACGAAAGGCGCGCTCATCGGGGCCGCGGCCGGCGCTGTAGCTGGCCTGATGTCGGGCGATGATGCGGTGGAGCGCCGGCAGCACGCGCTGATTGGCGCAGGCATAGGCGCCCTGGCGGGCGGTGCAGTCGGGAATTACATGGACCGGCAGGAAGCCGAGCTTCGGGCCGAACTGCAGGGAACTGGTGTCAGCGTCACGCGGATGGGTGACAACATCACGTTGAACATGCCGGGCAACGTCACGTTCGATACGGACAGTGCCGCGTTGAGGCCTCAGTTTTTCGGTGTGCTGAACTCGGTAGGCAAAGTGTTGACGGAGTACGACAAGACCGTCGTCGAGGTCGCTGGCCACACGGACAGCACCGGCAGCGATTCGCATAACATGGCGTTGTCGCAGCGCCGTGCAAATACCGTCGGCGAATACCTCTACACGCAGGACATCATGGACCAGCGGATCATAACGGTGGGCATGGGCGAGCATCATCCAATCGCCGACAATTCGACGCCGGAGGGCCGTCAGCTCAACCGGCGCGTCGAGATCACGCTGGTACCCGTCACCGCGGGCTGAACGGTCGCTACAGAAACAGGGGAGCGCGCCAGCCAGGGATGGCTGGCACCGCTTTCATCTTCTGCCCAAGAACAACAAGAAGGGCGCTTATGCGATCAGCCTATACGAAGGCCGACACGGGCCGGTGGATCGAAGATACAGGGTTCGTCCGGCGCCTGTTGTCGGATGACGACGACGGATCGCGGCACCAGCGCTTCGTTATCCAGTCGAGCAATAAGCAGACGCTCCTGATTGCTCACAACATCGAACTTGCAGACCGGATTCCGCTTTCGCTCGGCGACCGGGTCCACTTCCGCGGCATGTACGAATGGAACGATCTCGGCGGCCTGGTGCACTGGACGCACCACGATCCACTGGGCGAGGAGGATGGTGGCTGGATAAGGTATCGGCGCAAGGTCTACGCTTAGCAGGTCAACTTCACCTGCACCATCGAGCGACACGAACTACGACACCAGTCCGACCGCCTCTCCGAAGTGAATGGACAGCACAAGGAAGACCGCTGCAAGCACGAGAATTTTTACCATCAACGGCGCCACGAAGCGGAACCAGGCCGTGTATGGCACCTTACCCAGTGCCAGCGCGCCCATGACCAACGCGCTGGTCGGTACGATCATGTTGGTAAAGCCATCGCCAAACTGGAACGCGAGCACGGCCGTCTGCTGCGGTACACCGGTCAGTGTCGCAATTGGCGACATGATCGGCATTGTCACGAACGCCTGCCCGGTACCCGACGGAATAAAGAGGTTCGTCAACGACTGCACGATCAACATGCCGATAGCCGCGACGTCAGCAGGAAAACCTTCGAGCGCGCTCGAGATCGACATGACGATCGAATCGATGATCTGGCCATCCTCGAGGACAACAGCGATCGCCCGGGCAAATCCGACGATCAATGCCGGTGCGGTCATCTTGGCGCAGCCCTCGAGGAATGTTCGGCTGATTTCCGCCGGCCCCATGCGCACGATTGCCGCCGATATCAGGCCAATGCCGAAGAAGATCGAGTTGAGTTCCATGATGAACCAACCGTGATTCGACGCACCCCAGACGAAGAATGCGAGACCGAGGAAAAAGACGACCAGGATCGCGATGCGGCCGTTTGTCAGCTGGATATCATCAGGCGTCTCGAAACCCGAGCTGTAATCAATGTCTGCAACGTAGCTGGCTGACGGGTCCCTCTGCACTTTCATCGCGTAGCGATACACGTGGTGAAATCCGAGCGCAAGAAAGGCCAGCATCATGACGAATCGCGCTTCCCATCCCGACGTCAGCGTCACGCCCGCAATGTTCTGTGCAATCAATACACCGAACGGGTTGATGCCGGCGCAGCCCCAGCCGATTCCGTACGGCACCCACACCATGCCCATGGCGACGACTGCATCCATGCGCATGGCAAGGGTCATTGTCACGATGATCGGTATGAGCGGGACATACTCCTCCCCCATCCCGATGGTGAACGAGCCCACGCTGAACATCGCGAAGCACCCGAGTATCAATATCCATGGATTGTGACCGAGATGATGGACCGACCGGTGGAGTGCCGCATCGACCGCCCCTGTTTTGCGCAGGACCTCTATGACTCCGCCGACGATGAAGATCAGGAAAATGATGTCCTGTGCATCGGCGAGGCCTTTCGTGACACCCTCGAGGAAGTGCCAGGCTGGCAGCGTAACCTCCTCATCCGGGCTGACTGTTTCATACGTGCCCGCTACAACCATCGATCGATTCGGGTTATCAGGGAATGGCTCACGCTCGAAGGTGCCCTGTGGCACAACGTAGGACAGCAGTTGCGCAAAGATGATGAACCCGAAGATCAGTGCGAGCGAATCGATATTGATGCTGCGCTTCTGCATGAATGGCGCCTTTATTCCTACTTATTCACGTGCATTTTGAGGAGACGAAATTCTATCGTGTCGGCGAGTCCGCTGGAACGAATAGTTAACCGGGAATTCAGTTTTAGAGGCTGGCAGGAGGGTGTCTTGCGGAGCCGAGGTCATCGGGGCAAGGCGGGGGGTCCGGCCATCACCCGGCGGCACGGTGTGCCCGGAGTTCTGTTCAGGCAACGTTCGTCGCCACAAAAAAGCCGCTCAATCGAGCGGCTTTTTGCTGTTTCGATCGGTCAGCCTACAGGGCCATCGCCGATCGAAGCTTCTTGATTGCGTTGGCTTCGACCTGGCGGACGCGCTCCGCCGAGATGCCGTATTCATCAGCGAGATCGTGCAGCGTCCGCTTGTCCTCCGTCAGCCAGCGGCTCTCGATGATGTGCCGGCTGCGATCGTCGAGGGTCCTGATGGCGGCAGCCATGCGATCGGTCGCGTCTTCGTTGAAGTCCGCCGTCTCGACGAGCTTCGCGGGATCGGAGTTCGGGCTGGGCAGGTAAGCGGCCGGCGCAAACGCGCGCTCGTCATCGGCATCCGGTGCCGGATCGAAGATCGCGTCCCGTGCGTGAAGCCGCTTCTCCATCTCGGTGACTACCTCGGGGCTGACGCCAAGATCTGCAGCGACTGCCTGAGTTTCGTCGAACGTCAGCCATGAGAGATTCTTCTTCGCCTTGCGAAGATTGAAGAAGAGCTTGCGTTGCGCTTTCGTGGTCGCGACCTTGACGATGCGCCAGTTGCGCAGCACGAATTCGTGGATCTCGGCGCGAATCCAGTGGACCGCAAATGACACGAGACGCACGTCGTAGCCGGGGTCGAAACGTTTCACGGCCTTCATGAGGCCGACGTTGCCTTCCTGGATCAGGTCGCTGAGCGGCAGGCCGTAGCCGGTGTAGCCTTTCGCAATGTGCACCACAAAGCGAAGGTGCGCGAGGACAAGTTCGCGTGCCGCATCAAGGTCATCTTCCTCACGGAACCGGTTCGCGAGCGCCTGCTCATCTTCCTTGCTGAGCACAGGCACGGAACCGACCGCCTGGATATAGGCGTCGAGACTGCCGACCGGTCCGGCCAGCATCAGTTCCTGATTTCGAAGCGCTACAGCTGTGGTCATTCAGTTCTCTCCTTGTGGGACGGCAATTTTAGCAGTCGACGTATTAGAGTGCTAACCAAAGCGAACGTTCCGCAAGGATGCCAGAATTTTTCCTTTTTAAAAGAGTAAGTTACAAATCGTTACGAAATGTTCGCCGGGCCCCGCCCCGTATGACGCAGCGCCGCATGCGCAGCCCGAAAACGGCTATTTCGGCTCTATCGAGCGCATGTGGCGCGCGGCTGCCAGCCACGATCCAGCCAGGCCCAGGATCACACCGACGGCGACAATGGCGAGGCTGTCCCGGAGGTCCAGGGTGAGCATGGTGACGCCGCTTTGGTACAGGCCCGCCAGCCGGGCAACGGTCGGGCGCAGCATGTACAGGCCGTACTGAACGAGACCGAGGGCGAGTACCGAACCGAATAGCCCGAACCAGAAGCCGCTCCACAGGAACGGCCGGCGCACGAAGGCATTGGTTGCGCCGATGAGCTTGGTAACTTCGATCTCGTCACGGCGGTTTTGAATCTCGAGCCGGATCGTGTTGCCGATGATGACGATTATTGCGGCACCCAGCAGGCCGGCGCCGATCATGATGGCTTGTTGCACGATCTCGAGTATCGCGTGGAATCGCTGCACCCACTCGGTGTCGACCTGCACGAATTCGGTCTCCGGCAGGCTGTCGAGTTCCTCTCGTAAGAGAGTCATCGATTGAGGTGTGTTCGCAGGGCTGGGCCTTACCACCAGTGTATGCGGCAGCGGGTTGTCGGGAAGATGATCGAGAGCACTGCCGAAGCCGGACTGTTCCTTGAATTCTGCCAACGCCTCTGCCGCCGTAATCAGTCGCACGTCATCCACGTCGGCACGCTGTGATATCAACCGGGCGAGCGCCTCCGCTTCGTCGACGGAAACACCTGCGTCGAGGAAAACGGAAAAGTCGAGCGCGTCGTCCCAGCCGCTGCTGATGGCAGTGAAGTTCTTGATGGCGAGGTTAAGCGCCGCGGGTATCGCGAGAGTTACCGCAATAACGAGAATAATCATCAGGCTCGCAAACGGCTGGTGCAAGAGCCTGCTGAACGACGCCGATGCCGTCCTGCCGTGACGCCCGAGCCAGATGGCCACCGGTCCCGAAGAACGCAGCGGTGCCACCGCGTCGGAATGCCGTGTCACCGCCATCCGTCATCGCCTCCCTGCGGCACGTAGTCGTCGTCGAAATGCGCCACGAAGTCGTCCTCGTCCGTCGCTTGCTGCAGACGACCCTCCTCGAGTCCGATGCGTCGGCAACCCAGTTTGTCGATGAGAGCGATGTCGTGGCTCGCGATCAAAAGCGTAACGCCGACCTCGTTGAAGCGCCGGAATATGCGCATGACTTCAAGCGACAGGTCGGGATCCAGATTGCCCGTCGGTTCATCGGCAATCAGCAGTTTGGGCCGGGTCACGATTGCCCGTGCAATACCGACTCGCTGTTGTTCGCCCGCCGAAAGCGTTTCGGGATTCTTGTTTTCCTTGTGCAGCAGGCCGACCTGGTCGAGGGCGGCGCGCACGCGCTTGCCGGCATCGCGGGGGCTTAGACCGGCGATGATCAGCGGCATCGCAACGTTGTCCGACACCGGACGGTCATAGAGCAGTTTGTGGTCCTGGAACACCATGCCGATCTGTCTGCGATAGCCGGGAATCTTGCGGCGGCGCACGCGATGCGTGTTCTGGCCATCGACGATGACCTGGCCGCTCGTCGGCCGCTCGATCAGCGCAATCAGTTTGAGCATCGTGCTCTTGCCGGCGCCCGAGTGCCCGGTAACGAATACCATCTCACCCTTGTCGACGGACAGCGACAACCCGGACAGTGCTTCCTGCCCGCCCGGGAATTGTTTGGTCACGTTTTCGAACTGAATCATCTGTGCCTTGCTCAGCCCTGTTCGCCGCTGGCGAGGAGTGCGTCGACAAAGTCTTCCGCGACAAACGGCTGCATGTCCTCGGCAGACTCGCCGATACCGATAAACCGCACCGGCACCTGCAGCGCGTTGGCGATAGCGAGCAGGATGCCACCCTTGGCGCTGCCGTCCAACTTGGTGACCGTAATACCCGTCAGGCCGAGCGCATCGTGGAACTTCTGCGCCTGCACCAGCGCGTTCTGGCCCTGGCTGGCGTCGAGCACCAGCATGATCTCGTGCGGCGCCGTCTCGTCCCGCCGCGCAATCACGCGGCGGATTTTTGCAAGTTCGTCCATCAGGCCCTGCTGGTTCTGCAGTCGGCCGGCCGTGTCCGCCAGCAACACGTCGATGCCGCGCGCCCTGGCGGCTTCCCAGGCATCGAATATCACCGCGGCGGGATCCGCGCCGCTTTGCTGCGCAACGACCGGGACCTCGTTGCGCTGTCCCCAGGCCTGCAGCTGTTCGACGGCCGCTGCGCGGAACGTATCGCCGGCAGCGAGCATCACCGACATTCCCTGGTCCCTGAATCGCCTCGCCAGCTTGCCGATGGTCGTGGTCTTGCCAGCACCGTTGACCCCGACCATCAGGACGACGAATGGGCGGTGTTGCGGGTCGATGTCGAGTGGTCGTTCGACGGGTGACAGGATGTCAACGAGCGAACGGTGCAGTCCGCGCCGCAGCGATTCCAGGTCCTTGAGTTCCTTGCGCGCGAGCTTTTGCTGCAGGTCTTCGATGATGCGGGTCGTTGTGTCGATGCCTACGTCGGCCATGACAAGCATTGATTCGAGTTCCTCGAGCGCATCCTCGTCGATCTTGCCGCCCGGTGCCAGGTTCGCGAGATCATAGGTCAGCCAGCTGTCGCCGCTGTTGAGGCGGGCACGCAAGCGCTTGATGAATCCCTGGCGTTCGGCGGGTTTGTCCTTCTTCCCTGGCATTGCGTCTTAAAGTACCCGGCGACCGAAATCGCCTAAACTGTCCAAATCCGGCCCTCGTTGAGTGCCTCTGGGGAAACGATGACGATAATGCCCGGCGCCGAAAACAAGAAATCCCGACCCGGGCGGCTGCGTATTGTAGCGGGAAAGTGGCGCAGCCGTCTGTTGGATATCGCGGACGTGCCGGGTCTGCGGCCGACGTCGGAGAGAGTGCGCGAGACCCTGTTCAACTGGCTGGCGCCTTCCATCCAGGGTGCTCGCTGCCTCGATCTTTTTGCGGGCACAGGTGCGCTCGGTTTCGAGGCGCTGTCGAGAGGGGCCACGTCAGTGGTATTCGTGGAAAACTCGCGTCGTGCTGCAAGAGCGATCGAAAAAAGCGCGCAGATGCTGGGCGCCAAGGAAGCGGTCGTTCATCACGGCGATGCAGCGGAGTACGTTCGCAAGGCCCGACCCGCC
>JAACFJ010000182.1 GCA_009937505.1 Gammaproteobacteria bacterium
TCGTCGTCGCCGGGAATCGTATCCGCGGTGGTTGTGACCACGCGGACGTCGTAGGCCGACGTCGTCGGGACGTCCAGTCGCAGAAAACGGTAGGTCGCCAGCTTGTTGCCATCACCGGCCCCGTCGTAGTCGTCGTTCGAGCAGATGTTAACGACAGTTCCGTCCACGGGCATATTGACGTAGAGGGGCAGTACATCACGGCTTTGCTGGCCGTCCGGACTCGCGTCGTTGAGCTCGCCCTCTCCCCACTTGTCGAACCCGGGCGTCATGTCTTCGCGCACGAGCTGGTCGTCCAGAAAAGCCTGGTCACCAGGGGGTAGCATGGGCCGCAGCTCGGACGCGAAAGAAAATATATTGGTGAACGTTTCGGTGAATGCCTGCGGCCCGACCATCACATCGTAGATCGGGCCGAATCCGATAGAGCCGTTATCCGGCTCGGCGCCCACGATTTCGTTCCCGGTCTGATCATCGATCAGATTGTCGGTCGTGTCCCAGAGGTCGTAAATGAAGCGCAACACCGATACCTCGTCGTACCAGCCCCGGGGGTCGTAAAACCCGTCTTCCAAACCGAGGGCAAGCAGTGCGTCAGTCGTGCCGGGCCGGCCAGTGTCGCAATATAGCGGATCGTCGAGGGCAATACCGGCCAGGGCTGACGCCCAGCCCTCACCGAACGCCAGGCGCGAGTCCAGTAAATCGCCAATACCGTGGGGTCCACCCACCGAGTCGGTCCGCGAGAAATTGTCTTCGAAATAATGGCCCCACTCGTGCACGATGACGTGGTCGTCGAATTCTTCGGTGTCTACAGACGCGTCGCCCAACAGGAACAGAGAATCAGTGTCTCGGCTATAGAAGGACGTAGTGAGCTCACCCGAATCGACATCGATGCTCGTCCCGAAGCTCGTGTTGTTGATGCTCCAGAACGCATCGAGCGGAGCGAACGCAGCATCGGGGTCTACGCTCAGCACCAGCTGCATCGCCGAATAGATGGTATCCAGTATCGCGAACGGTGCGGCCGCACGTGTTTCGGAATAACTGCTCCCGTCCCACCCGGTTCTCGCCGTCAGGTTGCGGATCAGGTCCGCGTTGCCCGTATTGAAGTCACTGACGATGGCATAAAGCGGACGATCGGACAGCAGCGGCGGATTGGCGTCGTCCGGGTCTACGACATTGTCACGCACCTCGACGTCCCAGCTCGGCGAACCTGTCTTCTTCAGCTCGGCGCGAACCCTGATGCGCAAGTCCCTGTTCGAATCGACACCAGGAAACGAGTAGCTGCCATCTTCGCCGGATACCGTCGTCGCGAGTTCGGCGTTCGACGAATCGACCAGCTGCAGCGTTGCACCGCGGATAGGCCTGACCACGGTCGAGGCAAAATCGAGACCCTGGCAGTTCGGGTTCGGCGGCACGAATTCATACTCAACAATGCCCGAAATGGTCACGGATGACGGACCACTGTCCCCGCCACCCCCGCCACAGGCTGCGAGCAATAGCGCTGCAGCCGGCAGGACCGCGCGGCCCAGCCGTAAACTGCTTGGCAATGATGGATACAAATAGTCCATAGCTGAATACAATCCTTGTCGCCCACGCCAGCCCAACGGCCTTGCGGTATCGCCAGTTTAGCGAATGATACCGGTGCGAGCTGAACCGCAACAGAATCCGGGGCGTGCGGATTTGGCGACAAATCCGGCTAATTTCACCGCCGGGCCTCACATAATATTGTGCGATCCAGGTCCGTACTCCTCAGACCAGTATTGATAGACTTTGCTCCCCGATTCTGCGAACGAATACAATTTACGCACCCTACACTCTCTCAAGACCTGGTTACTTATGCGAAACAAAAAGTTACTTGTGACCGGCGGGGCCGGATACATCGGCAGCCACGTCGTGAGGCAGCTCGGCGCAGCCGGCGAAGACGTCGTCACGCTGGACAACCTCTGCACCGGCTTCCGCGAGGCGGTTACCGCCGGCGAACTCATCGTTGGCGAGACCGGCGACGCCACGCTCCTGGACCGCATCTTCGCCGAGCACGACATCGACACGATCATGCACTTCGCGGCCCATACGATCGTTCCGGAGTCCGTCGCTGACCCCCTGAAGTACTACCGCAACAACACCTGCTCCAGCCGCACGCTGCTCGAGGCCGCCCAAAAGCACGGTGTCAGGCACGTCGTCTTCTCGTCCACGGCCGCGGTCTACGGCATCCCTCCCGGCGGCAAGGCAGCGGAGGATTCGCCGACCGCGCCGATCAACCCTTACGGCACGTCCAAGCTGATGACGGAATGGATGCTCCGGGACCTGGCCGATGCCGGCGGGCCGAGCTACGTCGCGCTACGCTATTTCAACGTCGCGGGCTGCGAGCCGACAGGAACGATCGGCCAGTCGACACCGAAAGCCACCTTGCTGGTCAAGGTTGCCTGCGAGGCTGCGACCGGTCGGCGCCCGGGCCTGTCGATCTTCGGCACCGACTACCCCACGCCGGACGGCACGGGGCTGCGCGACTATATTCACGTCGAGGATCTCGCATCCGCCCATCTCGATGCATTGACCTACTTGCGCAACGGCGGCCAGTCCACGACGTTGAACTGCGGCTACGGCCACGGCTACAGCGTGAGGGAAGTCCTGCAGGCGGTCGAAAAGGTCAATGGCGCCCCGCTGAACATCAGCGAGGAAGAGCGTCGCGCCGGCGACCCCCCCGAACTCGTGGCGGTAGCGGAAAAGGTCCGCTCGGTGCTCGGCTGGAAGCCGCAATACGATGACCTCGATACGATCGTTCGTACGAGCCTCGAATGGGAGCGCAAGATAGCGGCCCGCGACCCGAGCGCCTACTGGCCGGACTGACGAAGCACCTCCCGGTGCTACACTGCGCGCATGGAATTTCGTCGGCCAAAATCGCTTAACGGACTGATTCTCGTCGGATTCGGTATCGTTGCGTTACCGTTGCTCGTGGCCGTGATCTGGGCACTCCTCAACCTCGACCGGCTCGCCGAGCAAAGCGAAACGATCATTAACACGGGCATCGAGTCGGCGCAGAACAACCGGCTCCTGGCCGAGGACGTCGTGCAGCTGCAGCGATCCACGAACCAGTATCACATCCTGCGCAACGAAGAGAGCCGCACGATCATGCGCCAGGACCTGCGGCGGATCGAGAAGCGCCTGCAGGACATGTCGACCCTGACCAACCAGGCGGGCGCGACCGAGAAATCGGTATTGATCGGGCGCGAAGCGCGCGACATCGTGCGAACCGTGTCCCGCGAAGAACTCAGCACCGCGGATGCCGATTCCGCCATCGAGCGTTTCGGTCCGCTGCGGCAACAGGTCGCACAACTGACGTCGACGCTC
>JAACFJ010000070.1 GCA_009937505.1 Gammaproteobacteria bacterium
CTGGCTGGAATGCATACTCGAACTCGAACGCCAGGGACTGTACGACGCCGCCCGCCTGGAGCGAGAACTGCTGGCCAAAGCGTTTCCGCCACCGGAGCTCCCCTAGTTTCGGTTCTTCCCGATGTCCCCGCCGGAGGGCGATGCTAGAATCGCCGGCCCCGGAGATTGCAAAGTCCTGCTGCAGACGGACCGGGGGATGGCAGCATCCATTCAGACCGGCTAACAGGGAACCACATCATGAAATCACCCGTTCGCGTAACGATCACCGGGGCTGCCGGCCAGATCGGCTATCAACTCGCTTTTCGCATTGCCTCCGGGCAGATGCTCGGCAACGAGCAGCCCGTGATCCTGCAGCTACTCGAGATACCGCAGGCCCTGGATGCCCTGAAGGGCGTCGTCATGGAACTCGACGATTGCGCGTTCACGACGCTGGCGGGCATCGTCGCGACCGACGATCCCAATGATGCCTTCAAAGACAGCGATTACGCACTGCTGGTGGGCGCGCGCCCGCGCGGCCCGGGCATGGAGCGCAAGGACCTGCTGGAGGCCAACGCCGCGATCTTCTCGGTACAGGGCAAGGCCATCAACGATCAAGCGAGTCGCGACATTCGCGTGCTCGTCGTCGGCAACCCGGCGAACACCAACGCACTGATCGCGAGCAGCAACGCGCCCGACATCGATGCAGGCAACTTCACGGCCATGACGCGGCTTGATCACAACCGCGCCATTGCACAGCTGGCACAGAAGACCGGCAGCCATGTCAGTGATGTGCGCCGCATGATCATCTGGGGCAACCACTCGGCGACACAGTATCCGGACATCAGCCACGCAGGCGTGGCGGGCAAACCTGCCAGAGAGCTTGTCGACGAGGCGTGGCTCACGGACGATTTCATCCCCGTCGTTCAGCAACGCGGTGCGGCAATCATCAAGGCACGCGGCGCCTCTTCGGCAGCATCGGCAGCATCGGCCGCCATCGATCACATGCATGACTGGGCGCTCGGCACCAGCGACGACGACTGGGTCAGCATGGCGATCCCCGCTGACGGCAGCTACGGCATCGAGCCGGGCGTGATTTACTCGTATCCGGTGCGCTGCGGTGGTGGCAACTACGAAATCGTGCAGGGCCTCGATATCGACGATTTCAGCCGCTCGCGCATGGACGCTACGGAGGCCGAACTGCGCGAAGAGCGGGCCGCAATCGAGTCCTTGTTGTGACGTGACGCACTCGATGGCGCGGGTCGCGTCACGATGTTAGTGTTTGTTTCAAACGCAATTTCCTGAGTCGGGAGTATCGCGCGTGTCCAGTTTTGTTGTGAGTCTTTTCTGGCTGCTGCTCTTCGTCGGCGGCGGCATCTTCCTTGCCTACCAGCGGATCGACCTGCGGACGTCGACGATTGCCGCGGGGCTCGCGGTGTTGGCCTACACGGTCTTCGGCGAGGCGTCTTTCCTGTGGAAGCTGGCGTTGTGGGCGGCGTTCGGCACCATGATCGTGCCGAACCTGATCGAATTCCGACGCGAGAAGATCACAAAACCGCTGCTTGACGTCTATCGCAAGATGTTGCCGTCCATGTCAGATACGGAACGTGAAGCGCTCGAAGCAGGCAACGTTTGGTGGGAGGGCGAGCTTTTCTCGGGCATGCCGAACTGGGACCGGCTGATGTCGTATCCCGCGCCGAAGCTCTCGGACGAAGAGCAGGCTTTCTTCGACGGCCCGTGCGAAGAGCTGTGCCGGATGCTGAACGACTGGGAAATCTGCCACGAGCACGCCGATATGCCCAGGGAAGTCTGGGATTACATCATCGCGAACAAGTTCTTCGCGATGATCGAATGCCTGCGTGATCATGAAACTTGCGAGCCGCAGCGCAACGGCCTCGTCGACGATCGGCGTCCCCAACTCGCTGGGCCCCGCCGAACTGTTGCTCCACTACGGTACCGAAGAGCAGAAGAACCGCTACCTGCCAGGCCTCGCTGCAGGCACCGAAATCCCCTGTTTCGCACTAACGTCTCCGCAGGCCGGCTCCGACGCCGCCTCGATCATCGACAGCGGCGTGGTGTGCAAGGGCAAGTGGGAAGGCAAGACCATCACCGGCATTCGCCTCAACTGGGACAAGCGCTACATCACGCTGGCGCCCGTCGCCACGGTGCTGGGGCTGGCCTTCAAGCTCTACGACCCGGATCACCTGATCGGCGATCAGGACGAATACGGCATTACCGCCGGTCTCATCCCCACGGATATCCCCGGGGTGACTTTTGGCCGCCGTCACAATCCGCTGACTATCGGATTCCTACCGCTCGACTGCATCATCGGCGGCCGGGAAATGGCGGGCAAGGGCTGGAAGATGTTGGTCGAACTGCTGTCCGTCGGCCGGGCAATTACCTTGCCATCGACCGCCGCGGGCGGCGGCCAGGCAGCCAGCTACGCGACCGGCGCCTACGCCATCATTCGCAAGCAGTTCAACACGTCGATTGCCAACTTCGAGGGCGTCGGCGAAGCGATGACCCGCATCGCCGGGTACAGCTATATCATGAATTCCGCCGTATCCGTGACGTCCGGTGCGATCGACCAGGGCGAAAAGCCCGCGGTACCTTCGGCAATACTGAAGTACCACTGCACCGAGCTGGGCCGCAAGGTCAGCAATGACGCGATGGACGTGCACGGTGGCAAGGGCATCTGCCTCGGGCCGAGCAACTACCTTGGTCGCGGCTTTATTGCCGCTCCGATCGCGATCACGGTCGAGGGCGCCAATATCCTGACGCGCAGCCTGATCATCTATGGCCAGGGGGCCATTCGCTGCCACCCGTTCGTGTTGCGCGAACTCGCCGCTGCGGGCGACGAGGACATCGACCGTGGCCTCATTGAATTCGACGACGCGCTGTTCGGCCACGTCGGCTACGCGATCAGCAACGTCGCTCGCTCGTTCTTCCTCGCACTGACACATGCGAAGTTCAGCAGCGTGCCCCTTAACACCCCTACGCGCCGTTACTACCAGAACATCAATCGATACAGTGCGGCGTTTGCGCTGGCTTCCGACTTCGCGATGCTGACGCTGGGTGGCGATCTCAAAAAGCGAGAATTGCTATCGGCGCGGCTCGGTGACGTGCTCAGTTCCATTTACCTCGCTTCCTGCGTGCTGAAGCATTTCGAAAACCAGGGCCGGCGCGCCACGGACCTGCCGCTCATCGAGTGGTCCATACGCACCCTGATGTACCAGGCACAGGAGGCGCTGCATTCATTCCTGAGAAACTTGCCGAATCGCTGGGCTGCGACATTCCTGCGTATCTTCATCTTCCCGCGCGGTCGTACCTACTCGGCGCCGTCTGACGAGCTTGTCCACAAGGTCGTCGAGCTGGCGACCACGCCGGGCGAGGCCCGCGAACGTCTCAGCGAGCAGGCTTACACGACCATCGAGCCCGGTAACCCGATCGGCCTGCTCGAAGAAGCACTGCAGCTGAGTATCGAACTCGCCCCGCTCGAGCGCAGGCTGCGGCAAGCGCGCAAGGAAGGGCTCATTCGCGCAGAGTACCTCGGCCAGCAGATCGACGAAGCAGCCAGTGCGGAAGTGGTCAACAAGGACGAGGCCGCGAAGCTGCGCGACTATCATGAGAAAGTGTTCTCGCTGCTCGCCGTGGACGACTTCGCGCCCGAGGACCTGCGGCGCACGCCCGGCAAAGAGGCAGAACAACCGTCCGCAAAGCCGGCGAAGAAGGCCGCGAAACGTAAGCAGGCACCGCGACAGAAGGTCTCCAAGAAGAGCAAGGTCAGTCGCGAGAAAAAGAGCGAAGCCGAATAAGAGCCAATGACTGTTCGCTCCGGACCCATCTATGAAAATCGCGTTTTCGTAGAGCCGGAATCGCTCGGCGATTACGAGGCCTGGGCCGATGAACAGGCCGCGCGCGCCCGGCGATCTGCCGGCGTCGTCGATGTCGTTCTGTTCGCAATCGGTCCGGACCCGGAAGGCCGTCCCGGCAGGTCCTGCCAGTTCACGCTGGAAGACGATGAGGCTCTCGAGCAGTTCGTGGACGGGCTTGCAACGGAACTCGAGGCCGAGGCGCTCGAACGCTTTGGCGATGTAATTTCCTGGCAGGAGCGCATCCTGCGCGAAGATGAGTTCCGCGAACTCCCTGCCGGCGAAATGCCGGCGTGCCTCAACTGCGGCGCACACCTCAGGGGACAGTACTGCGGTAGTTGCGGACAGCGGGCGCGCAGCCGGCTCATCAGTCTCTGGGAACTGATAAGCGATGCGTTCGGCGACCTGTTCGAACTCGACTCGCGCCTGTGGCAGACGCTGGTGCCGCTCATGATCAG
This sequence comes from Gammaproteobacteria bacterium, assembly GCA_009937505.1. Classification (GTDB taxonomy): domain Bacteria; phylum Pseudomonadota; class Gammaproteobacteria; order Steroidobacterales; family Woeseiaceae; genus UBA1847. The sequence continues at coordinate 4,307 of JAACFJ010000070.1, forward strand.
GCCGGGACTGCTCACACACGATTACCTGCAGGGCAGGCGCGCACGCTACATGCCGCCATTTCGCATGTACCTGGTGCTGAGCCTGCTGTTCTTCCTCGTCGCCTTCTTCGACCCTCGCGAAACCTTCAGCATCTTCTACGAACCCCAGACGCTGGAAGAAGCAAACGAAGAGGATCGCCGGGAGGCGGCCGAGGCGGCCGAGGCGGTCGATGAAGTGCGCAGGGATCTTGCGGAAGAAGGAATAATCATCGGCGTTCCGGAAGATTCCGCAGAGGAGACGGGCGGCGGGCTGCAAATTCGCCTTGACGGGGACGATGGCGCGGAGGCGGAGTGCCAGGTCGACGATTTTTCGATCAGCGGCCCCGAATGGTTGAAGCGGCGGCTGACGCCCGAGCGGCTCGTGCACATATGCGAGCAGGTGAAGAAGGACAAGGGCCGCCAGTTCCTGCAGAACCTCTACGACAACATGCCGATTGCGCTGATCGTCCTGCTGCCGATCATGGCGTTCGTACTGAAAGCGCTGTACCCGCTGTCACGCCGGTATTACGTCGAGCACCTCCTGTTTTTCGTCCACTTTCACGCTTTCATGTTCCTGATACTGACACTGCAGATCCTCATCGGCCGGCTGAATTCCGCGTTACCGACGCCCGAGGCAATCGGCATACTCCTTATCGTTGCCGCTTCGTTTTACGTCCCCGTGTACCTTTTCGTCGCAATGCGGCGTGTTTACGGGCAGGGACGCCTGCTTACAACGGCCAAATATGTCGCCCTGACCGTGGCGTACCTGGCGGGATTCACGATGACCATGCTCGGCGCGGTAACCATGGCGGCCTTCTCGGTATGAGTTTTCGGGTGGACGAACCCGCGGAAACACTTATTATTATGGCAACAGAACACGGATAAGGAAGAAATCCGCGTGGCCCCGGCCGGCTGGTTGCCGTTCCGGACGAATAATTAGTTGAGCAGCAGGGCCGGGACCACTAGAATTCCCGGGCTAACCAAAGTCCAGCCTATGAACCACTCCACCAGCAAATCCATCGGAATATCGGGCCTCGCCGCCTACGTGCCTCCCTATCGCGTCTGGCTCGAGGACTGGTGCGAGTGGACCGACAGTCATTGGCCCAAGGTGCAGGAGGTCGTCGGGCGCAGTTTCCGCATGCGCGGACCCAACCACAGCGTCTACACGATGGCCGCGACGGCCGTGATGCGCCTCATCGACCAGTACGACGTCGACCCCACGCGAGTCAAGTTCCTGGGCCTTGGCACGGAGTCGAGCACCGACAACTCCGCCGGCGCAATCATCATAAAAGGCATGGTCGACAGGGCGCTCGAGGCGCGCAGCATGCCGCCAATCTCGCGCAGCTGCGAGGTGCCCGAGTTCAAGCACGCCTGCCTGGGCGGCGTTTATGGCATGAAAGGAGCGATCCGGCACCTGGCCCTCGATGGCGCGGGTGGCCAGGCAATCGTGGTCTGCGCCGACATCGCGGAATATGCGCGCGGCTCAAGCGGCGAGCCCACGCAGGGCGCCGGCGCCGTGGCGATGCTGCTGGAAGAGGAGCCGAAGCTCGCGGTCGTAGACCTCGTCGGTTCCGGCTCTGCCTCCGACTACCGCATCATGGACTTTCGCAAGCCGATGGTGCGCTTTTGCGGCCAGGATCGTTCCGAATCACACCATATCCAGGATTTCCCTGTTTTCAACGGCAAGTATTCGACGACCTGCTACGTTGACGAGACGCTGCATGCCCTCGCCGACATGTACGAGAAACGACAGCTGAATCCGGGCGAGTACCTGCGCTCGCTGAAGACCGTGTTCATGCACAGGCCCTACCGGCGCATGCCCGAGACAGGCTGGGCGATTTCCTACCTGTTCGCTTTGAGCCATGGCAAGACGGCCGATCACGCGGAGCTCGCGTCCTATTGCCGCGAAGCAGGCGTAGACGCGCAGGCGCTACTCGATGAAATGCGTGCCAGTCCGCGCATTGTCGAGCTCGCGGACCCGGAGCGCCTGCAGTACGAGGCCTACCCGCTGACGATGGCCGTCTCGCGCGCATTCCGCGCGTCACGTCAATACCGTCGGGAGATCCTCGACAAGCTCGCGCTCGGCAGCGAGACGATGCGCGACCTCGGCAATCTGTATACAGCCGCGCTGCCCGCATGGATGGCGGCCGGGTTCGAGCAGGCGCTCGATGAAGATCGTCTCAGCGCAGGCGAAGAGGTGCTGACACTCGGCTACGGCAGCGGCGACGCGGCAGAAGTCATACCGTTTTTCATGGCTGACGGCTGGCGGGAAGCGACCGCGGCGATTCGCTTCGGTGACGCCATGGAGCATGCCGTCGACATCACGTTCGAGCAGTATGAAGCACTGCATGCCGGGCGCCGCGCTGCCGGCCTCGACTACCTGCCCCTGAATGAGTTCGTCATTGATCGCGTCGGTCGGTCGGACGATCGTCACTTCAGCGATCTGGGGATCGAGTATTACAAGTATGTAGGTTGAGACAAGGCTTGCCGGTGTTCGGCAACGGTCTGCTCGCTGCGCGAGCCTGAGGCCTCATTGACGAACACCGGCAAGCCTTCTCTTTTATGAGGATATTCGAGCGCACGAATATTCCTCGAGCGCAGCCGCATAATCCGTCGAGAGAACGTCCCATTCCAGTTTGAACCAGGGCGTGAAGCGTTCCGGGTATGCCGATAACTCCACATCGAGCGCATCGGCACTGACGAAGCGTATTGCCGCAATCTCTTCTTCGTTGGCGCGCACTTCGTCGTCGACATACCCCAGGAATACGTGGCACAGCTCGTGCTCGGAACCGAGTTCTCCATACGGCGCCTGGTACCGAAACTTGTAGACAAACCTGAGGTCCGCCACGAGATTCAGTTCCTCACCGAGGCGGCGCCCGGTCGCCGTATCCATGGACTCGCCCCGCCGCGGGTGGCTGCAACAACTGTTAGACCAGTAGCCGGGCCACAATCGTTTCGATTCGGCGCGCTGTTGCATCAGCAACTCACCATTGGCATTGAAAAGGAACGCCGAAAACGCACGATGCAGGACGCCGGCACCGTCGTGGCACGCAGCCTTCGACAGATGACCCTGCTCCCTGTCGTCTTCATCGACAAGTATCAACTCTTCGGCTTCGGACGAAACCACCCGGTTTAGGTTTTCCACGTTGCTTCCCTGTCGTTGCTCAGATTGATCGTCGAGTAGCCTGCCGATTGCAGAGCCGCGGTCACTGCCTCTAACGTACCGGGGCACGCCGCGACGATCGATCCGCCGCCGCCGGCGCCGGTCAGCTTGGCGCCTGCCGCGCCCGCGTTGCGGGCGATATCGACCATCCGTTCGAGTTCGGGCGTCGATACTCCGAGCGCATTCAGCAGTCCCTGGCACACATTCATCAGTTGCCCGAGTTCCTCATGGTCACCCGCGACGAGCGCTTTTGCGCCCGCAACGCTCAGCGCATCGACCTGGTCGAAAATCGCAGCGTAGACCGCCGGCTGCCGCTCATAACGCGCACGGACCCCCGCAACCTGCTCGTACGTGGCGCCGGGCTGATGGCTGCAGGCGATCACGATCGGCGGGCTCTCTGCGAGCTCGAGTTCCTCGCTGCGGAACGATTCGTCGTTACGAAAAAGCATCGGCCGCGCATAGGTCGCCAGCGTATTGTCTACGCCCGACGGGTTGCCGTGCGCGAGTTTCTCACAATCGAAGGCGATTTCGTTAACGCGCGCGTCGTCGAGTGACAGGCCAAGCAACTTGTCGAACGCACGCACGATGGCGACGGCAAACGCCGCAGACGAGCCGAGGCCCATGGCACGCGGCAACGCGGAACGGACACGGATAGTGAATCCCTCGCCTTCGATGCCGAGGTTCTCGAGGATCCGGCACACCGCCGCATCGCCACCGCCGGGCTCCGGCGCAACCTCTCGCGACAGTCCCCAGTCCGGCACCTCGAGGAATGTGCCCGCTGCCGTTTCTCTCACCGTTGCAGTTACGGCACCCGGGATAGGCAATGCCAGGGCATGTTTGCCATACACCACCGCATGTTCGCCGAGCAGGATCACCTTGCCCGCCGCGGTGCCCATCGGCTTATCGTCTTGTAGCCGCTCTGCGTCCAGTTGTGCCGCAATGTCGCGCGCACGCGATTCACGAATCTCTCCACTCGCGACGAGCCGCTCCACGACCTCGTCGAAACGGTCACCCCGTACACCCGCCGCAGCGACGACGCTCCTGGCGTGCAGGCGCATATGGCCTTTCTGTATGCCGCTCGTCGCCAGGGCGCGGAGCGCCGCGAAATTTTGCGCAAGCCCCACCGACGCCATCAATTCCGCCAGCTCGGTCGCCGAATTGACGCCCGCAATGCGCAGTCCGAGAGCGGCCGCCGGATTTGCCGCGACGGTACCTCCGACGATGCCCAGCTTCAGCGGAATACGGATCTCTCCCACGAGTTCGCCGTCGTCCCCGACGCGCCAGCGAGCGAGCGGCCGATAGTTGCCATCGATCGAAGCATAGGCGTGCGCGCCAGCCTCGATCGCACGCCAGTCGTTGCCTGTCGCAATCGCCACGGCATCGATGCCGTTCATGATGCCTTTGTTGTGCGTGGCCGCTCGATATGGATCCGCGGCCGCGATGTCGCTGGCCATCACGATGGCATCCCGAACGGTTTCGCCGTCGAGATCATCGACAGCCAGCTGCGCGGTCGCGTAGCTGACGCGGGCGGTAACGATGGAACGATCGGCAAGATTGGACAAGATGCGCATCGCGACCTTGCCGCCGCAGATCTCGGCAATGCGCGGTGCGACGGCTTCACAGATCGTGTTGACGAGGTTGGCACCCATGGCGTCCCGTGTATCGACGAGCAGGTGCACCGCCAGTGCCGTATCGCCACCGGGCAGCGACAGCCTTCGTACCTCTATATCGCGGACGCCGCCGCCTCTCTCACCGAGCCTCGGGTGCACGGCGTTTGCGGCGCGGAGGAGTTCGTCCGCAGCCGCCTTGATACGCTCTTCGGCCGAACCGGCGTCCGCTACGTCTGTCAGGTGAACCTGTCCTGCGAGCAGCGATTCGTCGCAGTGAGCATGGAAACCGCCACTGCGCCGGGCGAGTGCTGCGGCAAAACTCAGGCCCGCGACAATCGACGGCTCCTCGACAACCATGGGCGCCAGGCGATCGATGCCGTTGACGATGAAGTTGGGCGCGATCGCAAAAGGCAGACCGAACACGCCGATGACGTTCTCGATAACCTTGTCCGCCTGCGGGGGCAACAGGACATGGCGGCCTTCTCGTAGCGCGGCGGCGTCAGCAGGCGAGAGCAGGCCGCGCTCCGCCAGGCGGTCGATGCGTCGTCCGATGTCTAAGCGGTATAAGCCGGATATCTGGGAATCGTTCACGGTTCGTCTTTATCGTGCAATGTGGCGCCGCGCGGATCGACGCCCAATTCGAGCCGAGTGAACCCGGAGCGCGCCGCGGTTTTCTCGAATGATGCCAGCGATGCCCTGCTCGTCGCCAGCGCGACACCGATATCGCCGCCACCGGCACCGCAGGGTTTGTACACGAGTCCATCGCCGGCTGCCCGTTCCGCAAGCGCGGCGTGGCCCGCAGCGAAGATCCCAAGTCCATGGACTTCGTCGAAACGCTGCAGGGCCCGGGTATATTTGCCGAGCTCCGTTACGACTGCCGGCGCATCCCGCATTGCGAATGCGGCTACCATCGCTCTCGACGCCTCGCCCAGCTGGTCTCGCGACGAGCTGTCGGGCTGACCGCGGAATCGTTTGAGCTTGCCTTGCGTCGCGCTCGCAACACCGCTCCAAAGCACGCTGCAGTAAAGCCCATCGGGCCACTCAAGCGGTGTGGAATGCTGATCCTCCATGCGGTATTCGATAATTCCCCCGGCGATACTGCAGGCGATGTCGACGCCGCTCCCGGATCCATCCTGAAACCGCCGGTGTGCGGAATGCGCGACTTGAGCCACGGCGGCTCCGTCCATCGAACTCAATGCGGTGGCGATTGCGACCGTCAACGCGGCACTCGAGCCCAGGCCGATCTTTTGGCCGCTGCCGGCGTCGCGGAATTCCGCTGTATCGAGTGAAATGGCCAGCGAGCCTTCTTTGGACAAGGGCCGGGACACATTCCAGACCGTTTCGAACAGCCGGAAATTCCGCCCCCCGGCCAGCCAGGTCAGCCCGTTCGCATCGGCCGAAAAACGGCCGGTCACGCTGGAAAATCCGGGTGCCGTGACGACGTGGTGATCGCCGTCGTGTCCTTTGATCGATACGACGGCGCGGCGATCGACGGCAACGCAGATTGCCGGAGCGCCGTCCAGCACCGCGTATTCTCCCGACAAGACGAACTTGCCCGGGGCGCTGGCCACAATCTGCATCAGTGCCCGTTCACCAACGCAGCGCCCGCACCGATACCGCTCACGAGTACCGACTCGACGCCGGGCGTGCTCGACAGGGCTTCGACGACTTGCGGCTCTTCGCCGGGCACGCAGACGACCTTGACCTGCGGACCGGCATCAATGGTGAAAAACGCCGAAACACCATCCGCCTGGAGTTCCCGCACGCGCTCGAGACACGCAAGTGTCGCGGCATTCCAGTAGACGACAGGAGGGCGCGACGCCCACATGACCGAATGCATCTTCAGGCAATTGTGCTCGGCGATGCTCGCGAGCTTGCCAAAATCCCGAACCGTTATGGCGTCCCTCGCCGTCGAGAGGTCCATGTCCTGCTCCTCGATCCAGCGGGAATAGAACGGCGAGGTCTTGCGGCTGGCCTCCATGGCCTCGCCGGAACCGACGGGCTTCGGCATCGTTGACGTAACCGCAGCGATGACTCTGAGCGGCCACGCTTCGCCATCCAGTATCGTGCGCACGTCGATACCGTCGCCATCGTTACGGAGTTCGACGAACCCGCCATGCAGCGAGCGTGCAGCGGAACCCGATGCCTGCCCCGCCAGCGCGGCCAGCTCGTCCGTCGTACGTTCCCGGCCTCCCGCCGCGGATGCGGCGACGACAAGGGCCGCGAATGACGACGCGGAGGAAGCGAGACCCGCCGCGATTGGAAAGTTGCTCTCACTGATTACGCGTCCGCGCATGCGGTCGGCACCGAGCACGTTGTCGAGGCATCCCGTGACCCTCGGCAGCAGCGACGGCGAGCTACGCCCGTTGACGCGAAGCTCATCGAGGTCGAGCGCGCCGTCGAGTTCCACGTGCATGGTCGTGTAAAGCTCATCGAGCGTGACAGAAATCGACCCCACCGCAGGAAGGTTGCGATCGCTGTCGCGCTTGCCCCAGTACTTGATGAGCGCAATATTGGGTTGGGCTCTCGCAGTTGCCCTCATGATGCTGGATTCCGGCGTGGTCAAAGCGGACGTGACGGCGAATTATAGCCCAGACTCGGTAGCGCCCCGCGACCGGAAAAAGTGTAGGCTACAGGGCCGATTGATCGCCAGCGAGCGCAGGTGGCAGACGACTTCGAACAGCGCATCCCTTACTACGCCAGCCGGGTCGAGGCGAAGCTCGACACCGTGATGCCGGGTAGTGAGGTCAAACCGGTCCGCCTGCACGAAGCAATGCGCTACGCGATCTTCAACGGTGGCAAGCGGGTGCGCCCACTGCTGGTTTATGCCGCCGGAGAGTGCCTGGGCGTTCCTGAAGCGCAGCTCGACTCGCCGGCGGCGGCGATCGAACTGATTCATGCGTTCTCGCTCGTGCACGACGACCTTCCTGCGATGGACGACGACGATTTGCGACGCGGCATGCCGACACTGCATCGCCAATTCGACGAAGCCACGGCCATCCTCGCCGCCGACGCCATGCAGCCTCTGGCCTTCGCGGTACTCGCCGATATCGACGGTGTTGCAGGCGACGTCCGCGCGAAGCTCGTGAAGCTGGTTGCGGATGCCTGCGGCTCGACCGGCATGACCGGCGGTCAGTCCATCGATCTCGGTGCCGAGGGTTGTGTGCTCGAAGCCGCGGACCTCGAGCACATGTTTGCCCTCAAGACCGGGGCACTGATACGCGCCTCGGTCATGTCAGCAAGCCTGCTCGCGGGTCCGGTACCGCCCGAGTATTCGACGGCGCTCGACGACTTCGGTCGCGCGATCGGCCTTGCGTTCCAGATCCGCGACGACCTGCTGGACGTGCAGGGCAGGACCGAGGATATCGGCAAAACCGCAGGGTCCGACGAACGCCTGAACAAGGCGACCTATCCCTCCCTGTTCGGCGTCGATGCGTCCCGCCGCCGTTGCGACGAACTGCTGACACAGGGCCTCGCCTGTCTCGATGTGCTGCCCGAGGCAGCAGCACTGAGCTGGCTGGCTCGATTCATCGTGGACAGGGGCAAGTAAAACGATGGCATCGCGAGTCATATTGCATGTCGACATGGATGCGTTTTATGCGTCCATCGAGCAGCGGGACAATCCCGACCTTCGCGGCAAGGCGGTTGTCGTAGGCGGTGGCGCAAATCGCGGCGTCGTAGCCGCGGCGAGCTACGAGTCCCGTGTCTTCGGCATTCGCTCCGCGATGCCGATGGCGGAAGCGTGCAGGCGGTGCCCGGACCTCGTTCGCGTTGCGCCGCGCATGGCTCACTACCGGGACGTGTCTCGCAAAATCTTTGCCGTCTTCAACGAGTTCACGCCGCTGGTAGAGGGGCTGTCACTGGACGAGGCGTTCCTCGACGTGACCTCGAGCCGGCGCCTTTTCGGCTCCGGGCGCCGCATAGGCCTGGCGATCAAGGACAGGATTCGCGAGTGCACCAGCCTCACGGCATCTGTCGGCGTCGCCGCAAATAAACTGGTCGCAAAGATCGCATCGGATCTCGACAAGCCTGACGGCCTCGTCGTCGTTGGCCCGGGCCAGGTGAACGCAGTCCTCGATCCCCTGCCCGTTTCCGCGATTCCCGGCATCGGCAAGCGAACGCTCGAGCGCCTGGATACAGTCGGCGTGCACACCATCGCAGAGCTGCGCCGCGCCCCCGACCGCGACCTGGAGCCCGTATTCGGGCGTTTCACCCGCAAAACACGCGAGCGCGCATCCGGTATCGACGATCGCCCTGTAATCACGGCGCGCAGCGAGAAGTCCATCAGCAACGAGCAAACCTACGAGGCCGACCTTTGCAATCGCCGTGACATGGAACGGCAGCTGCTGCGACTGACGGAACGCACCGCCGGCCGCCTGCGCAAAGCGGCGTTGTCGGCCGGCACCGTCCAGGTCAAGATTCGGCAATCCGACTTCAGTACGTTCACCCGCCAGAAGCGGCTCAAACCGCCCGGAAACGGCACCGACCAGATTTATGCGGTCGCCCGTGAATTGCTGGCCGCCTGGCTCAACGGCAATCCGGACGCGCGCATCCGGCTGCTCGGCGTGGGCTGCAGTTCACTCGCACCCGCCGAACAGCCGGACCTGTTCGGTGACGGCTATTCGGGACAGGCGTCAGAGTTCGATCGCGCCATCGATGAAATCCGCGACCGCTTCGGCAGTGATTCGGTGGCACGTGCGAGGACCTTGGATCGACCGTGAATAAGGTAGAATCGAGCGCTGAGCAGCACGGTCGTCGGACCTAGTCATGTATACGAGTTTCTTCGGACTTAATGAAAAGCCATTCGCGATAACGCCCGACCCGCGTTATCTGTTTATGAGCGAACGTCACGGCGAGGCACTCGCGCACCTTGTTTACGGCGTTACCGAGAGTGGCGGTTTCATGCAGCTCACCGGTGAGGTCGGAACCGGCAAGACGACCCTCGTGCGCACTCTGCTGCAGAACAAGCTCCCGAATAACGCCGACGTCGCCGTCGTTTTGAACCCGCGCCTCTCGGTCATCGAGTTCCTCGAGACCATTTGCGAGGAACTCGGAATCCTTGCGCCGGAAATCAGGGGCAGCGTCAAGGCACTGGTGGATGCCCTGAACGGGCAGCTGCTCAAGGCTCATGCCGACGGACGCCGCGTCATACTCGTCGTCGACGAGGCGCAGAACCTTTCTCGCGACGTGCTTGAGCAGGTGCGGCTGCTGACCAACCTGGAGACCGCGAAACAGAAATTGCTGCAGATCATCCTGATCGGCCAGCCCGAGCTTCGGGACCTGCTTGCCAGGGAGGATCTGCGTCAGCTGGCACAGCGCATTACCGGCCGCTACCACCTCGAGCCCTTGTCTCGCGACGAGACCGCACAGTACATCGAGCACCGTCTGCGGGTCGCCGGCGCGCTCGGCGAAGTGTTCGACAGTGCCGCCAAGCGCGAAGTCTATCGGCTTACCGAAGGCGTACCGCGGCTCATCAACGTTATTTGCGATCGTGCGCTACTGGGCGCATACAGCAAGGAATCCCGCCGCGTCAACCGGCGCCTGGTCCTGCGAGCAGCCGCCGAGATCAAGGGGATACCGTACACGACTCCGTTTCTGCGCTGGGCATTACCCGTCGGCGGCGGAGTCGCCATCGCCGTCATCGCCGCCAGCCTGTGGCCATTGCTCGGGGAACGCGGCGACCCGCCGGACCCCGCGCCTCAGGCAGGCGCCGTCGCAGCTGCGGAGAGCGGACCGGCGCCTGTCATCATAGCCGAGCAAGCCGCGCCGGAACCCGAGCCGGAGCCGGAAACCGAACCCGAACTCGAATCCGAACCCGAAGCGACTCTGGACCAGCAGCTGCTGCTCGCAGGCGAACTGACCAAACTCGCGCCCGCATT
>JAACFJ010000071.1 GCA_009937505.1 Gammaproteobacteria bacterium
CGTTTCCACGCCCAACTGCTGCGCTTTGCTGAGCTTCGACCCGGCCTTTTCGCCAAAAATGACATAGTCCGTCTTTTTCGAGACGCTACCGCTTACCTTGCCACCCAGCGCCTGGATACGGTCTCTCGCCTCGTCCCGGGTCATGGCGGCAAGCGTCCCGGTCAGTACGAAGGTCTTGCCGGCCAGCGGGCCATCCCTGGGTGCGGAGCGCGGCTCCGATTCCTTCCAATGTACCCCTGCATCTCTAAGCCTGGCGATCACCTCACGGTTGTGCGCCTCATCAAAGAAGGCGCGAATTCTCGAGGCGACAACCGGGCCGACGTCGGCTACCGACAACAATTCCTCTTCAGATGCCGAAATAATCGTGTCCAGCCCGCCGAAGTGCCCAGCCAGGTTTGCCGCCGTCGCCTCTCCTACCTCACGAATTCCGAGCGAGTATAGGAAGCGGGCCAATGTAGTACTTTTGCTTATCTTGATCGCGTCGATCAGGTTCTGTGCAGATTTTTCGCCCATACGCTCGAGCGACGCCAGTTCATCTTTTTCGAGCCTGAAAAGACCGGCCGGCGTCTTGATGCGGTCGATGCTGACGAGTTGCTCGATGAGCTTTGTGCCGAGTCCGTCAATGTCCATCGCCCGTCGGGAAACAAAGTGCTTCAGCGCCTCGACGCGCTGCGCAGAGCAATACAGGCCCCCGGTACACCTCGCAACTGCCTCGCCCTCCTCCCTGACCACTGCCGACCCGCAAACGGGGCACTTTGCAGGCAGCTTTACCTTCCTGGCGCCCTTGGGCCGGCCGCTCTTGATAACGCTGACCACCTCCGGAATAACGTCCCCGGCACGACGCACAATTACGGTATCGCCGATGCGTACGTCTTTGCGGGTTACCTCGTCCATATTGTGCAAGGTCGCGTTGCTGACGGTGACGCCGCCGACGAATACGGGTTCCAGTCGTGCCACCGGCGTCAGCGCACCGGTTCGCCCGACCTGAAATTCAACGCCTTTCAATACGGTCAATTCTTCCTGCGCCGGAAACTTATGGGCGATCGCCCAGCGAGGTGCCCGGGACACGAAGCCAAGCTCTCGTTGTTCGGCACGACTATTGACCTTGTAAACAACACCGTCGATCTCATAGCTCAAGGAATCCCGCCGGGCCGCCAGGTATTCGTAGTACACGAGGCATCCATCGATGCCTTCCACGACATTACGTTCGGGGCAGGTCTTCAGGCCCCACGTTTGCAGTTGGTCAAGCACCTCACTGTGTTCATCCGGCATGTCGCGACCTTCCACGATACCCACCGAGTAGACGTATATATCGAGCGGGCGCTCTGCCGTCAGACGTGGGTCCAGCTGTCGCAGGCTGCCGGCCGCCGCATTGCGCGGATTGACGAACGTCTTCTCACCGGTCTCCCTGGCTTTCTTGTTGTACGCCTCGAACCCGGCTTTGGGCATGAAGACCTCGCCACGAACTTCCAGCGTCTCCGGGTAGTCGTTGCCAATCAACCTCAAAGGTACGGCGTCGATGGTCCGCACATTGTGGGTAATGTCTTCGCCCCGCGTGCCGTCACCGCGGGTCGCCCCCTGTTGAAGTGTGCCGTTGACGTACAGGAGGCTTACCGCAGCTCCATCGAGTTTCGGCTCCGCCGCGTAGCGCAGATGTTCGCCGCCGTCCTCGAGTTCGAGCCTGTCGACAACCCGTCGGTGGAAATCCCGCAGCTCCTCCTCGGAAAAGACATTGTCCAGAGACAGCATTGGCAAGCGATGTTCAATTGTCCCGAAAGCCTCGATCGGCTTGGCGCCAACTCTTTGCGTTGGTGAATCCGGCGTTACGAGTTCGGGATGTTGCACCTCGAGTGCCTGCAGTTCCCGAACCAGCCGGTCGTACTCGACGTCCGGAATTTCAGGCGCATCGAGGACGTGGTAGAGATAATTGTGGCGCCGGATCTGCTCGCGCAGGGATTCAACCTTATCAACGACATCTCTGGCGGTCATGGAGGAGATCCGAAGGTCGTGCTTCAGGCAACCTTGATACTGTGCTCGAACTGGATGACGTCCTCGCGCATATAGCGTTCCCGCTGGATGCTGAGGGTGCTGCCGGACTCGTCGAGTAGTTCTCCGTCGAGTGCCTGGGCGACCGCACGCGCCGCCGACATCATCATGTCGAAGGCTTCCGCCGCTTCCACCGGGCCCGGCAATATCAGGAACACGCTGATGCCGGGAAGTTCCTGCTCCTTGATGTTGGTGAGGTCGAAACTGCCGGGCTCCAAAAGGCTCGCGGCGCTGAAGATCGTTTCGTCCTCGTTGTTGCCGTCGTAGCGGTGGAAGATGCCGAACTTGCCGTGACGCATGCCGATGCCGCGCAGGCTGAGAATCAGTTCGTCGCCGCGGAAAGAGCCACCGTCGCGTGCAACGAGCCTCAATGTCACGATCTTTTGCGGGACTTTCTCCGTAGAGACAGGAGCATCACGGGCGTCGGCGGTCTCGGCAAGCGGGGGATTCTCGGATGCGTCTTCCAAGTCCGGAAGCGCCGGGGCATCGTCCGCCCCCAGTTTCGGTTCGACACGCTCCGATTGCAACGGCCCCTGTTCGAGGCTGGATTTTTGACGGCGACTGTAGAAATAGACACCGGCGATTACCAGTAGTCCGAAGAGCAACAGCAACCAGCGCAGACCGTCCATCTATCAGTCCAGTTTCTTCGTGTGAGCTAGCTCGCCGCCATCTTCACCGCCGCGTCGAGATCGACGGACACCAGACGGGAGACGCCGGGTTCCTGCATGGTAACACCAGTCAGTTGTCGCGCCATCTCCATCGTGCCCTTGTTATGGGTGATGAAAACAAACTGCACCTTGTCCGACATCTCCTGGACGATATCGCAGAAGCGGCCAACATTAGCGTCGTCCAGCGGTGCATCGACCTCGTCGAGCAGACAAAACGGCGCAGGATTCAACTCGAAGATGGCGAACACCAATGCAACGGCAGTCAGCGCCTTCTCGCCGCCGGACAGCAGGTGGATGGTGCTATTGCGCTTGCCCGGAGGGCGCGCCATCACCGTGACCCCAGCGGAGAGCAGGTCATCGCCAATGAGCTCCATGTAGGCGTGACCGCCGCCGAAGAGTTTCGGGAACAGGCGCTGGAAGCCGGCGTTGACATTCTCGTACGTTTCCCGGAATCGCGACCGCGTCTCCCGGTCGATCTTGCGAATTGCAGCTTCGAGCGTCTCCAGCGCGTCGGTAAGGTCCGCGAGCTGGGAGTCGAGATATTCCTTACGTTCCGACTGTTCCTTGAACTCATCGATGGCCGCAAGGTTGATCGGGCCGAGTCGATCGATACGCCGACGCACTTTCTCCAGTTTCTCTTCCCACAGCTCGATCGACGCAGCGTCATCGAGCCCTTCCAAAAGCGCTTCGAGTTCGAACTCCGTTTGCGCCAGCTGCTCGGCAACGCCCTCGCGCCGGACTCGTATTTCGCGGAGTGCCATCTCCGCTTCGTTAACTTCATTGCGAGCCGCATCGACGGCCTGCTCAATCTGCATGCGGCCCTGATCGAGCTCACGCAAACGGTTGTCCACTTCCTCGACCTGCCGGCGCGCGGTTGCAAGTTCCTGCTCGACGTGAACACGCCGCTGCAGCTGTTCCTCGAGACGAGATTTGTTCTCCTCGAGAGGCGCCTCGCGCTGCTCGAGTTGTTCCCGGATCTCCTGCTCGCGCGTCTCGAACTGCCTGAGCTGCGACTGCATGCGTTCGAGGTTCTGCGCGGCAGATTCCTTGCTGGAACGTCGGCTCTCGAACTGAATTCTAATCTTCTGTACGGCATCGCGATCCTGGCGGGCCTGCGCGCGCACGCGCTCGAGTTCCTCACGGAGTTCCGCACGCCGTGACTCAAGGCTGCTTCGCTGCGCCACCAGTTCTTCGAGGCTGCTGTCCGCCTGCACGAACATGCGCTGCGATTCCCGCAGCTGCTCCTCTGCAGAAATCTTATCGTTGTCGACTTCGTGGGCTTCCTCGGTGATCGCTGCTTCCCGGGCACTGACCTGTTCCATCTGGTAGCGCAGAGAATCGAGCGCGGAACGCACTTCCGAGTACTCGGATATGACCGCAGCAGCATCGCCCTGCATCGACTCGCGGCGCTCCTCGAGCTGCGTAAGCCGCATCCGGCCGTCCGTCATCAGTTTACGGGCGCTCTCGAAACGCGCACGATATTCGCGAAGATTGGTCTTTACCCGGCGCATCTCGTGCTCGCGGGACAGGACACCGGATTTCGAGTCCTTGTCGCGCGATACACGCAGCCAGCTCCGGCCGAGCCAGATGCCGTCGGCCGTAACGACCGATTCGCCGTCCCCCAGATCGTCGCGCATCGCCAGTGCCTCGTTGAGAGACTTGGCCACGCACACGCGAGAGAGAATCCCGGAAATGGACTGCGGTGCGCCCCTGACCTGCCCGGCCAACATCTCCGGCGCGCCGGTCGCTGAGGCGTCCGCCGATCCCTCCAGCAAGAGGGTCACATTCCCGGATTTGAGGCTCGAGATACTCGCGGTGAGCGGCTCGATATCCGGAACGCAGACTGCCTGCAGGTAATCGCCGAGCACGGTTTCTACGGCCTTTTCCCAGCCATCGGCAACATCGAGTGTCTTGGCGACACGGCGATCGCCATCAACGCCCTCGCCCTCGAGCCAGCGCTGCACGCCTTCATCACCTTCACCGAGCGCCGCCTTCTGCAACGCATCTAGCGACGCAAATCTCGCCTGTGCCGCCTGCACAGTGCCCCGGCGCTCGTCTACGAGGCGGGTCAGTTTCTGATCCTGATCGCGCAGCTTGCGGATCTTTTCGGCGATGTCGGCAAGCGCGCGGTCGAATTCGTCCCGCGCCTGGCGCTTGCGCTGTTCCCGCTCCGTCAGTTTCTCGAGCTTTGCTTTAAGCTCGTCGCGATCGCTTGACGAGCGCGCATCATCCAGTTTCCTGCGCCGCTCGCTGTAACCGCGAATGCGCGACTCGATCTGCTCCGCTCGGGTCTGCTCGATATTTCGCTGTTGTTGCGCCTCATTGAATTTGCACGTGCACTCGTCCCATTGCTCCTGCCAGTCGGCCAGTGCGGCTTCCGCCCGCTGTAGCGATTCGGCGGAGGCCGTCTCGGCGTGCTCGGCCTGCTCGAGGCCCGGAACGAGTTCATTGAGAGTCAGCTCTAGCTGGGCAATTTCCGACTCGTCCTTGTCGATGTGCTCGATAATCTCTTTCGCACCCAGGATGGCCTGCTCGAGATCCTTCTCCTGCCGTTCGCGGAGTTCATTGGCGTGCTCGATCGACTGCTCCAGCCGCGCGATCTCGGACCCCACCTTGTAGTAGCGGCCCTGAACCTCGTTGAAAAGATCCGTCCGTTCAGACTGGTGCGCCCGGGCTTCCTCAATACTGGCTTCGAGTTTGCGCTGGCCAGCGATCTGCTCCTCGAGGCGGGTCTTGCGTTCGTCAAGTCGAGAACTGGCGGCACTGGCCTTCTCATCGAGATGATAAGTACGGAGCGCCAGCAATTCGGCAGTCGTACGCCGTTCCTCGTCCTTGTAGCGGCCATAGCGCTCGGCTGTCTTCGCCTGGCGGTCGAGATGCTTGATGTGCTTTTCCACCTCTTCGAGGACGTCCTGCAGGCGGGACAGGTTTTCCCTGGTGTGCTTGATGCGGTTTGATGTCTCCTTACGCCGCTCTTTGTACTTCGAGATGCCCGCGGCCTCCTCCAGGAAAACGCGCATCTCCTCGGGCTTGGCCTCGATGAGCCTCGAGATCATTCCCTGCTCGATGATCGAGTAGCTGCGCGGGCCGAGGCCCGTGCCGAGGAAAACGCCCGTTATGTCCTTGCGGCGACACCGGGTGCCGTTCAGGTAGTAGGTCGAGATCCCGTCCCGGCTGACCTCGCGCCGGATGCCGATCTCCGCGTATTTCGCGTATTGGCCTTCCAGCGTGGTATCGGCGTTGTCGAACAGCAGCTCCACCGATGCTGCACCCACCGGTTTGCGGGCACTGGAGCCGTTGAAGATCACGTCCGTGATGGAGTCGCCACGAAGCCTGCTGGCCGAGCTTTCGCCCATCACCCAGCGGACGGCGTCGATTAC
Source organism: Gammaproteobacteria bacterium (assembly GCA_009937505.1). Taxonomy (GTDB): domain Bacteria; phylum Pseudomonadota; class Gammaproteobacteria; order Steroidobacterales; family Woeseiaceae; genus UBA1847. The sequence goes on from JAACFJ010000071.1 coordinate 6,095, forward strand.
GTTGGATTTACCGCAGCCATTGGGGCCCACCACGCCGACGAGGCTGCTGGGAAAGGTAATAGTGGTGGGGTCTACAAATGATTTGAAGCCGGCAAGCTTGATCTTGCTTAGTCGCATGCGATGGATTGTGCCCAATACCAGAGAGTTCGCCGTAGTTTAAAGGAATTTCCAAAATAAAACGATTCTCATTGCCCTGGGGGCACTGGCTGGCCGCCGCCGCTCGTGCGGCCGGAATCCCCGCGAAAATCCGCTAAAAAATGGGCTTCCATGCGCGAAGAAGCCATGTATAATCCCCGCCTTTTCTCGATCCGGCAGGAGTCGAAGATGCCCGCAAAAAAGGCCGCGAGCAAAAAGCGCCAGAAAGCCAAAGCCACTCGCAGGAAGGTGACTGCGAAGAAAAAGCCGGCCCGCAAAAAGGCGGCCAGCAAGCGCAAAGTTACAAGGAAAAAGGCAGTGACAAAGAAACGGGCAACAAGGAAGAAGACCGCGAAGAAAAAGGTCGCCAAGAAAAAAGTAGCGAAGAAGAAGGTTTCGAGGAAGAAGGTGGCCAAGAAAAAGGCCGCCAAGAAGAAAACTTCGAAGAAGAAGGTTTCGAAGAAGAAAGTAGCGAAGAAGAAGGTTTCGAAGAAGAAGGTTTCGAAGAAGAAGGTTTCGAAGAAGAAGGTGGCCAAGAAAAAGGCCGCGAAGAGGAAGATTTCGAAGAAGAAGGCCAGCACGAAGCGTCCCGCGGCCCGGAAGAAAGCTGCGCGGCCGCGCCGTTCCCGCGGCGAGGTCCTGACTGCGCCGATACACGGTATCAGCCCGTATCAGCCGAAACGCGGTGAGGAATACATGGGCGACGAGCAGCTCGAGCATTTTCAGGAGATTCTGAATTCCTGGAAGCGCGAGCTGATGAACGAAGTTGACCGCACCGTGCACCACATGCAGGACGAGGCGGCAAATTTTCCCGATCCCAACGACCGCGCCACGCAGGAGTCCGAGTTCGGTCTCGAGCTACGTACCCGGGACCGTGAACGCAAGCTGCTGCGCAAGATCGATTCGGCGCTTGCGCGAATCGAGGACGGCAGCTACGGCTACTGCGAAGAAACCGGCGAGGAAATCGGGTTGAAGCGGCTGGAAGCTCGTCCCGTCGCCACGCTGTGCCTCGAAGCACAGGAGCGGCGAGAGCTGGCAGAACGCCAGTTCCGCGACCGGGACGATCGCTACAGATAGGTCACCCTATGTGGGGCGCTTTGCGCCCTCACCCACCGGGCCCCTGCATTTCGGTTCCCTGCTCGCGGCGGCTGCCAGCTACCTGCAGGCCCGCCGGCGTGGCGGCACCTGGCTGGTGCGCATCGAAGATATCGATCCGCCCAGGGAACAACCGGGGGCTGCAGAACGCATCCTGGAGGCGCTGGATTGCTACGGCTTCGAGTGGGACGGTGCGGTCATTTACCAGAGTCGAAGCCATCCCTCACACGAGGCCGCACTATCGCGCCTCCTCGACGCCGGCTACGCCTATCGCTGTGGCTGCTCGCGTAGCGACCTGGCCGACACGCCCCGCGGCCCGCTGGGCATTATTTATCCGGGTACCTGCCGCGCGGGCTGCTCCGCAGACGAAACGGCGATTAGAGTCCGTACGGACGATTCGGGAATTGCATTCGTCGATGGCCTGCAGGGTCCGCAGCAACAGCACCTTGAATCCGAATCCGGCGATTTCGTTATCTGGCGCCGCGACGGCCTCGTTGCCTACCATCTCGCGGTAGTCGTTGATGATCATGAGCAGGGCGTGACCGAGATTGTCCGTGGCATCGATCTCATGGACTCGACCTGCCGGCAGATCTGGCTGCAGCAACTGCTGGGCTACTCTACGCCGGACTACCTGCACATTCCGGTCGCAGCGCATGCCGACGGTCAGAAACTGAGCAAACTGACCGGCGCCAAAGCCGTGCCGCTGGGTCGCCCGGAGAAATTACTGGTGCAGGTGCTGGCCGCCCTTGGGCAGCAGCCCCCCAGCGCCCTGGGCAAGGGTTCACTGCAGGAAATCTGGTCCTGGGCTGTGGAGCATTGGCACATCGAGACCCTCGCCAGCAGGACCCGGATCGTGGTCGACAGCAGCGCTATGGCTGAAGGCAAAAATGGGCTATTGTAGTTGCCGCACGTAGATCGAGGCTTCGCATGAGCAACCCCCGCGTTATCAAGAAATACCCGAATCGCAGACTGTACGACACGGAAGAGAGCCGATATATCACGCTTGCGGATATCAAGGACCTTGTCATGAACAAGGTCGATTTCGAAGTGATCGACAAGAAGTCCGGAGAAGACATCACGCGTACCATATTGTTGCAGGTAATCAGCGACCAGGAGCAGCACGGCGACGCCATCATGACCGAGGACTTCCTCGCACAGATCATCCGTGCCTATGGCTCTGTCGTGCCTGATTTCATGGCCAGGTACCTCGAACAAAGCATGAGCTTCTTCATGAAACAGCAGAAGTTCGTGCAGGGCCAGGTAAAGAGCGTCGTTGGCACTGACCCGATCAGCGCCATGGCCGACCTGACGCAGAAAAACTTCGCACGACTGCAGTCGCTGCAGGAAGAGATGCTCAAGGGCTTCTCCCCGGACAGCGATGCCTCCTCGGCCGGCAATGATGCTGACACGCCCGACGATCGCAAGCGTACCGGCTGACTTGTTCGTACAGGCGCTCAACGATTTACCGGCGCCTTGACATAAAAGCCGTCAATGACCAATCTGGGCAGGTGCAACGGGGATTTGCTCCCCCGCCCCCCGTTGCAATGCCTGAAGGGTTCAATACTCAATGGCAGGCCCCCTGCGAAAGTGGGGGGCCATTTTTTTGCCCAGTCGACAACCCGGCAACGACGCCGAAATGGCTCCTGAAAGCAACGACAAGCGCATAGTGCGCAGCAACTTCCGGGCGGCGCGATGGTTGCGAAACCGACACGCGCAGACCATCTATCCGTCCATACCCTGGGCCTGGCGCGAGCGGCCCCATCTCCGGCGCGAGGTTCTCAAGTTGCCGGACGGCGACGAAACTGCCGTCGACTGGATGGTCGAGACCGAAGAAACGCCGAAAACCGCGCCATTGCTCATTATCCTTCACGGGCTCGAAAGCTCGGCGGAATCGGCATACGCCCGCATGCTCATGCAGGCCGGCGCCGCCCGACAGTGGCGCTGTTGCGTCCTCCATTTCCGGGACTGTGGCGACTACCGTAACGTCCTGCCGCGGCGCTACCACGCCGGGGAAACCAACGACGTTCGTTATTTAGTGGCCAAGCTTGAGCGGGAGGGCCAGTTCGGGCCGATCGTCGCGGCGGGTTACTCCCTGGGTGGCAATGTGCTTTTGAAGTACCTCGGCGAGAGCGGCGCCGGTTGCCCACTCAAGGGCGCGGCCGCCGTTTGTGTTCCGCTGAATTTGCACGAATGTGCAGAGGCATTAAATAGCGGTCTTTCAAGAGGTTATCAGCGTTATTTGCTAAACCGCATGAAGCAATCGGTAACCCGGAAATTCAATCCGCATACGGCGGCATTTGACTGGCAGAAGGCAATGCAGGCGAAGACGTTCGCAGAATTCGATGATGCCGTTACGGCACCCCTGCACGGATTCGCGAGCAAGGACGACTATTACGACAAGTGCAGTTCCGTGCATTTCCTGAAGCACATTGAACGGCCGACACTGATCATCAATGCCCTTGACGACCCGTTCATGACGCCGGACGTCATCCCCGAATCCGGGATGTTGTCCGACCACGTTACCCTCGAGGTCAGTGAGAATGGAGGCCACGTGGGCTTCATCGAGGGTGGCACGCCGTGGCGGCCAAAATATTACCTGCCCGAGCGGTTGATCGGATTCCTGGAACCCCTGACGGTAAGGCCGGGGCTGTAGGAGCGCGCCTGGGCGCGCGATCGCGGTTCGAGAACCGCTCCTACAACCGCGACCGGCCTGAATCGCGCCTGATCAGGCGGCGTCGACTTCCTTCATGGAGAGACGCACGCGGCCCTGGCGATCGACTTCCAGCACCTTGACCTTGACAACGTCGCCTTCGGACAGCTTGTCGCTGACCTTTTCGACGCGCTCGTTCGAGATCTGCGAGATGTGCACGAGGCCGTCCTTGCCAGGCAGGATGGTTACGAAAGCGCCGAAGTCCATCAGACGCGCCACGCGACCTTCGTAGATACGCCCTACCTCGACGTCTGCCGTTATCAATTCGATGCGGCGACGCGCCTCCTTGCCGGACGCACCGTCCACCGAAGCTATACGCACGGTGCCGTCGTTCTCGATATCGACCGTGGCGCCGGTCTCTTCCGTGATCGCCCGGATCACGGCGCCGCCCTTGCCGATGACGTCGCGGATCTTCTCGGGGTCGATCTTCATGGTCATGATCGTCGGCGCCCATTCGGACATTTCCTCGCGGGACGTGCTGATGACCTTGCCCATCTCGCCAAGAATGTGCAGCCGTGCATCACGTGCCTGGTCGAGTGCCTCGTTCATGATCTCACGCGTAATGCCCTGGATCTTGATGTCCATCTGCAGCGCCGTGACGCCGCCGTCCGTGCCGGCCACCTTGAAATCCATGTCGCCGAGGTGATCCTCGTCACCGAGGATATCCGTCAGAACGGCGAACTCATCGCCCTCCTTCACCAGGCCCATGGCGACGCCAGCCACCGGGGCCTTGATCGGGACACCGGCATCCATCAGGGACAGGCTGGTGCCGCAGACCGAGGCCATGGAACTCGAGCCATTGGACTCGGTGATCTCCGAGACCACACGAATTACGTAGCCGAAATCGTCGAGATCCGGCATCACCGCCTGGATGCCGCGGCGGGCCAGCTTGCCGTGGCCGATTTCCCGGCGCTTCGGCGAACCGACGAAACCGGTTTCACCGACACAGTATGGCGGGAAGTTGTAATGCAGCATGAAGGGGTCTTTACGCTCGCCCTCGATCGCGTCAATGATCTGCGCATCCCGGCCGGTGCCGAGCGTCGTCACCACGATGGCCTGCGTCTCGCCACGCGTGAACACGGCAGACCCGTGGGCGCGCGGCATCACGCCAACCTCCACGTTGATGGGCCGGACCGTCCTGGTATCGCGCCCGTCAATACGCGGCTCGCCCTTGATGACGCGCTGCCGAACGATGTTTTTCTCAAGCTTCTTCAGGGCACCGGACACCTCTTCCGCTGACCAGCGAGCGTCGTCGCCCTCACTCCCGAGTGCTTCGATGGCAGCCGCTTTGACGTCGCCAACGGCAGCCTGGCGCTGCATCTTGTCGCTGATCTGGTACGCCTCGGTGAAGCCGGCCGCCGCCTGCGCCTCGACAGCGCTGGCCAGCTCCTGGTCCTCTTCCGGTGCCTGCCAGTCCCAGGCGGGCTTGGCCGCTTCCGCGGCAAGCTCGTTGATCGTGTCGATCGCCACCTGCATCTGCTCGTGGCCATACATGACGGCGCCGAGCATGACTTCCTCGGAAAGGCCCTTCGCCTGGGATTCAACCATCAGCACGGCGTCGCGTGTGCCTGCGACAACCAGCTCCAGGTCTGATTCCGCGAGCGCTGCGACGCCGGGGTTCAGTACGTACTTGCCATCGATATAGCCGACTTTTGCGGCGCCGATCGGGCCTGCAAACGGCATGCCCGAAATTGCCAGCGCCGCGGAGGCGCCGATCAATGCCGGGATGTCCGGATCGACATCCGGGTTCAGCGACATTACCGTCGCAATAACCTGGACTTCATTTTTGAAGCCCTTCGGAAACAACGGCCGGATCGGGCGGTCGATCAGGCGGCAAACCAGCGTCTCCTTCTCGCTGGGCCGGCCCTCGCGCTTGAAAAAGCCGCCCGGGATCTTGCCCGCAGCATAGGTCTTTTCCTGGTAATTGACGGTCAGCGGGAAGAAGTCCCGGCCGGGGTCCGCTGTCTTGCGGCCCACCGCCGTAACGAGTACCACTGTCTCCGCCATGTCTACGAGGACGGAACCGTCAGCCTGGCGCGCAACGGCGCCGGTTTCGAGGGTGACTACGTGCTCGCCGTATTGGAACGATTTCTTGATTGAATTCACAGTATTTGCTCAATTGATATTGATGACGGCAGCAGCGACCGGCGGAGCACCCAGTCCGGGTACGTCTCGTCGGTCGTTACATTGCCGGGGATAGTCCGCTTGATCAGCGGCGCAGGCCGAGCCGGGAAATCAGCTCGCGGTACCGATCCTGGTCTTTGGCTTTCAGGTAGTCGAGCAACTTGCGTCGCTTGTTGACCATCCGCAGAAGACCCTGGCGGCTATGATGATCCTTCTTGTGCTCACCAAAGTGTTCGGTGAGTTCGGAAATTCTTGCAGATAGCAGCGCTACCTGGACTTCGGGCGAACCCGTATCGGCCTCTCCGCGGCCATACTCAGCACGAATGCTGGCTTTCGCTTCACTTGACAGTGACATCTCTTCGTTTCTCCAGTACTACTTTCGTCTCTTGGCCCTTTTTTGCAGCGCGGTATTCTAGCGTCTGAAAGAGCCTATTGACAGCCCAAAATCAAATATCTACGGGTTGCCTCCAGGGCGCCCGAAGATCCTTCGTGGTGCGACCATGCCGTTTCCGCACAGCTCGCCCACACCCAAAAAAACCTGTTCCTCGCCGTATACCCGCGCGAGTCCTGCCTGCGCCGACTCGTCGGCCCGTACCCTCTGTCCACCACAGAATCG
>JAACFJ010000008.1 GCA_009937505.1 Gammaproteobacteria bacterium
AGAAATGAACGTCGATCAGCTTGGTGCTGTACATGCCCTTGCGGTTATAGAGCCGCGGGATCAGGCAGTACAGGGAGCCCATGGTCATCATCGCGACCCAGCCGAGCGCGCCGGAATGCACGTGGCCGATCGTCCAGTTAGTGTAATGCGACAACGCATTCACCGTCTTGATCGACATCATCGGGCCTTCGAAGGTCGACATGCCGTAGAACGACAGCGCGACGATCATGAACTTGAGAACCGGGTCGCTGCGCAGCTTATGCCAGGCGCCGGACAACGTCATGATGCCGTTGATCATGCCGCCCCAGGACGGCGCGAGCAGGATGATGGAAAACACCATGCCCAGCGTCTGCGCCCAGTCAGGGAGCGAGGTGTAATGCAGGTGATGTGGCCCTGCCCACATGTAGACGGCGATCAGAGACCAGAAGTGGACGACCGACAGCCGGTAGGAGTAGACCGGGCGCTCGGCCTGTTTCGGCACGAAGTAATACATCATGCCGAGGAACCCGGCGGTCAGGAAGAAACCGACGGCGTTGTGGCCGTACCACCACTGCATCATCGCGTCGACCGTCCCGGTATAGATCTGGTAGGACTTGGTCAGCGTGACCGGCACCGCAAGATTGTTGAAGATGTGCAGGATCGCGACAGTGATGATGAAAGCGCCGTAAAACCAGTTGGCGACATAGATGTGCTTGACGCGTCGTCGCGCGATCGTGATGAAAAAGACGATCGCGAACGCGACCCATACCACGGCGATCAACAGGTCGATCGGCCACTCGAGTTCGGCATACTCCTTGGACTGGGTGATGCCGAGCGGCAGGGTGATGGCTGCCAGGACGATCACGGCTTGCCAGCCCCAGAACGTGAACGCAGCCAGCTTGTCGAAGGCGAGGCGGACGTGACAGGTGCGCTGCACGACGTAGTAGGCGGTCGCGAACAGCCCGGAGCCGCCGAAAGCGAATATCACTGCATTCGTATGCAACGGACGCAGACGGCTGTAGGTAAGGAATGGCAGGTCGAAATTTAGCTGCGGCCAGATGAGTTGGGCGGCGATGAATACGCCGGCGAGCATTCCGACGACTCCCCATACGACGGTCATGATCGCAAACTGTCGTACAACCGTGTCGTTGTATTGAGCTTTTATGTCCAACGGACGACCCCTGTAGCTGATTGTAAGAGCACTGGAACCGGGGCTCTTGATCGGCCTGAGATTGCAGGATTCTCCCGACCGTTATCGATAGTTGTGGCACCCGGAAGGCCAAGTATATCCCCGGAGTCGGTCGGCACGCTAACAGCGGGATTCCGGAGGCCTCATACGTAACTATACGTATGGCATTTGGAAGTTGCCCCGGTGCCTGATTGGAGGCTGTTTTATGCCGGAACCCCCTTTATAATCGAGCCCTTAGCCATTTCCATGCGCCCCCCTATGTCCGCCAGTAAACTGCCCGCCGAGGTCGTCAACGAGCTGTTGCACGCTGCTGCAGACGCGGCGATCGTCACCGATGCGGACGGCCGGATCGTGTTCGCCAACCGCGGTGCGGAGACCTTGTTCGGGTATCCGGCGGAGGAACTGGTGGGCAGGCGCGTCGAGATGCTGATGCCGGAAGAGCACCGCGGCCAGCACGAGGAATACCGCAGCCGTTACAAGACTTCGCCGCGGGCGAGGCCGCTCCTGTCGGGGCTTGACCTGTACGGCCTGCGCAAGGATGGCTGCCGTTTTCGCGCGGAGATCGCGCTGACTCCGGTCAACACAAATACCGGCCTGCTCGTCGCCAGCACGATTCGCGAGGTGAATGCCGGCGACGAGTCGGAGACCTATTTCCGTACGATGCTCGAGACGGCTCCCGACGCGATGATCATCGTCGACGAGCGCGGCCGGATAGCGATCGTCAACCGCCAGGCCGAAGACATGTTCGGCTACACGCGGGCCGAGCTCCTGGGCCACCAGGTGGAGATGCTGCTCCCCGAGCGTGTCAGGAAGGGTCACCTTGAGCACCGCGACGGCTATGTCGCAACCCCGGAGCTGCGGCCCATGGGACCGGGGCTGGATCTTTTCGGGCGCCGTAAGGACGGCCGCGAATTTCCCGTGGAAATCAGCCTGAGCCCGGTAGAGACGTCGAGCGGCATGTTCGTGTCCAGCGTGATCAGGGACGTCACGAGGCGCCGCCGCATGGAGCAGGAGATAATCGCGGCGCGCCAGGCGGCCGAGCGGGCGCAGAAAGCCAATACTGCCTTTCTCGCGGCGGCCAGCCACGACCTGCGCCAGCCTGTACAGGCCCTGAGCCTGTTGAACGGTGCACTGCGCCGCACGGTCAAGGACGAGCGCGCGCTGGAGATGATCGAAAACCAGGAGCACTCGCTCACTGCGATGACGAACCTGCTGAATTCCCTCCTCGATATCAGCCGCCTTGACGCGGGCGCAGTGACGCCCGAGATCGAGGAGTTTCCGATGCAGCGCGTCATCGACCGCCTGTCCGCGGAATTCGGTCGCCAGGCCAGTCACAAGGGGCTGGAATTCTCCTCGGAACCGTGCGCGGCCACGGTGCGCAGCGACCCGAACCTGCTCAGCGAGATCGTCCAGAACCTGGTTTCGAACGCTATTCGCTACACAAACAGCGGCGGCGTGGAAATGATTTGCGACTGCCTGGGCGATACGTGCAGGCTGGAGGTGCTCGATACCGGTATCGGCATCGAATCGGACCAGCTCGAAGCGATCTTCCAGGAGTTCCACCAGACCAAGACACCCGGATCGAGTACCGAGGGCTTCGGTCTCGGTCTTGCCATCGTGCGACGACTCGCGGATCTGCTCGGACACGATGTCGGCGTCGAGTCGGAACCCGGCAAGGGTTCCATGTTCTACGTGTCGGTCCCCGTCGTGACGGCGCCGCAATGCGGGTCGGGCGAAGACCCTGTCAAGGTGGTCGCCGCGGAGCCGGGCGGCGCGGGCACCGTTGTGCTGATCGAGGATGACGTAAACGTCGCGAACGCCTGGGGCCTGCTGCTCGAGGCCGAGGGCTATCGCGTCGCCACCGCGAAGTCTGCGCCCGAAGCCGACGCAATCATCGCGCACCTGGATGACGTACCTTCGCTGCTCATTTCCGATTTCCATTTGCTCGACGGTTCCACGGGTGTGGAAGCAGTGATGGGCATTCGCGAGCATTACGGCGTGAACATCCCTGCGTTCATCGTCAGTGGGGACACGTCCAAGGTGGTGAAGGAAGCGCGCCCGGTGGACAACTGCACGCTGATGAGCAAGCCCGTCAATACGAGCCGGCTGCTCGCCGCGGCACACGTCGCCACGAAGACGGGTGTCGTCCCGCAAGACTGAGCACAATCTAATGACGCCCGTAGTCTGCCTGCAGATCGACGCCTTCGCGGATCGGCCGTATAGCGGTAATCCGGCCGCGGTCTGCCTGCTCGACGAGGAACGCGACAGCCAGTGGATGCAGGCCGTTGCCAGGGAGATGAACCTGTCGGAGACGGCATTCGTGCGCCCTACCGGCGACGGCTTCGATTTGCGCTGGTTCACGCCTGCCGTCGAAGTCGATCTCTGCGGTCATGCGACCCTGGCCGCAGCACACGCGCTGTGGTCGGAGGGGCGAGCCCCCGGGGATGACGAGATCCGGTTTCAGACACGCAGCGGCGTTTTGACCGCGTCGCGGCGCGGTGGCCTGATCGAGCTGGACTTCCCGGCGACGGCCCCGGGCCCGGCGCAGCTGGCGGCGGAGCAGGTTACCGCTCTCTGCGAGGCGCTGGGCGTAGAGCCGGACTCGGTCGCCCGCTCGGTGTTTGACCTCCTGGTTGTCGTTGGGTCCGAAGACACCGTGAGAGGCCTGCGGCCGGATTTCGCCCGGCTCAAGGAGCTGGCATTCCGCGGCGTGATCGTGACGAGCGTATCGGACGACCCCGGTTTCGATTTCGTCTCGAGGTTTTTTGCGCCCGGCGTCGGCATCGACGAGGATCCCGTCACCGGTTCGGCGCATTGCTGCCTCGGCCCGTACTGGAGCGAACGGCTGGGCAAGACCAGTATGACGGCCTTCCAGGTGTCGTCGCGGGGTGGTGTCGTTCACGTTCGCGTGTCCGGTGACCGCGTACTGATCAGGGGCGACGCCGTCACCGTTTTTAAAGGCAAGCTGACACGCGCGGCGACGGGATGAGCGCGGGTCGTCGGATTCTCGTGATCAAGGTGCCGTCGCAGGAATCACTCACAGCTCCCTGAAAGACCAAGTTCTCGCAGGTTCCCGCAAACATCCGCGTTACGGGGCGGGTACGCTCGTTCGAAATCGCGTGCGCCGGGGCGTAATGTGCCGCAAGCGACCGGCCATGATCGACGTTCGCGATGCAATCACTCAAGCAAACCAGGGGGAGAACAGCATATGAGAATCAAGCAGCTGTCTGCAGGGTTCTGACTTGTCTGTTCCGTGAGGTTACCGTGAAATAAATCGCCTCGACGCGGGCGGGCCTTCTCATTCCAGGGAAGGTCTCGCCTGTGCCGGCGGTGTTCAGCCCGCGAGGAACGCGAACCAGCTTGCGGGCGATTTCGACACGGCGGCGCCGACGATGTAGGCGAAGGCGGACAGCGCGCCGACGAAAGCGACCTGACGTACGGATATCGTTGGTCCCCGCCGCAGGGCGATCGCGCCGAGAATGATATAGACAACCAGGCCGGCGAACTTGGCGAGCAGCCAGGGGCTTTGCATGACGGGCAGCGAGAGCTGCAGGACCAGCGCAATGCCCGTGACCAGGAACAGCGTGTCAACGAGATGCGGGGTTATACGCACGGCCTTGTGGCCGAGCAGCGCGGAACCCGTCATCATCCAGAAGCCGCGGAGCACGAAGCCGGAAATGCTGGCGATCGCGAGTGCGAGGTGGGCGTACTTGAGGGGCAGAAACATTGGCTGCGGACAAGCTCCTGGTGTAGTAGGGGAAGTTACGTATGGCCTTCCGCCTCCACTTTGGCATCTTAGCACCAAGGTTATTTTCGCCTGCAAGAGTTGTCAGGAACTACGGCGCGAATGCCCGATTTTCTCTCCATGCCCGCTGTGCACTGCATCGCGGGCTTTTTTTTGGGAGGTCGTGCTTCGAGAAGTGCCCCTGTTTCACATGGGATCGCGCTTCGGCGCGCGATCGGCGGCGGATCGCGGTTCGAGAACCGCTCCTGCAGGCGAGGAATTCAGGCCGCTTCGTGAGTTTGCTGTTCGACCGGCGTCTGGAACCAGTCCGGCTTGATGATCAGCAGGTCGCAGGGCAGATACTCCAGCGTGCGCTCGGCCGTTGCGCCGATGAAAAGACGTTTCCAGCGGTTGCGCGAAACGGCACCCATCACCACGGCGGCAGCCTTGAGCTCGTCGGCGACTATCGGTAATTCCTCGTGGGTCAGCCCGGCTACGAGGTGTGACTCGGCGTCCTCGATGCCGTGAAACGACGTGATCTCGTGAAACCGTTTTTGATGGTCTTCGTGCATCTGTTGTTCGATTTCGTCGAACGGTAGCGAGACGGGTATGTAGGCGTTTGCCGTCGCCGTCGCGACCGCGATTCGCGGGTCGTAGGAATGAAATGCGTGGACCCGACCGCCGACCTTGTCCGCGATGAACTTGCTGGTCTGCAGGATCTCGTCGTCGAGGGCCGCAGGTTTATCGTGTTCGTTCATCGGGTCGATGGCGGCGATGAAAACCGGTTCATCCTGCAGGTCGACAGGTTTGACCAGCCAGAGCGGCTCCGGACAGGTACGAATGAGGTTCCAGTCGGTGTTCGTCAGGAGGGCACGAGCGACCGCGGAGTGGTGATGAGTGTCTTTGACGACCAGGTCTGCCCCCGACGATACGACGTGGCGCACGATGCCTTCGTACAGCGGATGGTCCCAGACCGCGGAGGTCGTGACGACGACGCCGTCGGCCCGCAAGGGCTCGGCCATTTCCTCGAGGTGTTTCGAGTGACTGCCGATCACCTCACTGCGCGCTTTCTCCAGCGAGGGGGAATCGAACAGGCGGTCACCGCTCAGGTACTCATTGTAATAACAGACGAGCAGTTCGAGTTCCGCACCGGTTTTCTTGGCAAGCCACGCAGCACGATGCATGCCCGGCTGTTCTTTCACGGTCGGGTCTATAACGGACAGGATCTTCGTTAGCTCATGCATTGTCGCACCCTGTTGTTGTCAGGACAGGATAATGTTACTCGTCGGAGAAAGCGTAAGCCGGCTTCAGGTAACGTTCCATAAGGCGTGATGCCTAGCGTATCTCGGATTGTACTTACGGCTTGATAGGTGGATTTACTGATACGGCTCACCTCCCATTGCGCTTAGATTATTAGCGGAGATAAGGGTTCTGGAGGCAGTGCCCAAGGGAGGATTGTGCCGATGCAGGCCGAGTCATACGATTTGCTCAGGGAGCAGCTCGAAAATAAAAAGGCAGAGCTGACCGTTCGCCTGGAGCGGATCACCAACAATCTGCGGCGTGGCTATCACCCCGACTCCAAGGAACGCGCCAAGGAGCTGGAAGACAGCGAAGTCGTCGATGCCCTGGGCAACGAAGCGCGTGCGGAACTTCGGAATATTTCTGCTGCACTGCAACGCATGGAGGCCGGCGAATACGGGATCTGCGTCGAGTGCGGGACCGAGATCGAGCCCGGCAGGATCGATGCCCATCCTTACGCAAATCACTGCATCGACTGTGCGCGCCTCGAGGAGGAGCGCAGGGCGCGTTACTCCTGATGTATGTGCATCTTGACGAGATCGGCAAGTGATCTCGCCTGCATCTTCTCCATTACGCGCGCGCGGTGTATCTCGACTGTCCGCTGGCTGACACCGAGTTCGTATGCGATCACCTTGTTGGGCTTGCCCGTGACGACGAGGTCAAACACCTCGCGTTCGCGATTCGTCAGGCGCGCAATGCGTTCCTCGACCTCGGCATGTTGCTGTTGTTCTTCGCGCCGCTCCTGATCTGTCTTCAGTGCCTCGCGAATCCGGTCGAGCAGGTCCTGGTCCCGGAACGGTTTCTGGATGAAGTCGACGGCTCCTTTCTGCATTGCCTCGACGGCCATGGGGACGTCGCCGTGCCCGGTGATGAATATTACCGGCAGGCTGGTTCCTCGCTTCAGTAGTTCTTCCTGCAGCTCGAGACCGCCGAGCCCCGGCATGCGGATGTCGAGTACCAGGCACCCCGGGCGCTCCTCGGTCACCTGCTCGAGAAATTCGTCGCCCGATCCATAAATCTCGTGCTTGAGGTTCACGGAGTCCATGAGGGCCTGCATTGCGAACCGTATCGCCGGGTCATCGTCGACGACAAAAACGGTCGCTGCTTGCTCGGATTGTTGGTTCATGCTTCCCGGAATGTCTGTTTTCTGAAAATTAGCGTCGAAGTATACAGTCTGGAGTTCCCGCCGCACCGATTGGACCAGAACGGGCGGGATATTGCGAGTTTTTGCGCGCCATTTGGGGCCCCGGTGAGGGGTCTCTAGTCGAGCCGCTTCGTGAAGCGCAATGCGGCACCCGTCATCGCTACGAGCGCGAATCCGAGCAGGTAGCCGACATCCCGGTACAGGTCGCCTATGGAGGCTCCGCGGAGCATGATGCCGCGCGTGAGGCGGATGAAGTGGGTATTCGGCAGGACTTCGCCGAGCCATTGTGCGACCAGCGGCATGCCTTCGAACGGGAACATGAAACCCGACAGCAGTATCGATGGCAGGAAGATGAAGATCGTCATCTGCATGGCCTGGAACTGCGTGCGGGCGGCGGTCGATATGAAGAGCCCGAGAGCGAGGTTGGCAGCGATAAACGCAAAAGCAGCGAGGTACAGGTCGACGATGCTGCCGCGCACCGGGACGTCGAATAGCAGCCGCCCGACAGCCAGGATAAGTGCGAGCTGCAGCATGCCGATCAGGATGTAGGGGACGACCTTGCCGATCATGAGTTCCGCCGAGCTTACGGGCGTATTGATCAGCAATTCCAGATTGCCGCGCTCGCGTTCCCGGACGATTGCGACGGCCGTGAACAGGATCATCGTCATCGTGAGGATCACGCCCATGAGTCCGGGCACGATATTGACCGGCGTTCGCCGCTCCGGGTTGTAGTACGGCCGCACTTCGATCACCTGCGCCGCCGGGCCGGCATCGCCCGCATCGAAGCCGAACGGCATGGCGCGCAGCTGGTTCGCGACGCCCAGGATCGTGGGATCGCTGCCGTCGACAAGGAGGTGCGATGCGGCGCGGGTCCGATCGACGATACGGCGATCGAAGTCGTGCGGAATATGGACGCCGATCGAAATCGAGCCCTCGCGCAGGAGGGCCTCGAGCTGCCGCGGGGAGTTCACGCCACCGACGATATCGACGACCTGTGTCTGCGCCAGCTCGGCGACGAACTGGCGCGAGAGATGGGTGTCCGCCTGGTCAGCGATCGCCGTCTTCAGGTTGCGCACGTCCGTATTGATGGCGTAGCCGAACAACAGCATTTGCATGACGGGCAGGCCCACGACCATGCCGAACGTCAGCCGATCCCGGCGCAGCTGACGCACTTCCTTGAGGAGTATGGCGAAGATCCGGGACAGGGACTTCATGCGGCCTGCCTCCGGGGTTTCAGTGTGACCGCGACGAAGACGTCTTCGAGCGTTGCCGAAGACAGCGACGCTTGTGCGTCCAGACCCGCGCTGCGTAACACCGCGTCCACGGTTGCTGTCGGGTTGTCGTGAGCTTCCGGTATGAGCACGCGCAACCTCACGCCGAGCTGGGTCACGCTCACGACCTCCGGGATCTTTGCGATCACGACCTGAGCGTGATACGGGTCGCTCGCAATGACCTCGACGACATGCATGCCGGTGCTTGCCTGCAGCTCCGCTGGTGTGCCGTCCGCGACCTTGACGCCGCGATCGAGGATCGCGAGCCGATGGCAGCGTTCGGCCTCGTCCATGTAATGGGTGGATACAAGAATCGTCGTGCCGGCTTCGGCCAGCCTGAACAGGGCCGCCCAGAAATCGCGCCGGCTTTGCGGGTCGACCGCACTCGTTGGCTCGTCGAGCAGCAGCAACTCCGGGCGATGCAGCACGGCGCAGGCGAGGGCGAGGCGCTGCCTCTGGCCACCGCTCATGGTTCCGGCGAGCTGCCCCTGCTGGGCGTGAAGGTCGTAACGCTCGAGCAGTTCCTCGACGCGTGCGGCGCGTTCGCGGCGCGGGTACGAGTAGATGTCGGCGATGAACTGCAGGTTTTCGAGAACGGTCATGTCACCGAACAGCGAAAACTTCTGCGTCATGTAACCGATTCTCGGCTTGAGCCGCCGGGCATCGCCGGGCACCTCGGTATCGAGGACCACGGCATTGCCGTCACTGGGCATCAGCAGGCCACAGAGCATGCGTATCGTTGTCGACTTGCCCGAGCCGTTCGGCCCGAGGAAGCCGTATATCTCTCCGCGCGGCACGTCCAGGTCGAGTTGGCTGACGGCGACGAGATCGCCGAAACGCTTGGTGAGCCCACGTGCCTCGATCGCGAACTCCCGGTTCACGGGCCGCCGTCCGGCAACAGCAGTTTCACCTCGACCGGCACCCCGTCCGGAAGCCGTTCCTGCTGTTCCTCGATATCCACCTTCGCGAGATAGGTGAGCCGGCCACGGTCCCGCTCCGTTAGCGCAAAATACGGTGTAAACGCCGCCTCGTGCGCAACCCAGCGGACCCGTCCGGCGAGAGGCGCGCCGGTTCCGTCGATGGCTACGCGCGCATCGGTTCCGGGCCGCACGCGGGCGCGCAGGCGTTCCGGGACGTAAATCCTGGCGTACGGCTGGCTGCCGCCCAGCATCACGGCCACCGGCTGCCCGGCCGGGGGACGTTCGCCAGGCTCGAACAGACGGCTGTCGAATACCCCGTTGACCGGGGCCACAAGCCGGTGACGCTCGACGTCCACGGTCGCGCTGTCGCGCCTCGCCTGCGCCTGCAACAAGGACTGCTCCGCCTGGGCGAGCTCTTCGACCGTGGTGCCTGCGAGCAGCTCCTGGAGTTGCGCACGCCGGAGTTCCACGTTTGCTTCCGCGGCGTCGAGTTCGGCTTTTGCTCGATCGCGCGTTTGCGGGGAAGCGAGTTCCTTTTTCAGCAGATCTTTCGCCCGCAGGAACTCTGTGCGCCGGAATTCGATGTCGCGGTTGGCGCCGGCCAGGTTGGCACGGGCCTGGGCGATCTGTTCCTGCCTCGGACCGCGCACCAGTTCGTCGAGCCTTGCCTGTGCCTGCCCGACGGCGGCTTCGGCCTCGCGCAGGCGTGCGCTGGCTCGCGTGTCATCCTGGCGGAGGATGAGCTGGCCTGCGGTCACAGGTTCTCCCTCCGCGACGAGGATCTCGAGTATCGGTTCGTTTACCTCCGCGATGAGTTCGATCCGGTCGGATGCCAGTTCGCCGACGACCACATTGAGGTTGTCCGGGTTGTCGCACGCCGCAAGCGACATTGCTGCGAGGCCGGCGACGAAGAGATTGCGTGGACGCATCCGTTTGCTCCGGTTATGCCCTGATGTAGGCGAGAATCATGTCTACGTGCGTTTCGATCAGCTTGTCGGTGTCGAGCGATCGATCCGCAAATACGATGCCCCAGACGATCGACATCATGACCGGGGCGATGAAAAGCTGCGGCAGTTCATTGACCGCACTCTCGCGGAATTCGCCGTTCGCGACCCCGCGCTCGAGCAGTTGCCGGAGCGCGCCGAGCCCGCGCGATGCGACATTTTCCCAGTAGTAGTCGACGAGATCAGGGTGCTTCGGCGCCTCTGAGATCATCAGGCGGATGACGACGCTCGCGGGCGAGCCGGGCAGGCGCTTCAAGAATGTGAGCAGGGGTCCGCGGATAAAGGCTTCGGCGCTGAGTTCCGAGTCGTCCAGCGTGCGGGTCAGCTCGTCGACACGCGGCGTGACGACGCCGCGGATAACCGCCTTGAACAGCTCCTCCTTGGTCTTGAAGTAGAGATACAGGAGGCCCTTGCTGACGCCGGCCCGCCTGGCGACGTCCTCGACCTTGGTTGCCGTGAAGCCCTTCTCGGCGAATGCGGCAAATGCCGCCTCCGCGATTTCCTGCGGGCGGTCCTCCTTGCGGCGCTGATAACGCGGCCGACCCATGCCGATGCCTTACTGACTCATTGGTCAGTAAGTATAATTAATGACCAGGAGGTCAGCAAGCTTTTTCGAGGCGCCGTCCGCGGCGATTCCCGCGGCCTGCCCAGTCCGTCATAATGCGGCCCCATGTTTACCTACCTCGATCCCGACGTTCGCGAGCGACTGGTTGCGGAGGGCAAGCTGATCCGCGTCGACCGGGAAGGGCGAAAGCTCGATCCGGACGAGAAGGGCGGCGGCCAGGCCATCAGCATCCTTGGGCCCATCCCGTTGCCGCTCACGCTGGGTGGCCTGCGACTGAACGTCACCTGGTATGCCTGCGTCCGCAACACGGAGTTGTCCAGGGTCCAGGAGCTTGCGGATCAACTGCGGGCAGAGCACACGCAATCGCTATTTGCCAATCTCGCTTCATCGATGGCCGTGAACTGTGTACTCGTGATCGGCGACCCGGACTCATGGACGAAGCCGCTGATACGCGTGCACTCGAGCTGCCTGACCGGCGATGTATTCGGCTCGGAGCGTTGCGAGTGCGGGCCGCAGCTGCAGCACGCGCTGGCGGCCATTGCTGACGACGAGCAGGGCGGCATGGTGGTCTACATGTCGGGCCACGAGGGCCGGGGAATTGGCCTCTGGGCCAAGGCAGCGACCTACCTTTTGCAGGATGCGGGCGAAAACACCTACGAAGCGAATCGCTCACTCGGCCTGCCCGACGACTCCCGGGACTTCAGCGACGCGGCGACGTTGATTCGATACTTCTACGGCGAGAAGCCGTTTCGCCTGCTGACCAACAATCCGAAAAAACTCGACGATCTCGCTGCACACGGCCTCAATGACGTTACGCCGGTCAAGCACGTCATGGGCGTGACCGAGGCGAATCGTCGCTACCTCGAGGCGAAGAAGGGCTGGGGTCACAGGCTGGATCCCGAGGATCTCGACTAGGCCCGGGGGCGGGTCACGGACTACTGCCGCCAGAGACGCAGGTTTCTCGGCGTATCCTCGAAATTCGAACGGAACGGGTTGATATCGATTCCGCCACGCCGCTGGTAACGCGCGTACACGGTCAGTTTCGCCGCGCCACAACGTTCGACGATGTCGACGAACATGCGCTCGACGCAGTTTTCGTGAAAATCCTGGTGCTGGCGATACGAGACGATATAGCGCAGAAGCGACGCGCGCTCGATCCTCGGCCCCTCGTAGCAAATCAGCACGCTGCCCAGGTCCGGCTGCCCCGTCACCGGGCAGAGGCTTCGCAATGCGTCGGAATACAGGTCCTCACTAACCACCGTATCCGCATCGGCGCGCAGCAGGTCCGCATTGACCTCCCACTCCCTGCAGTCGGCCCCGATACGGTCGAGCGACTCACCGGGCAGCCGCTGCAGGGCGCGACCCTGGCTATCGCCCAGCGTGTCGATCCGGACCGCCACGGCCGCACCGGCACACTTGCCGAGATCCGATGCGATGAGGTCGCGCACGGCAGCGGGCGATGCATGCTCGGACATGGCAAACGAGCCCAGGTAGAGCTTCATCGACTTCGATTCGACGATGCCGGCCGAATCCGCGGGGATGCGAATCTCCGCAGTGGCCGTCTGTGGCTGCCCTCGCTTGTCCAGCCAGGTCAGGTCCCAGGCGTTCCAGATGTCGACGCCCGAAAATGGCAGCGCGCCGCCGAGGCCGATGCGGCCGCGGTTGTCTGCCCTTTCGATGCGGCAAAGCGTATCCGGCGCGTAGCGGTCGGGATGGCTAGTGGTTTTTCCGAGTGGCAATTCAGTCATGGTCGTCGTGTACAATACCGGCCCGTTCCCAGCAAGTGTTTTAATGAGCCCGTCCACTCAAGCAAGCGGCGAAGACCGCGGATACATCATCCCTATCGGCGGCGGCGAAGAGAAGCTGCACGACCCGGAAATCCTGGATCGTTTCGTCGAAATCTGCGGCGGCAAAGACTCGCGCATCAGTATCATCCCGACCGCGAGCGAACTCGAGGATACCGGCCGCAACTACGAAAAGCTTTTCCGCAGGCTCGGTGTGAAGCACGCCAGGGTGCTCGAATTCGAGACCCGGGAGGATTGCCAGTCAAGCAGCGAACTCGAGTATATCGACAAATCGGACGGTGTCTTCATGACCGGCGGTAACCAGCTGCGCCTGTCGACGACCATCGGCGGCACCGAGGTCGCGCAGCGTATCCGGCGGCGCAACGTCGCGGGAATGCATGTGGCCGGGACGTCAGCGGGAGCGGCATTCATGCCCGAACACATGATTGCGGGCGGCATCGAGGGCAGCACGCCGCATCCCGACATGGTGACGATGGCGCCCGGACTGGGCCTGACCAACAAGTTCATCATTGATCAGCATTTCCGTGAGCGAGACCGTCTCGGGCGCCTGCTCACGGCGCTGGCATATAACCCGTTTGCGGTCGGCCTCGGCCTGGACGAAGACACGGCCGCGTTCATACGCCCCGACGAACAGCTCGATGTCGTCGGCAGCGGCGGTATTACGGTCATCGACCCGACAGAACTGAGTTATTCTTCCATGGACCAGGCTCGCCGAGGGGACCCCGTGAGCCTGATCGGTGTAAAGCTGCACATCCTGATCGCGGGCGGGCACTTCGACGCGGTGACCCGAGAGGCAAGAGCCACGCTCGCCGGATAGCGGCACGACAGGACTACAACAATGAAAATCGTCAGTACCAACGTCTATGTTGGTCCGAATATCTGGGCCCACTTCAGGGTCATTCGTCACATCATCGACCTCGGTGAGCTCGAGGCGTGGCCGACCGGCCGGCTCGGTGAAGCTTTTATCGAGCCGTTGCTCGAGGTACTGCCGGGCCTGGATGAACACGGTTGCTCTTACAAGGAGCCGGGCGGATTCGTGCGGCGCCTGCGCGAGGATGAAGGCACCTGGCTGGGACACGTCATGGAGCACGTGGCGATCGAATTACAAAACGTCGCCGGTTCGCCCGTTACCTACGGCCGCACGCGGTCGATCGAGGGAGAACCGGGCCATTACAACATGGTGTTCCAGTACAAGGACGAAGCGGTTGGTCGCGAGGCCAGCGCGCTTGCGCTGAATCTGTTACTGAGCCTGTTGCCGGACGAAATAAAGCCCGACGACGCACCGCCGTCCGACTGGGACTTTGAACAAGAGCGCGACAGCTTTATCCGTTACGCGCAGGCGCGGGCCCTGGGACCCAGCACCGCCTCGCTGGTGCGCGCGGCGGAGTCGCGGGACATCCCGTGGCTGAGGCTCAATCGTTACAGCCTCGTGCAGTTCGGGCACGGCCGCTTCCAGCAACGCATCCAGGCGACGACGACCGGCAAAACCGGCAACATCGCCGTGGAACTTGCCGGCGACAAGGAAGAAACCAACGGTATCCTGCGCGACCTCGGGCTTCCGGTGCCCGAGCAGCGCCTCGTTCGCGGCCGTAGCGATGCGGTGCGTGCGGCGAAGGCCATCGGTTTCCCGGTGGTCCTGAAACCGCTCGCCGGGAATCACGGCCGCGGCGTGTCGATCAACCTGAAGACGGCTGAAGAGATCGAAGTTGCGTTCGAGAAAGCTCAGGAACACGGCCGGACAGTTATCGTGGAGAGCCACATCGAGGGCTACGATCACCGCCTCCTCGTTATCGACGGCAAGCTCGTCGCCGCGGCCAAGCGCGAGCCCGGACACGTCGTGGGTGATGGTCGCCACACCATCGAACAGCTCGTGGACATCGTCAACGAAGACCCGCGCCGTGGTGTCGGTCACGAAAAAGTGCTGACGCGTCTCGAGTTCGATCACCAGGCTGAGCGCCTGCTGAAGAAGATCGGCTACGACAGGGACACGCTGCCGGCGAAGGACGAGGTCGTCTATTTGCGCTCCACCGCAAACCTTTCGACGGGCGGCACGGCCATCGACGTCACCGACACCATTCACCCCGACAACCGGGAGATGGCGATCCGCGCAATAAGCGCCATCGGTCTCGACATCGGCGGCGTCGATTTCCTGACCAAGGACATTACGCTTTCCTACCGCGAAGCCGGCGGCGCGATCTGCGAGGTCAACGCCGGTCCGGGCTTTCGCATGCACGTTGCGCCGAGCGAAGGCACGCCGCGTGACGTCGGCGGCGCCGTCGTCGACATGCTGTTTCCGCCCGGCGCGCCGACCCGCGTGCCGATCGCCGCAGTCACGGGCACCAACGGCAAGACGACGACATCGCGGATGCTGGCGCACATTCTGAAGCTTTCCGGATTCACGGTCGGACTGACCTCGACCGACGGCGTCTATATCGACGGCAAGCTTAGTGTCTCGGGCGACATGACCGGCCCGAAGTCGGCTCAGATGATCCTGCGAGATCCTTCGGTCGACGCGGCCGTCATGGAGACGGCGCGCGGCGGCATGTTGCGCAGCGGTCTTGGATTCGAGCGCTGTAACGTTACCGCCTGCCTGAACGTGTCCGCCGATCATCTCGGCCTGCGCGGCATCGACACCATCGAGCAGCTCGCGGAGGTCAAGCGCGTGCCGGTCGAGATAGCGACGGACGCGGCCGTGCTGAACGCGGACGATCCCCTCTGCCTGCAGATGGCGGACTACACCGATGCGAACCGCCTTTCCTATGTGACCATGAACCCGTCGCACGCACTGGTAAAGCAGCACATCAATGCGGGCGGGCAGGCGTTCGTGCTCGAACAGGCGATGAACGGTCACATGATCACGATCTACGATGGCGAGACGCACACACCGCTACTGTGGACGCACCTGATTCCCGCTACGATCGAAGGCCGCGCCATGCACAACGTGCAGAACGCCATGTTTGCGGCCGCCCTCGCGTACAACATGGGCGTCGGCCTGGAAGATATCCGCCACGGCCTGCGCACCTTCGATACGACCTTCTTCCAGGCACCCGGCCGCATGAACATCTACGACGAACATCCCTTCAGGGTGATGCTCGACTACGCTCACAATCCTGCCGCGGTGAAGGCTATTTGCGACGTCGTCGACCGGTTCGACGTGGACGGCCGTCGCATCATTGTGCTCGCGGCACCCGGCGATCGCCGCGACCAGGACATCCGGGACATCGCGGCTACTGCCGCCGGACGATTCGACCACTACATCTGCCGTCGCGACGACAATCCGCGCGGCCGCGGACCGGACGAGGTACCCGTGATGCTCAAGGACAGGCTCCTCGAAGACGACGTATCCGCAGATACCATCGAGGTGATTCCCGACGAGCAGGAGGCGACGCTGCGCGCGCTCGAAATGGCGGCGCCCGGCGACCTGGTGCTGGTGCTCGGCGACAACGTCAAGCGCACCTGGAAACAGATCATCTATTTCAACTCGGGCGCGCACGGCGAGGAGGTGAAGAGCAAGGCGCCGGTAACCCTCGAGCTTCCGGAAACCGAAGATTTCACCTTCGACGCCAAAATCGAGCTGATCAGCGATGAGCGCGGCGTCCGCATCGCAAGGGAAGAAGCAGACTAGGGCCTGCCGAACCAGGGCGGAATGATGCAGTTTCTCGATGCGCGCAGATTGACCGGGCCGAGCCTGCTGTTCGATAGCTACGGCAGCATCCTCGACGTGGCCTGTTCCGCAGAGGAGGCGGAGCGCCTGGTTCCGGCCTGGAAAAAGCACGTCGGCCGCATGCTGGCCGAACTCGGCTGGAATGATGCCGAGTTTGCGACGGCGAGTCTCGAGGGAGGCGTCAGCCTGGCATTCACGGCACCAATCGACGCGCTGTACGCGGCATCGGCAGTCAACGAGTGGGCGTGGTCGGCCTGCGACCACGAACTCGATGGCGCCGACGCGCCCGACTTTTCGAAAGCGCTGGAGGAGATCCGCGACGCGATTGCGGAAGAGGCAAACCCCGCGCTCGCGGAACTCGAAGCCCGGGCCACGGCACGCGGCGTCACGATGCTCTGGGATGACGACGAGGTTTCCCTCGGGCTCGGCAGGCACTCACAGACCTGGCCGGTGCGCGAGCTTCCCGATCCGCATTCGCTTGACTGGGACCTTTTCCGCGACGTGCCGACGGCGCTCGTTACCGGTACCAACGGCAAGACCACGACCGTCAGGCTGGCAACGCATATCCTGCGCGCCGCGGGCTACACGGTGGGCATGAGTTCCACGGACTATATCGCGGTCAACAACGAAGTCATCGACCGCGACGACTGGTCCGGGCCGGGCGGCGCGCGCACTGTCCTGCGCCACAAGGACGTCGACGCAGCAATACTCGAGACGGCGCGCGGTGGGCTCCTGCGCCGCGGTCTCGGCGTATACGCGGCAAACGCGGCGGTCATAACCAACATTGGCCGCGATCATCTCGGCGATTTCGGTTCGCGCAGTCTCGACGAGCTGATGGACATCAAGTGGATCGTGAGCCGTGCGGTGCGCGACAACGGCACGCTGATCCTGAACGCCGACGATGCCAGGCTCGTCGGCAGCGCCCGCGATTACCCGGGAACCCTGGCCTGGTTCTCGCTCGATCCCGGCAACCCGGTCGTCCTGTCGCACACCAGCGGCGGCGGCACGGCATATGTCCAGCAGGGCGGCGAACTGGTGAAGATCGAGGGTGAGACTCGCGAACCTCTTTGCAGCGCGGCCGACATACCGATCACTTTGAATGGTGCCGCCCGCCACAACACCGCGAATGCGCTTGCCGCAGCGGCGCTGACCGCGGCCATGGGCGTATCGATGGCGGACATCCGCCGCGGCCTGACGACCATGACCCAGGAAGAGAATCCGGGACGCGGCAACGTCTTCGAAGTCGATGGCTTCAAGGTCATCATCGACTTCGCGCACAATCCGCAGGCGATCGAGGCCCTGCTCGACATGGCAGCGGCAATGCAGGGCGAACGCAAGGTGCTTTGCTTTGCGCAGGCCGGCGACCGGCCCGACGATCTCATTCGGGAGTTGGCGCGCAACGCCTGGAAAAAAGGACTCGATCGCGTCATCGTCTCGGAACTCGCGCATTACTACCGCGGGCGAGGCCCGGGTGAGGTCTACGGCCTTATAAGAGACGAGCTTCTGAATTGCGGCGCGCGCGACGACCAGATAGAGCACAACGACGAGGAAATCGAGTCGTTCGATTCGGCGCTCGCCTGGGCGCAACCCGGGGACCTCGTGATCATGCTCGCGCTGGAGCGTTCCCCCGAACTGTACGATCGCATCGGCGCGAGCTAGGGCCCCGCGACAAAATTCACAATCGCGGCCGCGATTCTGCCGGTGCTGTTGGGCGCGAGGATGTCGCCCGCGAGTACGTGGTGGCTCGGATCCTCCGCGTCCTCGATCTCGATGAATCGTTTGCGGGGCGCGCTTATTCGCTCGAATGCCTGTCGCGTGGCTTGCGCCGATACGACTTTGTCCTGCGGCGACTGGAGCACCAGCAGGTTCTGCTCGAGCTGCATGGGCAGGCGTGAATTGAGCAGATCGACGAGACGCATCACTTCCACGGCAGCCTCGATCGGATAACTGGTCGACCAGTAGCGTGCCTGCAGCTCGTTGTGCGCGTCCCAGCTCCGGGTATCACCGGCAACGAGTCTCGCGATCAGCGGACCTGCGGGCCGGGTCAGCCAGCCGGCCTTGCCATCCCTGGGCTGCAGGTTCGGCGATATCAGCACGATGTCAGATACGGTCCGCGCAGTCGGGTGATCGCTCATCGCGAGCGCCAAAGTGCCGCCGGTCGAGGTCCCGATTACGACGATCTTCTCGCCCAGCCGCGCGCCGACCGCAAGCGCCTCGGCGGCATCGGCGAGCCAATGCTCAGCCCGCACGGCATCCATCGGCCGCTCCAGGTGACCGTGACCGGCAAGCCGTGTTTCGAACAGGTTTGCGGCGAGCGACTTGGCGACGCGCTCGGCCAGCGGCGCCGTTTCCTGGCGCGTGGCGGAAAAGCCATGCAGGTTCACTACCACGTAGGCCGTACGTTCCCCCGGCTGACCGTACCAGGTCACGCGCTTCTCGGTCTCGGGTATCAGCGCGTATTGCGACGCCACCTGTTGCTCGCTATCGGCCAGCCAGGCCTCGATGTCGCTTGGCAGTTGCGGAGCTACCGCAGCATTGACGAGTGCCGGGGGTGTATTCATGTATGCAACACCGCCGACGAGGGCGAGCAACAGGGCACTCAGGACTATCTTGCGCTGCGCCATTTATTCCAGGCCGAGGATCAGGTCCCAGTGTTTCTTCTCGATGGGCATTATGGACAGGCGGTTGCCGCGGCGCAGCAGGACCATGCCGTCGAGCCCGTCCTGCGCTTTGAGTTCGGCGAGCGTTATCGGCCGCGAGAGCTTGCGCACGAAGTCGACGTCAACGAGGATCCAGCGCGGGTCTTCCTCGCTGCTTTTGGGATCACAGTACTTCGACTCCGGGTCGAACTGCGTGGGATCCGCGTAGGGTTTGCTGGCGACCTTCATGATGCCGACGATGCCCGGTTCCTTGCAGTTGGAGTGATAGAAGAAGACCTTGTCGCCGATGCGCATATCGTCGCGCATCATGTTGCGGGCCTGGTAGTTGCGGATACCGTCCCACATCTCGCGGCCATCGCGTTCCAGGTCGTCGATGCTGTAGGCATCGGGTTCGGATTTCATCAGCCAGTAAGCCATATCTTCTGCCAATTGCAGCTATCCGGGGGCGCGAAGTTTATCATGCGAGGGCGGCGAATCGACCCGACAGGTTTCGTCATTGACTGCGGCAATTCCGGTGCAGGAACGGCGGCGGGCTGTGGTACGATGACGCGCCAAAAAGAACCGCTCAAGGGACCGATATGGCAAACGTGTTGGCCAATATTTTCGGTGCATCACCAGTGATGCCGCTCGAGAAGCACATCGAAGTCGCGCATCGATGTGCCAAGAAACTGCGGCCGTTTTTCTCAGCGGCGGTCAGCGGAGACTGGGAAACGGCGGCAGAGGTCCGCAGCGAGATCGAAGCCCTCGAACACGAAGCCGACAATCTGAAGAAAGAGATTCGACTGAATCTGCCGAAAAGCCTGTTCATGCCCGTTCCACGCGAGGACCTGCTCGAGCTGCTGCTGGTGCAGGACATGATTGCGAACCTTGCAAAGGACGTATCCGGGATTGTAATGGGCCGCCGCATGCAATTTCCGGAGCCGCTTGCCGGGCAATTCCTCGATTTCGTAGATCGCAATATCGACGCCACCAAGCAGGCGCGCAAGAGCGTGCGCGAACTCGACGAGTTATTTACGGCCGGGTTCCGGGGTGCCGAGGTCAACCTTGTCGAGGGGCTCATTGAAGAGCTCGACAGGATCGAAACCGATACCGACGACAAGCAGGCCGAATTACGGGCAGCGCTCTACGAGATAGAAGACACGCTGAAGCCCGTCGATGCCGTTTTCATGTACCAGGTCATCGAACTGACCGGGGAAATTGCGGACATGGCCGAACGTGTCGGCCGCCGACTCGAGCTATTGCTCTCCCACTAATAAGCAAGAATAACGGGGAGCGGTCCCCGGGGGCATATTCATGGAAGCAGCCACGATTTATATCGTCCTCGCGGCAGTGTTCGGCCTTTTCATGGCCTGGGGAATCGGCGCGAACGATGTTGCCAACGCGATGGCGACATCGGTGGGTTCCAAGGCGCTCACGATCAAGCAGGCGATCCTCGTTGCCGCGGTATTCGAATTTCTCGGCGCAGTTTTGGCGGGCGGCGAGGTTACGTCGACGATCCGCAAGGGCATAGTGGATGCCGAACTTCTGGGGGAAACGCCCGAGTTGCTCGTCTACGGCATGCTGGCCGCGCTGCTCGCAGCCGGCACGTGGTTGTTCCTGGCATCGCACAAGGGCTGGCCGGTTTCGACGACCCACTCCATCGTGGGCGCGATCGTGGGTTTCGCCGCGGTAGGCATCGGCGTAGACGCGGTCCGCTGGGAAAAAGTCGGCACGATCGTCATGAGCTGGGTCGTCTCGCCGCTTACCGCGGGATTCATCGCCTTTCTGATCTATCTGAGCGTGCAGAGGCTGATCCTGCGGCAGGATGACCCGCTGGCGCGTGCCAAGCGTTTTGTGCCCGTGTACATCTTCCTCGCCGCTTTCACTATCACGCTGGTTACGATCCTCAAAGGTCTCAAACACGTCGGGCTCGAAATTTCTATCGGCGATTCGTACCTGTTGGCGATCTCCATCGCAGTCGTCATCGCAGTAATCGGGGCCATTGCGATCAAGCGGATCCAACCGGACCCCAAGATCGAGAAGAAAGATCACTTCTACACCGTAGAGAAAGTATTCGGCGTATTGATGGTGGTTACCGCATGTTCCATGGCTTTTGCACACGGATCGAACGACGTGGCCAATGCGATCGGGCCCCTCGCAGCCGTGATCAGCGTGGCCAGTACCGGCGCGGTCGCCGCGAAAGCCTCGTTACCTCTCTGGGTACTCATGCTGGGCGGCGGCGGCATCGTGATCGGGCTCGCCACTTACGGTATTCGAGTGATTGCGACGGTCGGCAGAAAAATCACTCAGCTGACACCGAGTCGCGGGTTTGCCGCCGAGCTCGCCGCGGCGACGACGATTGTCATCGCATCCGGTACGGGCATACCCATCTCCACCACGCACACTCTCGTCGGTGCGGTGCTCGGCGTAGGCCTTGCGCGCGGAATCGAGGCAATCGATCTGCGAGTCGTGACGCGAATTTTTGTTTCGTGGGTGATTACGATTCCCGCAGGCGCGTTCCTCGCGATCCTGTTCTTCTTTATTTTCAAGGCCGTTCTGCCCTGAGCCGGATTGTCTCGCAGCGGTTGCTGTGTTTTGATCGCGGACTACATCAAAGGCCGGAACGATTCGCGATGCGTAAACTGATTACCTTTCTCGCAGCCTCCTTTTTGCCGCTGACTTTCGCTCTTGCGCAGTCGAGCGATGTGCCAATCGTTCGCTACAGTGACCTGCGGCACCCGGTTTTCGGGGCCAACGGCATGGTGTCGTCGCAAAACGCACACGCAACTGAAGTCGGCGCACAGGTGCTCGCCGACGGTGGCAACGCTGTCGACGCCGCGGTAGCGGTCGGTTTCGCCCTGGCCGTGACGTTGCCGCGCGCGGGTAACCTCGGCGGCGGTGGTTTCATGCTGGTGCACGATGCCGGCTCGGACGAGACGGTTGCGATCGACTATCGCGAGGCAGCGCCCGTGCGCGCCGTTCGCGATATGTTTCTCGACGGCGATGGCAACGTCGACAAGGATAAGGCTCGTTTCAGCCACCTGTCCGCCGGCGTGCCGGGGACCGTGGCCGGCCTCTGGCGTGCGCACCAGGACTACGGGCGATTGCCGTGGAAGCGCGTCGTCGAACCGGCCGTCCGGCTGGCCCGCGACGGCTTCGAAGTCACCTACGATCTTGCCGGATTGCTGGCCTCACGGAAGGAGCGCTTGTGCCGTTTCGAGGCGGCCTGCCGTTATTTTTACAAGCCGGGTGGCGAACCGTACGGGCCGGGCGAGCGCTTCATGCAGCCGGATCTTGCCGATACGCTGGAGGCGATCGCCAACGATGGCCCTGATGCGTTCTACAGGGGTGAGATTGCGAAAAAAATCGTCGCTGAAATGGAAAAGCATGGCGGGCTGGTCGATGCCGGGTCGCTCGCTGCCTATGAGCCCGCGATTCGCGACGCGGCACGCGGTACTTATCGCGGTTACGAGGTCCTCACGATGCCGCCGCCGAGTTCGGGCGGCATCCACATCGTGCAGATGTTGAACATTCTTGAAAATTTCCCGATGGACGAGTTCGGATCCGGCAGCGCCGACGCGGTGCACGTGCTGGCAGAATCCGCGCGCCTTGCCTACGCCGACCGCAGCAAGCACCTCGGCGACCCGGACTATTACGACGTCCCGGTCGAGTGGCTCATGAGCAAGGCCTATGCCAGGGAACTTGCGGCGGGCATCGACCTGGAGCAGGCGCGGCCGTCCTCCGACGTCGCGCCGGGCGTGCCGCCCGCGTACGAGAGTCCCGACACTACCCACTACTCGGTCATCGATCGCGAGGGCAACGTGGTCTCCAACACGACGACGCTGAACTTTTCCTTCGGCTCGGGGATCGCGGTCACCGGCGCAGGCTTCCTGCTCAACAACGAGATGGACGACTTTTCGGCGAAAGCCGGCGTGCCGAATGCGTATGGCCTGATAGGTCACAAAGCGAACGAGATCGAGAGCGGCAAGAGGCCGCTCAGTTCGATGACGCCAACGATCGTGCTGAACGATGGCGAGGCGTGGTTCGCGACCGGCAGCCCGGGCGGCAGCCGCATCATCACCACGGTTTTGCAGATGATCGTCAACGTCATCGATCACGGCATGAACATCGCGGAGGCCGAAGCGGCGCCGCGCATGCATCACCAGTGGCTCCCCGATCTGTTGCAGCTAGAGTCGGGATTCAGTCCGGACACGATCCGGATACTCGAGGCCCGCGGTCACAAGATCGCGGCAACGCAATGGTCCATGGGCAGCCTGCAGACGGTTGCCTACAAGGACGGCGTGTTCAGGGGTTCCTCCGATCCCCGGCGCCCCAACGCGGCAAGCATTGCGCCAGCGCGCGACTAGACCGATCGCAGGTACCACTCGTAGTCGAGCAGGCTGATCGTATTGTGAAATGCCGCGGATTCCGCGCGCCGGTTGCCGAGGAAGTAGTGGCAGTAGTCCTTGCCGAGATAGACCGGCAAGACCTTGCTGCGCGAGAACTTGTCGAGCGCCGCATCCCAGCGGACGGGAATCCGCGTTTTGAGCGAAACAACCTCGCCTTCTTCGACCATGCGACCCGGATCGCACTTGCTGGTCAGCCCGTGATGTACGCCGGCAGCGATAGCCGCCGTGACCAGATAGGGATTTGCGTCCGCACCGGAGACGCGGTGTTCGAAGCGCAGGTTCTTCTCGTCCGACATGGGCACGCGCACCGCAACGGCGCGATGGTTGACGCCCCAGTTCGGTTCGACCGGGGCAAACATTTCCGGCCGTAGCCGCCGGTAGGAGTTGGCGTTGGGCGCGAAGATCGCCGTGCTCTCGGGCATGGTCTGGAGGAGGCCGCCGACCGCGTGCCGCAGTCTTGCGGAGAACGGCGGCGAGGCCATCTTTTCCTTACCCTGTGAGAAGTAGTTGACGCCGTTCTCGTCCACCAGGCTCATGTGAACGTGCAGCCCGCAACCGCTCTCTTCCTCGAAAGGCTTGGCCATGAAACACGCGACGAAGCCGTGCTTGCGCGCGGCTGCCTTGACGATGCGCTTCAGAAGCACCGAATTATCGCAGGCCAGAACGGGATCGGTGACGTGCCGCAGGTTTATCTCGAATTGCCCTTGCGCAAACTCGGAAATAGCCGATTCGGCCGGGACGCCCTGGGCCTCGCACCAGGCGTACACATCGTTGAGGAACGCTTCGACTTCCCAGAGGTCGTCGTGACTGTAGACCTGGGTACCCGGTTGCGGTAAGCCCAGGGCCGGCACACGCGGCGTCCCCGGTGTCGGCGTATCGGCCTCTGCGTCGAGCAGGTAGAACTCGAGTTCGGTCGCCATGACGACCTTGAGGCCTTTCTTGTGAAGTGGCTCGAGTGCCTTTTCCAGCACGGTTCGCGGGTCCGCGAAGAACGGCGTGCCGTCTTCCTCGTGGAATCGGAACATGGCCTGCGCCATCGGGCGCTCCGACCAGGGCACCGGCGCAATGCTGCCCGGCACCAGCCGGCACGCCCTGTCGGGATCGCCGTCCGCCTCGCCGAAGGGAAATCCGGGAACCGTGTAGCCCAGCCCGTCGAGCAACACGATGCCGGCGCACATCGAGAAACCGTTATCGCAAACCTTCTGCATGTCCTCTGCCTGGATGCGCTTGCCCTTGAGGAAACCGTGCATGTCGGCCACCAGCAATTCCATGGACAGGGTATCGGGCTGCGCCTTCAGGAGTCTGCCAAGTTCGGCTTTCAGGGGATTTGTCTTTCGTTGCGCCACAAATCGCATGTTAACATTCCGGAAATCACAAGCGGCAGGAATAAGAACATCATAATCAAGCACCTGTACGCCCGTTTCCGGATCATTCGCGGCCTTTGCGTCGGCTTCGGTTTGTTTGCATGCGCACCGGGTGCGGCGGCCATCGAGGCCGATGTTCCCGGCATCGTGCTCGACGACGTGCCGTTCGAGATCGTCATCAGTGGCGCGCCGGCCGGGGATTCGGTCGAGGCCCGGCTCGACGGCAAACGTGTTGTGGCCACGGCCGATGACTCCGGTACGGCCACGCTGGCAGACCTGGTCGTTAGCGGTAGCGGCCATTTCACGCTTGACTACGCGGCGGGCGCGGAGACCGGTTCCGTCGAGCTGCGCGTAATGCCGGGCTGGGTTTCATTGCTGCCGGCGTTTACGGCGATTGCCGTTGCGCTGATTATCCGCAGCGTCGTGCCGGCACTGCTGCTCGGGATCTGGCTCGGCGCGACAGCGCTGAATTCGTTTACGCTGAAAGGAGCGGCCGTCGGCCTGCTCGAATCCTTCGAGGTGTTTGTCGCCAGCACGGTCGCGAAGCCCGATCACGCGGCCATCATCCTGTTTACGATGATGATCGGGGGCATGGTGGGCATTATCACGCGCAACGGCGGCATGATGAGCATCGTGAAGATGGTCGTGAGCCGGGCAAAGACCGCGATGGGCGCCCAGGTGGCTGCATGGCTCATGGGGCTGATGATTTTCTTCGACGACTATGCGAACACGCTCGTCGTCGGCAACACCGCACGGCCCATAACCGATCAGCTGAAGATCTCCCGCGAAAAGCTCGCGTACATCGTCGACTCGACGGCGGCGCCCGTCGTGAGCATCGCACTGATCACGACCTGGATCGGCTACGAAGTCAGCCTGATCGACGCAGCGCTGCAGGACATCAGCGAACTGGCCGACGTACCGGCGTATGCGATCTTCCTGCAGTCGATCCCTTACAGCTTTTACCCGATCCTCGCGATCGTCTTCGTGTTCATGGTTGCGGTTACCGGTCGCGATATGGGGCCGATGTACGCGGCGGAGGTACGCGCGCGCAAAGGCGACGTATTCTCAGTCGGCGATGACGGCGCGGATTCGGCGAGCGGAGACACGCTGGAGCCGAAGCCCGACGTGCCGCCCCGTCCGGTGAACGCGTTCATACCAATCATCGTCCTGGTTGTGGCGCTGCTCGGCGGCCTTTACGCAACGGGCGACGGCGAAACGATCCGGGAGATCATCGGCGACGCGAATCCGTACAAGGCGATGATGTGGGCGTCCTTCATGGGCGCGCTGACGGCGGCGGCGATGTCCATAGGGCAACGCATCCTGACCACCCATGAGACCGTGGACGCCTGGTACGGCGGTGTGCGGGCCACGCTGTTCGGCATGATCGTGCTGGTGCTCGCATGGTCCATGGCCGATGTCACCACGGCGCTGAACGCCAAGGGCTACCTCATAACCATCCTCGGCGAGTCGATGCCCGCCGCCTGGGTGCCCGCGGGCGTATTCGTGCTTGCGGGCGTGACGGCATTTGCGACCGGGACCAGCTGGGGCACGATGGGCATCCTGGTGCCGCTCGTAATACCGCTGGCGTGGGCGGTGATGAGCGTCAACGGCATGACCGAGGCGGGCGACATGCACATTCTCTATTCGTCTGTCTCCTGCGTTCTCGCCGGTGCCGTTTGGGGCGACCACTGCTCGCCGATCTCCGATACCACGGTATTGTCATCGATTGCGTCGGGGTGCAACCACATCGAACATGTCCGCACCCAGTTGCCGTATGCATTGCTGGTCGGTCTCGTTGCGATCGTGATCGGCACGGTGCCGGGCGGTTACGGCGTGCCGCCGTGGGTGTCGCTGCTCGGCGGCGGCGTTGTCCTTTATGTCGTCTTGCGGCTGCGGGGGCGGCAGGCCGACGCCGCGGCGGCCGAGTGAGCCGCTTGCAATCTATACTCGGCGGCACCGCCTAGCGTATCCTTTAGCCTTCAAACCGTAGAGGAGTGCCGGGGTTTGTCCCCATATGCGCCCGAAACCCATTATCGGCGTGCCGGCGGATCGTCGCGTTCTCGAGCCCCATCCATTTCACATGGCGGGGGAAAAATACCTGAAGGCCGTTATCGAGGCCGCAGACGCGGTCCCGCTGATCGTCCCTGTGCTAGCGGATGACCTCGCTATCGACGAACTCGTGGACCAGGTCGACGGGGTATTGCTGACGGGCAGCCCGAGCGACCTGGAACCGCGGCATTACGGCGGCGAGTCCGACGATCCTGATGCGTTACGCGATCCGCACCGCGACGCGCTCACGTTGCCGATTGCCCGGCACGCGCTGGAAACGGGCGTGCCCCTGTTCGCCATCTGCCGCGGATTCCAGGAACTCAATGTCGTGCTTGGCGGTACGCTGCACCAGAAGGTAAGCGATGTGGCCGGATACCATAGCCACAAGGAGAACCCGGACGATCCGCTGGACGTTCAGTACGGGCCCTCGCACCCGGTCACGCTGGTAGAGGGCGGTTTGCTCGCTCGCCTCGCCGGCGCCGGGGAAGTCATGGTGAATTCCCTGCACGGGCAGGGCATTGCACGGCTGGCGGACGACGTTACGGTCGAGGCGGTGGCCGACGATGGGTTGATAGAGGCCTTCACGGTCGATGGTGCCACGGCGTTTGCGCTGGCGGTGCAGTGGCACCCGGAATGGAAAGCGACCAGCAACAAATTTTCGAGCGCGATGTTCGAGGCATTCGGTGACGCGTGCCGGGAGCGTGCCGGCAAACGGCAGGTGTAATAGTGAGTAAAGACGAAGTTTTTCAGCCCTGGTTCACGAAGAGAGGCATCGAGGACGTAGAGGCGTTCGTGCCGGATATGGCGGGCTCGGCACGCGGCAAAGTGATCCCGGCCGCCAAGTTCGGTACCGGCGAAATGAAGATGCCGGAGTCGATTTTTTCACAGACGGTCTCGGGCGATTTCATCGACGACCCGAACAATGTCGAGGATCGCGACATGCTGCTGGTACCGGATGCCACAACGTTGCGGCCCGTTCCCTGGGCGACCGATCCTGCTGCATCGGTGTTTCTCGATTGCTACCGTCGTGACATGACGCGAGTGCCCACGTCGCCGCGCGGTGTGCTGCGAAGGGTACTGGCGAAATTCGAATCCAGCGGCTGGATACCCGTGGTTGCGCCAGAGGTCGAATTCTACCTGCTGAGCCCGCACTCGGACCCCATGAAGGAAGCCGAGCCGCCGGAGGGACGTCTGGGCTGGACGGAAGGCGCGCGGCAGCCCTACAGCATCGATACGATGAACGATTTCGATCCGTTTATTAACGATGTCTACGCCTATTGCGAGGACCAGGGGATTCGCATCGATACCCTGTCCCAGGAGGCCGGGCCGGCGCAGTTCGAGATAAATTTCCTGCACGGTAACGCGGTGGATCTTGCCGACCAGGTATTCCTCTTCAAGCGCACCGTGCGGGAGGCGGCGATCGAGCATGAGATGCACGCGACGTTTCTTGCGAAGCCGATGTCGGAGGATGCGGGCAGCGCGCTGCACATTCACCAGAGCGTGGTGGACAAGCAGGGCAACAACATATTCTCCACGCCCGATGGCGAGCCGAGTGAGCTGTTCTACGGTTTCCTGGGCGGACTGCAGCGCTACATGCCCGATGCCATGCTGATCTTCGCGCCCTACGTCAACTCCTACCGCCGATTTCTGAATCCGGACTCGTCGCCAGTCAATCTCGCCTGGGCGATCGACAATCGCACGGTCGGCCTGCGCGTGCCCGACGGGTTAGCGGACGCGCGCCGTATCGAGAATCGAGTTGCCGGGTCGGACGTGAACCCGTACCTCGCGATTGCGGCGACGCTTGCCTGCGGTTACCTTGGCATGGTGGAAGGGTCAACCCCGACAGATCCGATATCGGGCAGCGCGTACGGCAGTGAATTCAAGCTGCACTGGCACATCTATTCGGCGATCGAGGCGCTGCGTGACAGCAACGCGATGCGGAGTATGCTCGGCGACGAGTTCGTCACCTTGTACTGCGGGCTCAAGCACGCCGAGTTCATGGAGTTCGAAGAGATCATCACGCCCTGGGAGCGTGAGATCCTGATGTTCAACGTATGACCGAGGTAACGCATGGCGGCGATTGAAAAGCGATCTCGACAGGACTGGCAGGAACTGGACAAAGATCACCACCTGCATCCGTTCACGGACCACAAGGCACTGCACGAGAAACGATCGCGTATCATTACGCGTGCCGAAGGTTCGTATATTTTCGACGCTGACGGCAACCGCATTCTCGACGGCATGTCCGGGCTCTGGTGCGTCAACGTCGGTTACGGCCAGCAATCACTCATCGATGCCGCGACACGGCAGCTGCAGGAACTGCCTTACTACAACAATTTCTTCCAGTGTGCGCACCCGCCGTCGATCGAACTTGCTTCGATCCTGCAGGAGATCAGCCAGCCGCAGTTCAACCGGGTGTTTTTCGCCGGGTCCGGATCCGAGTCCAACGACACCGTGGTGCGCATGGTGCGTACCTACTGGGACCTGATGGGCCAGCCACAGCGTCACACGATCATCAGCCGCAAGAACGCCTACCACGGCTCGACCGTCGCGGCAGCGAGCCTCGGCGGGATGAAGCCCATGCACCGCCAGAGCGGCCTGCCGATACCGGGCATCGAGCACATCGACCAGCCCTACTGGTTCGGCAGCGATCGCAGTCTTTCCCCCGACGAATTCGGCCTGGCCACCGCCAGGGCGCTCGAGGAGAAGATCCGCGAGATCGGCACTGACAAGGTGGCCGCGTTCATCGGCGAGCCCGTGCAGGGAGCCGGCGGCGTCATCATTCCCCCCGATACCTACTGGCCGGAGATCCAGCGCATCTGCGACGAGTACGGCATTCTGCTGATTTCAGACGAGGTCATCACCGGGTTCGGGCGTCTCGGAGAATGGTTCGGCGCCGATCATTTCGGCACGCGGCCGGACCTGATGCCGTTTGCGAAGGGCGTGACCTCGGGCTATCTGCCGCTTGGCGGCGTCCTCGTCGGCGACCGCGTTGCGGACGTGATGATCGAGAAGGGCGGCGAGTTCTTTCACGGCTACACCTACTCGGGTCACCCGGCGGCCTGTGCCGTTGCGATCGCAAACATTCGCCTGATCCAGGAGGAAGGGCTCGTCGGCCGGGTGAAGAACGACATCGGCCCATACCTGCAGGAACGTTGGCACAAGCTTGGCGAGCACCCGCTCGTCGGCGATACGCGCATGATCGGGCTGATGGGCGCGCTGGAACTCGTCGCGGACAAGGAGACGCTCGAGCGATTCCCGGAGAAGCGGGGCGCCGGCACGATCTGCCGCGACATGTTCCTCGAGAACGGCCTGGTGCTGAGAGCGGTGGGCGACACTATGGTCTGCGCACCACCGCTGGTGCTGAAGCCTGAGGAAGCCGACGAACTCGTGGACACGGCCTGGAAGTGTCTGGACCTGACCGCAGAGGCGCTCGCGCCCTGACTGTCCGCGCGGAGTAATTGCTTGAACAAGAAAGTCACCGATCACGCGATCGTACGCGAAGAGCTCTACGGCACGACGCCGGAACCGACCTACGGCGGGGCGCTGTCGTTCATGCGGCGCAAGTACACCACGGACATGAGCGGCGTGGACGTCGCGGTGACCGGCATACCGCTCGATACGGCAACGACCAACCGGCCGGGCGCGAGATTCGGCCCCAGGGCGATTCGTGCCGCGTCGTCGATCATGGCCTGGGAAAAGCCCTACGGCATGGAGTTCGATCCCTTTGACAAACTCGCGGTTGTCGACGCGGGCGACTGCTTCTTCGATCACGGGCGGCCGGAGAACACACCGGATGAGATCGAAGCGCACGCGTTCGGCATCATCGACCAGGGTCCGGCACTGTTATCGCTGGGGGGCGATCATTTCGTGTCGTACCCGTTGCTACGCGCCCATCAGCGCAAGCATGGCGGCGCGCTGTCGCTGCTGCATTTCGATGCCCACAGCGACACCTGGGCCGACGACAACGACCGCATCGATCACGGCACGATGTTCTGGTGGGCAGCAAAGAACGGGCTCGTCGATCCGGCCAATTCGGTACAGATCGGAATCCGCACGACGAATCCGGATACGCTGGGCTTCAACATCATCGATGCGCCCGACGTGCACGCATCGGGCGTCGAAGCCGTCGTCGCAAGAACGCGCGAGATCCTCGGGGACCGGCCGGTCTACCTGACCTTTGACATCGACTGTCTGGACCCCAGCCACGCGCCGGGGACCGGAACTCCCGTGTGCGGTGGACTCACCACGCACCAGGCGATGGCCATACTCAGGGGGCTCGCCGGCATCAACGTCGTGGGTATGGACGTCGTCGAAGTTGCGCCCGCCTACGACGTCGGTGAGATCACGGCGCTGGCGGGAGCGCACCTGGCGATGGAGATGCTGTATCTGTACGCTCGCCGCCCGGATTCCTGACGGCGCGGCACAAATCAGGCAATGACTTTCTTGAGGCTGCTCTCGTAGTCAGATTTCGGCCGCACGCCGACGATGGTATCCACGATCTGGCCTTTGTCGAACAGCATGACGGTCGGGATCGAGCGAATGCCGTATTGCATCGCAACCTGCTGGTTCGAGTCGACGTCCACTTTTGCGACCTTAACCTGGCCGCCGTACTCCTGCGACAGGGATTCGATGACGGGACCGAGGACGCGGCAGGGGCCGCACCATTCAGCCCAGAAATCAACGAGCACCGGGGTGTCAGACTGCAGAACCTGGTCCGCGAAGTTATTATCCGTGACGGCTACCGGTTGCGTTGCTGCTTCGTTCATAATGTGCTTCTCCGTTAAAGCGGTCCAGAGATCTGGGACCGTGGCCGACGGTTTCAAGCTTTTTGACCATCGACAGGGTGCCAGTACTCAGATGAATTCGCTATACGGATATTCCGGAGGACCACAGTCATGAATGCGCCGGGCCTGGTGCGCTTCTTCGCGGAACGGCGCGATCGCGGCGCTCCGCTCGTGCTGGTCACTATCTTCGAAACCAGCGGCTCGACCTACAGCAAGGCGGGAACCCACATGCTGGTCGACGGCGAGGGCGATTTTCAGGGCATGCTATCCGGAGGCTGTCTCGAGGGTGACCTTGCGTTGCGTGCAAGCGAGGTGATCGACTCCGGCACCCCGCAGGCCGTTACCTACGATCTGGCCCAGGACGATGAACTTTGGGGTCTCGGCGTCGGCTGTGACGGCGTGATGCAGGTTTTCCTGCAGGCGTTGACGGATG
Source organism: Gammaproteobacteria bacterium (assembly GCA_009937505.1). Taxonomy (GTDB): domain Bacteria; phylum Pseudomonadota; class Gammaproteobacteria; order Steroidobacterales; family Woeseiaceae; genus UBA1847. Next base: position 32,246 of record JAACFJ010000008.1, read on the forward strand.
CGAACGGCTACGAGCCCTTCCAGGCCATAGCTACAGCCATGCAGGGAGACAGGCAGGCGCGACTTGCGATCGTGATCGAGTCCGGGCACCCGGACGCACCGCCAGGCGCTGCGGCCATCGGCGAAGGGGATCGCGTTCGGGGGCTCGGTCTTGCGGATGGACCAGCTGGACGACTCTTGCAGGATGTCCAGCGACCGGCATATGAGCAAGTCACGCTGGATGATCACCCGGTCAGCGTCTTGCTGGCCGCAATACATCCGCCGCCGCGATTACTCGTGCTCGGTGCGGGGCCGGATGCTGAACCCGTTGTGCGCTTTGCCGCGGAGCTGGGCTGGCGTTGCACCGTCGTCGATCACCGCGATGCTTATGTCGAGAGCGGCAGCTTCGACGTCGCTGAAAAAGTGATCTGCCTGCCCGCGGGGGAAGTTGCCGCGGCCCTGGACCTGTCGCAGTACCATGCAGCAGTCATCATGAGCCATCACCTTGCAAGCGATCGTGCCTACCTGGAGCAGCTTGCAACGACCGACATGCTCTATGTCGGACTGCTGGGGCCTGCGGCCCGTCGCGACCGGCTGCTGTCGGAGCTCGGTGATAGCGGGCGCTCTCTTTCCAATCGTCTGCACGGGCCTGCCGGCATCGACATCGGCGGACGCGGTCCTGCGGCGATCGCATTATCGATTGTTGCGGAGGCTCAGGGCGTGCTGCAGGGGCGAATCGACTGATCAGTGCCGCGCGGCCCCATCGCCCGACAGGAAACAGCGAATGATCATGTTGGCGAGTTCGTCGAGCGCCTCTTTCGACTCAAAGTCGATATTGCTCGTGCCCTTTATCTCTTCGGAGAGTGCGAGCAACCCTCCGGCGGATACCCGGATCAAGTTGAACAGGAGGGCAGGATCACCCGGTACCGCGATGCCGAGTTCCTGCAGCTCACGCAGGGATTTCACGACGATCTCGAACAGGGGCCTCAGGTGATTCTCGACCAGCCAGTCGAGCCGCGCGGATGGACGACTGGACTCCTGCAGGATGAATTTGTGCAGCGCCGGCTGGCGGTGCGCATAGCGCACGTAGGTGCGGATGAACGTCTCGGCGCGAGCCCTGGGCTCGTCTTCCGGGATGTCCGCCGTCGCCTTGACCAGCGCAATATTGAATTCATGAAAAATCCGGTCGGCGGCAGCCCGCCATAACTGATCCTTGTTCTTGAAATGGTAGGTAATGAGGGGGTGATGCACGCCCGCCCGATCGGCGATGTCGCGCGTGGAAGTGCCTTTAAAGCCGTTTTCCGAAAAGGCCTCGATAGCCGCATCCAGCAATTTCTGCTGCGTTACGATGCTGCGTTGTTGTTGTTTTCTTGCAGGCCTTTGATCGCCTGCTGCCGCTCGATCAGACACGTCAGGACGCCCCGAATTTTTTCTCCAAGGCTAGACTAGCCCTAAACCGCGAAATGGTCCAGAAAGGACAGTTTTTGTGCGTGCCGAGGCGAGTCTCGGCTACTCGATCGCGAACATCATGCGCACGCCTGCGCGCTTTTCGACGACCTGCCCGTTCTCGACGACAGGCTCGAACTCCCATTTCGCGACGGCCTTCGTAGCGGACTCGACGAAAGTGTCGCCCGGGTCCGATCTGATGGCCTCGACGTCGGTGACGCTGCCATCAAGCGTGACGGTAAATACCACGTCCACCCACCCGGAGATATTGCGCCTCTCCGCGGATCGCGGGTAGCGGGGGGCCACGTACTTTGTGCGGTTCAGAGAGCTGGCGGCAACCGGCGTCTGCTGGCTTGCCGAAACCGGCTCTGCCGCTGCCTGCTGAGCCGGCTCGGTCGTTTCCTGCGTCGCCTCGGCAGCCGATTCCTCCGCTACAGGTTCGGCGACATCCGCAGTGTCCCCGTCCGTCGTAGCCGAATCCGTCGTAGCAGAATCCGTCGTTGCCGAATCCGTCGGGGCCGCATCTGCGGCGACTGCTGCGGCTGCTGCAGTGGCTGCCACGGCTGTCGCTGCCGCGGCACGCTGCTGTTCGGCTTCGCGTTCGGCCGCCTGGCGTTGTTCTTCGGCGCGCTTCTCCGCTTCCCGGCGTTCCGCCGCGGCGCGACGCTCACGCTCCGCGCGCAGTCGATCCTGTTCAACGCGCTGACGAGCCTCGGCGAGCGCCTTGGTCGAGGCAGCGAGTTCCGCGCTTTGCGGATCGAGCTGACGCGCCTCGGCGAGCAGGGCCTCGGCCGTGCTAAAGCGTCCGCCATCGATTTCTTCGCGTGCCTGCAGCACTATCTTGCTGGCAACGACGGTCAGCCCGGTTTGCGCGGCGGCATTGCCGGGGTCGTTGCTCAGTGCGAGCTGGTAGTAATAACGTGCATTGTCGTTGGCGGGCGAGGTGAGAGCTTCCTCATCGAGCCTCTGGCCGGCCAGCGCGAGTACTTCGTCCACGCGCCGTTCGCTGCGCGCGTTGCGCAATTCTTCCTCGACGGCATCGATCTCACCGTCGTCCGCAACGCCGAGGGCACGCACATCGGCAATGGCCGTCATTGCGTCTTCGAGGCGGTTGTCGCGAATTGCCGTCCTCGCGGAGTCGATGTAATCGCGCAACTGCATCTGCGATACCTGTGCCGTGAGGAAAGACAGCCTGGGATGTTCGGGGTTTGCGCCCCGGACGCGCTCGAGTGCTGCGGCCGCGTCATCCGCACGGTATTCCAGTAATGCCGTTTCCGCCATGCCGAGCGCCTCGTCGAGCGTCGCGTCGAGTTCTGCTGCGGCGTAGGCATTGTCCGGTGCGGCGTTGACCGCGGTGACATAGAGCTCGATTGCGTTACTGCCCGGCGGGTTGAATATCTGTCCTGCATCTCGTGCGAGTCGAGCTTCCTCGAGCAGGTCGTCGACGTTGACAGCCGGCTGTTCACCAGTGCTGCCGAAATCGGGTGAGCCCTCGCTCAAGGAGGTGGTCGCCGACGGCCGCGGTTTGCTGACCGTGGCCTCATCGGATCCGCCGAACACCCAGAATCCGATCGCGGCGATGGCAACGACCGCGACCGCACCGATGCCGAGTAACTTCGGGTTGAATGACGAGGTATCGCCACTGTCGCCCAATGCGGCGGGCGCTGC
>JAACFJ010000009.1 GCA_009937505.1 Gammaproteobacteria bacterium
GCTGACCCGGCAACGGAGGAACCGGGTACCGCCGTCACGATCGGTCGCATCCTGGTGAGCGATGCCGCCGCAGACTTTGCCGACCGGTCGTTGCCGTTACCTTTCGACGCCAAGATCGCCGCACTGAATGGCGAGATCTCTACGATCGCGACGACGAGTTCGGAACCGTCGACCGTAAAAATGGAAGGCAGCGTGGACGAATTCGGGCGTGTACAGGTCAGCGGCACGGTGACGCCGCTCGATCCGGCAGCAAACACCGACATCCGGGTGGCTTTCGAGAATGTCGACATGCCGAAGTTCTCGGCCTACTCGATCCCGTTCGCCGGACAGGAAATTTCCAGCGGCCGGCTTGACCTGGACCTCGGCTACGCGATCAGCGAAGGCGCGCTCGTCGGCGAGAACCGCGTCGTGCTGCGCGACTTCGAGCTGGGCGACAAGGTGGAGCATCCGGGCGCGATGAGCCTGCCGCTGGGGCTCGCGGTCGCCCTGCTGAAAGACCCGGACGGCCGGATCGACCTGGACGTCCCGGTTCGCGGCGACGTCAACGATCCGGAGTTCAAATATGGCGCCGTCGTGGCCAAAGCGCTATTCAACCTGATCACCAAGATCGTAACGTCTCCCTTCGCATTACTCGGCAACCTCGTGGGCGCCGAGGCGGGTGAACTCGAATACCTCGTTTTCGAACCGGGACGCGCGGACCTGTCACCCCCTGAAATTGAGAAGGCCGGCAAGATCGCGGAAGCACTGGGACTCCGTCCGCAACTCGCTCTGCAGATCGGCGGCGTTTATGCGCCTGACAACGATGCGGCTGCGCTGAAAGCCGAAAAAGTGGACCAGGTAATCGAGGACCGTATCGCCGCCGCGGACGACGACAAGGCGATGTACGCCGATCAACGCCGCGAAGCCGTCGAGCAGCTCGTCACCGAGCTGCTCACCGATGCCGATCCGGCGGCGATATTGGACGAGATTCGGACCACTCATACCGCGCAGGGCGACGACGGCAAGGAGCAATTTGACGCTCTCGCCTACACCGAAGCGCTCCGCACGCGCCTGATCGATGCGCAGCCGCTTGGCGAAACAGAGCTCGCGTCGCTGGGGGCCGCTCGCGCAGAGAATGTGCGACAGGCCGTCCTCGATTCGAATGCGGAACTCGATTCACGCATCGCCGTCGATGCGCCCGCGGCCGTTGATATCGACGACGACGAGCGAGTCCGCATGAAACTCACATTAAGGGGACAGTGACTTTTTGTGCCAGGCGACATCGGTCAATGGCCCCATAATGGCCTGGCACTAAAAGTCACTGTCCCCAGATACTCCGGAGAAACGATGACGATACGCGCCGCTCGCAAGAACGACTGCGCCGAGCTGGCGGAACTGGTCGACATTGCCGGCGAAGGCCTGCCCTATTATCACTGGCAGCAGGTCGCCCAGCCCGGCCAGGACCCCTGGGAAGTCGGCCGCGAGCGCGCGTCCCGCGAAACCGGGAGTTTCTCGTACCGCAACGGTGTCGTAGCCGACGTCGACGGCAGAATTGTCGGCGCGCTTGTCGGCTACCCGATTGCGGCCGAGCCTGATGCTATCGATACCGACAGCACGCCGGCCATGTGGATTCCGTTGCTTGAGCTGGAAAGCATCGCGGCCGGAACCTGGTACATCAATACCGTTGCTGTGTTCTCGGAGGGCCGCGGCCTCGGCGTAGGTTCGAAACTCATGCAGTGGGCCGAACGGACAGCCTCGGACCTCGGGCTTCGAGGCACGAGCCTGATCGTTTCCGACGCCAACCACGGAGCGCAAAGGCTTTATGACCGCCTCGGCTACGAAGAAGCGGCGCGCCGTCCGATGCTCAAGGAGCAGTGGCAGAATGACGGCGAGAACTGGGTGCTGATGATCAGAGAAAATTTGAAAATTTGGGGACAGTGACTTTTGGTGCCTGGCACCAAAAGTCACTGTCCCCAAATTCGTGGCGGTAAACTAGTTGGGTGAAAGACGCCAAGGACAATCCACAGGACACGCGCTCACGGAGGTACCGCTCCCTGCTGCTCAACGGCGCGGCGCTCCTTGCGGTGTTTATAGTGGTCACGACGTACCAGTCACGCAACATGCTTGCTACCGGCGACGAGGTCGCACCTGAGCTTCGGGGCACGACCCTCGAGGGTGAGCCCTACGATCTCGAGGATGCCGGATCGCGACCGGCGCTCGTCTATTTCTTTGCACCCTGGTGCAAGATCTGCGCAGCAAGTGCCGATAACCTGAACCGATTACGCCGCTGGCGGAACGAGTCGGAACTCGAAATGGTCGCAGTGGCACTCGACTGGAGCGAGGCCGAAGAAGTGCGTGCCTATGTGCAACGTCACGAACTCGACATCACCGTCGTGCTCGGCGACTCGAACGTCGCGCGGCAATGGCAAATCTACGCCTTCCCGTCCTACTATGTGCCAACTCGGCCTGTTGTGGCGCGCATGGACCGTCGACTGGCACTAAAAGTCACTGTCCCCTTTTTATTAGTTGGTAGAGGGCTAACGCGAACAGTGCGTTAAAGACTATCCCCAGCAGCCCGACTTCCGGACCGTAGATATGCGTCTGCTGTATGCCGAGCGCCCCGACCTTCTCACCGAAGCCGAAGAGCGGGTAATCGATGCCGTTCCACAGCGCATGCGACACGCTCGCCACCACGATCGAGCCGGTCAGCATCCGCAGCATTCCCCAGATCAAGCCGAGCAACGTCGCGTTTACCAGGTACACCGGTATCTCGGCGGCCGGCACATCGAACCCGGTATCGAGCGCGATCGCCGAGACGTGCCAGGCCGTAAACGCAAGACTCGTCCACAGGAGGACCCGCATATCCGACTGCCCTGCCCGTTTCAGCGCCGCCCACAGCCAGCCGCGGAAGAAGCCTTCTTCAGTTATCAGGCCCATTACGATGCCGGTGCTGCTCATCAGCCCCATGTTGATGAGCGTCTTGTTCCAGTCGGTTTCGCTGGTATCCGTTGCGCCAGCGGCGAGTGCAATGATGGCAGTCAACCCGAGAACGATCAGCGGATAAGAGACAGCCAGCACGTAACCTCGTGCAGTCCCCCAGGCAAGCCCCATCTCCGCCCGCGAGAATTTCTGCAGATACCAGAACAACGCCGTCAACGGAGTGAGCGTTAGTGCGCTGAAGGCTGCAAGACCGTTGGCATCCATCGCCGTCGTGACGAGAATTGCGGCACTCGTGCCGGCGATCGCCGGAATGTATCTTTTGTCCATACCGGTCAGATGCGCCAAACTGGCAATTGGATCCCTTGCGCGCCCGTAGCGCCCCGCGCGGGGAATGAACTTCCGGGGGGAGATCAATGAAACCTGTGCAGTACAGCCTCGAAGGCCGTGTAGCCACCGTTCGTATCGACGACGGCAAGCGCAATGCATTGTCGCCACAGGTCTTGCGCGAAATCTACGAGGCGCTCGATCGCGCCGAATCAGATCTCAACGTGATGAAGCGCGGCGGCGTTAATGCGATTCGCATGTTGCGCTCCGGTTACGCCCTCACTGCACGCGTCATGGCCTATCCGTATCCGGTCATCGCCGCCTGCAACGGCCACTCGTTCGCGATGGGTGCGTTCCTGATGCTATCGGCAGATTACGTCATTGGCAGCCGCGGCGATTTCAATATTTCGGCCAACGAAGTGGCCATCGGCCTGACCATGCCGCGCGTTGCTGCGGCCATGTTGCGCCATCGGCTCGACCCGGCAGCATTTCAGCGCGCGGTCACCCTGTCCGAATACTTCGACCCGGAGTCGGCGTTGGACGCCGGGTTCTTCGACGAACTCGTGGAACCGGAAGAACTCATGGCGCGCGCTGAATCCCAGGCAGCCACGCTAGATAAGCTCGATGAACGGGCACACGCGGCATCCAAGCGGCGGATCCGTGCCGCACTCATCCGCAGGATCCGATTCAGTATCCCGCTGGATCTTTTCGACGCCATGTTAATGGGCTTGAGAGGCGCGCGTCCGCGCTGACCCTCCTGCTAATCAGGAATTGCCTTCAGGCAAGCACGTTTTTGGCAGTGAGACTGATCGGCTCGCGGTCGACCGCGAGAAACGACAACGGGATGTCGGTGTCGAAGTCGCGTTTCTCACCGGTCAATGCCTGCGCCAGCATCGAACCGATCGCCGGCGCCAGCTTGAACCCGTGACCGCTGAAGCCATTGGCGAGCCAGAATCCGTCGATCTCTGTGGGCCCGAGTACGGGATGCACGTCCTCGCAGTTGGTCGTGTAGAGACCGCAGTAGCCGCGGACCCGCCCGCTGTAGGGCAGCTCGGGTAGCCGGTGATGCAGTACGTGCAGGTTCACCACTTCAAAGTCGTCATCGGTCTCGGTCCGGAAGTCGTCCGGGTCGGCGACGGCCTCTCGCTCGTCTTCCTCGCGCACGGAACCGATCACGAGCTGCTGGCCGTTGTTCTGGGTTCGGAAATAGATGCCGCCCGCCAGGTCTGCCGTGACCGGGATATGACCTGTTAGCGTGTCCGGCCGGTCGCGGTACATCACCTGGATGCGCATCGGCTCGAGTGTCCACGGCACCTTCAGCCCGACCATGGCCGACAGGCGATTGCACCAGGGACCGGCGGCGTTGATCACGAGCGGTGTCGCGAGTTCATCGCCATCATCGAGCGACACGCTCTGAATACGACCACCGCTGACGCCAACGCCGATGACCTGGCTCCTGAATCGCACCTCGACGCCAACATTTCTGCAGGCGTCAACCAGGTCGCTCGAAGCGGCCATCGGATCGACGTACCCGCCCTCGACCTCGAAAAGATTGCGGCTGCCGCCTTCACAAACGTGTGCCTCGCCCGTGTCGATATCGGGTGCAAGGGTACAGGTGCTGAGCGCCGGGAAGCGTTCGGCGATGTCGTTGTCATCCAGAACCTCGGACGCGATGCCAAAGCCCTGCATTCGCTGGTGTTCCGCGTCGGCCCATCCGCGATCACCGCCCGGCATCCACAACACGCCATCTTCGATGAACTCCGCGGCCGGCTCCGCTAGCCCGGTGAATGCTTTCCATTGCCGGTAAGCATTGATTCCATCTCGCGCGAGCAATAGCGTCTCGTCAACGGAGTAGCGCACCCGGCATATGGCAGACGACGCGCCCGTGGAGCCCTCGCCGACGGCTGCGCCTTTCTCGATGACAGCAATGGTCAGTTTCGATCGCCGCGCCAGCTGCCAGGCGATGCACAGGCCGATGATGCCCGCGCCCGCAATCACAACGTCGTAGCTCTTCATCTCAGGGGCTCACCACGGTATTTGTCATAATTCTCGCCATTGGAAAACGATTCTGTTTCAACATATTCTAGGTCACGAACACATAACAACAATTCTCGGGGGGGATGCCAATGTTTAATCACTTCTTACTCTTGCGCGCTGCATTTGCTGCACTCGGAATCACTGTAATTGCGTCGTCTGCAGGCGCTTTTCCGCAGACTCTCAACGACTGGCAGAGTCGCTACGGCGCTGCATCCGCTTCCGGAGACAACGCGGAGTGCCAGCTTTGCCACGTCAATGCCAATGGCGGCAGCCCCTGGAACGGCTACGGCTGGGACATCCGTGATGCACTGGCCGACCTCGGTTGCGACCTGAATGCGAACGGTACCGTCTCCAATGCCGAGGCATTATTTTGCGTCGAGCTGGACAATTCCGACAACGACGGTAGCGGCGTCGATAACATCACAGAGATTGGCGTGCAAACCCAGCCCGGCTGGACGGAGGGCCCGTTCAATACACACTACTCGCGCACCGGCACCGTCGGCGGCAATATGCCACCCGACAACATCGGCGCGCTGGACCCGGACGGCACCGAGCCGCCTCCACCTGAGCCACCGCTGCCGCCGGATGACGATGCCGACCTGCCTCCGGGGCAGCTGGTCAGAAATACGATCGTCGTACGTCCCGGCGATTCGATCCAGGCAGCCGTCGACCGGGCGAAGCCCGGGACCCGTATCTATGTCCTGGCGGGCACCTACCGGGAACTGAGCGATCCCACTAACGCGCTGACCATCACCAAGAACGGCCTGAGGATCATCGGTCAGACAACGAAGAAGAAGCGTGTCGTCATCGAAAATGCCGGCAATCAGCGCAACGGTATCGTCGTAGTGCCGGAGGATCGCACCGACTGCATGGGCTGTCATACGGACCTGGCGCCCCCGTTCCCGGTGCATCCCGGCACGCCCATGGGCCTCAAGATGCGCGACCCCATGATGCACGGCATCGAAATCCGCGGTATCACGATCAAGGGCTTTAGAAATAACGGTCTGTTTACGGAGAACGTCGACGGATTCAAGATTATCGACGTTGAATCGATCGACAACCGCAACTACGGTATTTTCCCGACCCTGTCGAAGAATGGGCTGATCAGCCACAGCAAGGCGATCGGCTCTTCACTTGACAGCGGCATCTGGGTCGAGACGTCGGAAAACGTCACGGTGCAACACAGTCTTGTGACCGGCAACGTCAACGGCCTCGAAGTATCGAACAGTGACGACATTCTGCTGGCGCACAACGAGGCGACCGGCAATACCGTCGGTGCCGCGATCCTGCTCCTGCCGGACATCTTCGATGATCGTCCGGGCGCGAAGCGCATCGACATGCGCAATAACTGGATACACGACAACAACAAGGAGAACACAGCGAGGCCCGGATCGATCCTGTCGTTTGTCCCATCGGGCACCGGCGTGCTGTATCTTGGCGTTGACCAGTCGACGATTGCTAACAACCGCGTCGAGAACAACGACTTTACCGGTATCGCGATAGCCGATTACTGCCTGACCGTACTCGGTACGCCGTTCGACTGTGCGGCGGATCCGACCATCACCCTGGAGTTCCTGGCCGACCAGGCGGCGACGGAAAATACGGTCGTGAACAACGCGCTGATCAACAACGGCACGAACGTCGATCCCGGTAATCCGTTCGGTTTTGCGGCGGCAGACTTGACCCTGTTGTCGTTGCCACCCTTTGCGTTCAGCAACTGCTATGCCGGCAATACGTTCCTGACGGCATTCTCGATCATTGGCGTCTTGCCACCGTGTCTGTAAGGCACTAACGAGATATGAACGAACGAGGGCCGCCTTCGGGTGGCCCTCGCCTCATTGGATCCGCGCCACCACCAAATCGATAGCTCTCACCACCGTATGGTCTTCATCGTCGGCACCGAGCTGTCGATAACGGCCTGCGCCGCCTGCCTGTGGCGTTCGAAGTATCCGGGCGATTCGGCAAGGTAAACCGTCACATACAGGCGTCCTTCATCGACGAAACCGCCGGCGATGCCGCGGTGACTGGCCGCGCCGGGCACGTCTGCCGAGAGCTCGAACTCGAATCCCGGTAAACCGGTGAAGCCGCGTTCTCGCACGTTACTCACTGAAATTACGGCCGAACCGCTCCACAAGACACCTTGCAGGGACTTCGCAATAAAGCCAGCTGTTTCTGTCGCCGACATGTTCGACCGGAAGACCGGCAACCCGGGGTAGTCGCTTGCCTTGAAGATCGGCTCCCCGTCGTCCACCCCGCCGGTCACGAAGAGTCGATCCCGCTCGAGTCCTTCCCGTGACCAGGTGCTGGATAGAGCCTGGCCCCTGGGCAAATCCGATCCCGACTGCTTATACCAGCGGTCATCGAGTGTGATGCGCAGTCTGCCGATTTCATACACACCTGCGTCAGACGCCCGGGGCACCTGCGACGCGCAACCGGTGATGGTAATGATCGCCACGAGAAGGGTGATAAAGAAAATCCTGGACAGCATCATTGATTGCCTCCCCGTGCAGGTATCCCGCCTCACGATCGAGAACCTCAAAGATTGCGCCTTAACGATCGAGGCCCAAGCCTAATCCGGTTTTTGCAGTCCGTAAATCTTCTTTAGCGTCACTGACTGAAACAGCAGGGCGGAGCACAACGTCACGGTCGCGACGATACCGAGGATAACGAGCATGCGCCCGTACGGTTGACCGTGCAGAGCGCGTATCTGCGCAAGCTCGTACATCGTGCGCAGCCACTCGAGCGTGCCGAGCACGAGGACGACCTGCATCAACCTGGCGACCCAGGGTCGGCGAAGGAACAACAGACCAATCAGAACAAGCGCCACAAAGACTCCGATCGAGTTGCCGTAGCGCATGAAATGCGCGCCAAGTACGACCAGGCTGAGGACGATGGGGATGTACAGCGGTACTTTTTTCACGCCGCGATGACTCGGTTTCGCCCTGCCCGCTTCGCGCGGTAGAGGCGCATATCAGCCTCATCGAGGATGGACCTCGAGTGCTTCGCATTTCTGATTTCGGCAAGCCCGAAACTGATGGTCACGTCGAAATCCGGTGCGATATCCGTCCAGTCAGATTGCTGAACAGCCTTGCGTAGTTCGCTGCAAACCTGCGCTGCCCGGTCTACGCCGGTATCGGGAAAATACAGCAGAAACTCCTCCCCGCCGTAGCGCGCCACGAAATCAGTGCCGCGGCAGCCGTCGCTCAGGATCTGCGCCACCCGCTCGAGCACCTGGTCGCCGATCGCATGCGAATATCCATCGTTGATACGTTTGAAATGGTCGATGTCGGCCAGCGCAAGCGCGCCTCGACGATTCTTGCGCTGCGCAAGATCGACCTGCTGCTGCAGGTAGCTGTCCGCATGACGCCGGTTGGGAAGCCCGGTCAGTTTATCGTGCGTCGCCTGCCGTTCGAATTCCTCCGCTTGAATCCTGAGTTCTTCCGTACGCGCGTCGACGAGCTTTTCGAGGCGGACGCGCATCAGCGCATATTTCATGATGACAAGCATGCCTGCGGCAAGCACCAGTACCAGCAGCACGAAATACGAAAGCGTCTGGCTGCTGAACGCGACCGCGAGGACAATGCCTGCCGCCCCGGAGACGTACTCGACGACAGTCGTGAAGCGGTTGAAGACCTGGCGCGGATCCATGTTGCGCAGATAAAGCATGAACATCATGCCGGCGTCGTTGATGACCTGCATGCTGGTGACGAGCGCAAGCAGCAGCAGCCCTGCACCGAGATCGAGAGTCGTAACCGGTATCGCACCGCCGAGATATTCGTACAGCAGCCCGCTCCCCAGGATGACGAACATCATCAGCCCGGCGTTGTGCAGCGACGCCGTCACGACCAGCCGCAACGACACGCCCAGGCGCAATCGTTGCCACGGGTAGATCAGCGACGCGAGTCCGTTGACCCACGCTGCATCGACCGGCCCCAGCACCAGGATGCTCGTCACCTGCGCGACGCGATCGAAGGATACGTGGCCGAATACCGGGTGCGGAAAGCCCGTTGCGATTGCGAACAGGCCGAACACGATGAAGAAGCCCGCCGTACCCGGACCATGGCCGCGGGCGAACAGGCCTGTGTCCGCGGCCGCAAGCGCCACGGCACTGACGGCTGCGACCAGCAGCACGATGGAATAGACCAGGTCAAGCCGCCAAAGGCGGTCTTCGTCCGGGCGGGCTGTCGGGGCCGATCTGCTCATAACAGCCGTAGAGTATGCCTGATCGCGCCACACGGAAACGTGACACCGGTAGCCCAAATTCCACGACTTTCCGCCGGGGCGACGCAGCCTTCTATGGCTGGCTCTGCACGCTTCGTCGCATCACTCGCCCCGCTCATCGAGAAAGGCCTTTATAAACAAACTTTTTGCGTCTCAAATGCATCGTAGGAACATTGAAGTCGCATGAAGATCGCTCGGGGCTCCCTATGTCATTGATTCGTGTATCTGCAGACAATCCTGCCGCGCTGCTTGCCGTGGCGGTGCTTCTGATCGTATTGGGCCTGGTCGGCGTCGCATCGCTGCCGATCCAGATGTTGCCGAACCTCGAGTACCCGGAGATCAACATCAATACCTCGTGGCGCAACGCCGCGCCGCAGGAGGTGGAAGCCAGCATCGTCGAGCCGCAGGAGAACGCGCTGCGGCAGGTACCGGGCGTCGTAGAGATGTCCAGCGACGTGCGATCCGGCAACGGCAACGTGCACCTGCGCTTCGACATCGGTACCGACCTGCAGCAGGCGATGCTCGACGTATTGAACGCGCTCAATAACGCCGAGCAAGGCCCGCCCGACGCCAACGAACCTTCGATCCAGGTCGGCGGCTGGGACTTCCCCGTCGCGACCCTGCTCGTGCACCCGCGTGTGCCGCGGCCGGGCTCTGAAGTCGCCGACTTCCAGCGCATCATCGACACCGAGGTCGAACCGCGCCTGTTGCAGATCGACGGCGTGCAACGCGTTGGCCTGCAAAGCGAGCGCGAACGACTCGTTCTGATCAGCTTCGATCCCTATCGCGCCGCGGCGCTCGGCGTGCAGGTGACCGACATCGCCAATACCGTGCGCCGTGCCGTCAACACCACGGGCGGGCTTGCGAGTGTCGGCCGCCGCCAGTACACGGTGCGATTCCTTGGCGGGTTCGATACCGAGGAACTTGGCGACCTGATCGTCGCGCGCCGCGGCGGCCAGTCTGTCCGGCTGCGTGACGTGGCCGACATCACCGTCGAACTCTACCCCCGCTCGGGCCTCACCTACCGAACCGGCTACCCGGCCTACTACATCCGGGTACAGGGCAAATACGGCGCCAACGCGGTCACCATCCTCGACGACATCAACGAAACGATCGATGAACTCAACGCCGGGCCGCTCGGTGACGCCGGCCTGCAGGTCGTGCTGAGCTTCGACGCCTCGGTGCACATCCGCCGCGCCATCGCGCTCGTTAACGGCAACCTCGTACTCGGCGTGTTCCTGGCACTCGGCGTATTGTGGTGTTTCCTGCGCGGCTGGCGCTCGACACTTCTTATCGCGCTGACGATCCCGTTCTCGCTGCTGTCATCCCTGCTCGTGCTGAGTGCGTTCGGCCGCAGCCTCAATGTCGTGTCGCTGGCCGGCCTCGCATTCGCCGTCGGTCTCGTGCTCGATGCCGCGATCATCGTGCAGGAGAATATCGTGCGCCTGCGCCAGGCCGGCATGTCGCCCGGCAAGGCGGCGCGCGAAGGGCCCTCGCAGGTGGTCGGCGCGCTGTTCGCCTCGACGATGACGAGCATCGCGATCTTCGTACCGATACTCTTTATGAAAGGCCTCGAAGGCCAGTTGTTCGCCGACCTCGCGTTGACGTTGTCGGTGGCCGTGGCTACCTCGATGTTCGCCGCCATCACCATCCTGCCAGTCGCGAGCAACTACTTCCGCAAGGACCAGGCAACGGTCGACCGGCTTGAGCACCTGTGGGACAAGGTGACGTCGAAGATCATGGCGCTGACGGCTTCGCCGCAACGTCGCAGCGCGTGGATCGTGTCGCTGCTCGCCCTGCCCGCGCTGTTCACCTGGCTGCTCGCACCGAAGCTCGACTTTCTCCCGCAGGCCGACTCCGACGGCGTGCAGGTGTTTTTCAGCATGCCTGAAGGCATCCCGCTCAGGACCATCGAGAACGAACTTATTGCCGAGGTAATCCGGCGCTTCCAGCCGCACGTCGATGGTCAGGCCAGCCCCGGTATCCACGGCTACAACGCCTACTCCTACGGTTCCAACGCGACGGGCGTCTATATCTATCCCTCGGACCCGCGCGAGGCCGAGGAACTCATCCGCAAGCTGCGCGAAGAGATCCTTGTCGGCCTGCCGGGTGCCAAGCCATTCGTGACGCGGGCGTCGCTGCTGAACATCGGTATCTCCGGCGGCCGCAACATCAATATCGATCTGCAGGGCCCCGAGCTCACGCCGCTGATGAATGCGGCGAAGGTCGGCCAGGACGCGATCAACGAGCGCTTCAGTGACTGGTCGGTGCGGGCACTGCCCGGGACCTCACTGTCGAAGCCGGAACTGCAGCTCGTGCCCGACGACATCCGCATCACACAGGCCGGCCTCGACCGCGGCGCGGTTGCCGACGCCGTGCGTGCCTTCACCGGCGGCCTGGATGCCGGGCGGCATTTCGACGGCAACGAAGGCCTCGACGTGCTCATCTGGAGCGGTGAGTGGACCACGCCCGAAGATCTCGCCAGCGTGCCGATCTTTACGCCGCAGTCCGGCATCCAGGTGCTCGGCGAGCTCGCATCGATCCAGCGCACCGTGGGCCCGACGC
The DNA here is from genome assembly GCA_009937505.1 of Gammaproteobacteria bacterium. Taxonomy (GTDB): domain Bacteria; phylum Pseudomonadota; class Gammaproteobacteria; order Steroidobacterales; family Woeseiaceae; genus UBA1847. The sequence continues at coordinate 12,067 of JAACFJ010000009.1, forward strand.
AGCTCAGGCGCGTCAACGGGCAGCGCACCGTCACGCTGCAGGTGCTGCCGCCAGCCAACATGACCATCGAAGACGCGCTCAACACGATCCGCGACGAGATCGGGCCGGTCATTCGTGACGCATTGCCCGCGAACGCGGACATCCATTACCGCGGCACTGCCGACCAGCTCGCGAGCGCCATCACGGACATGGGCCGGAATTTCGTACTCGCGGTGCTGATCCTCTCACTGATCATGGCTGCGATGTTCCGCTCCGTACGCGACAGCATCATTGTCCTGCTGGTCATGCCGCTTGCCGTCGTTGGTGGCGTCATCGGCTTGCGTGTCCTGAACCTGTTCACTTACCAGTCGCTGGAACTGCTGACGATGATCGGGTTCATCATCCTGCTGGGTCTCGTCGTCAACAACGCTATCCTGCTGGTTCACCAGACGCGGGCCGCGGAACGTGACGGCGCCGATCGGGCTACAGCGGTTGCGCAGGCAATTCGCATTCGCGCGCGACCCATCTTCATGAGTACGCTCACATCAATCTGCGGCATGTTGCCGCTCATGCTCGTACCGGGAGTGGGCAGCGAAATCTATCGCGGCCTCGCAACGGTCATCGTCGGTGGAATGAGCGTGAGTGCGGTGTTCACCCTTCTATTACTACCGAGCATCTTGCGATCGGGCGAAGCCAGGACCGATCTTGCGAACAACCCGATGCTCGTGCCCGAGACGAGGATCACATCATGAACAGAAAACCCACCATCACGCTTCGCGGACTCGCAATCGCGCCGCTCCTGTTGTGCTGGACCGGCGAGACTATGGCGCAGGACCACGCTGTTTCTGTCACTGTGACCGAAGTCGAAACGACGAGCATGGCACCTCGCGTGCCCGCCGCCGGCACGGTCTTCAGCCGCAACCAGACCCAGATCACTGCAGGCATCGCAGGCAGGCTCGAATGGGTTGCGGAGCCCGGAGACTTGCTTCAAGCCGGCCAGGCCGTCGCACGATTCGATTGCGAAATGCTCGAGCTGCAGCGCGAACGCGAGGTCGCCGAAGCCGATCGTGCGAGCATCAATCACCAGGCGCTATCACGTGAAACGGAAAGATACGAAGCCCTGAAGGACTCCACCGTCATCTCGGAAATCGAGCGCGATCGCACGACAGCGAACCGCGATCTCGCCGCCAGCGAAATGCGCATCGCGCGCATCGCGATCAGGGAAACGGAGAGCCAGTTGCGCCGTTGCGTTGTGAGGGCACCCTTCTCGGGCGTCGTCACTGAACGGCAGCAACGCGCGGGAGAAGATGTCGAACGAAGCACCGTGATCGCAGCAATGACAGACACTGCGAATCTCGAGGTCCGTGCGTCCGTGCCTATCCGCTACCTTCCCCGCATGCGACCCGGTGAGCTCGCCGAGGTCAGCTTGAATACGCTGCAGCTGGAAGGACGTATCCGCAAGATCGTTCCCGCAGCAAATTCGCAATCGCAGACCTTCGAGGTGCGGCTGGACCTGCCTGCGGGCGCCCCCGCGGTCGTCGCAGCAGGCCAGCTCGTCAGCGTTACTCTGCCTTTGTCGGCGAACGCCGCCCTGACCGTGCCGCGCGATGCCGTTGTTCTCCGGGAAGACGGCACGTTCGTCATGCGTATCGGCAACGACGCTACTGTGGAAAAAATCGCCGTCGAAGTCACCGAGGCAAGCGGCGACTCCGTCGCGGTGCGTGGCAATCTGCGGTCCGGGGACCGCATCGCCGTTCGCGGTGCGGAGGCGCTTGTCGAGGGAGAGCTCGTCGCAGTGCAGACCGACGGCTGATTAATGCAGGTCATCGCTGGTGGGCAACGCCTCGTCGACAAAATAATTCCGTTTGTCTCGCTGGATGCATCATTCAGGGCGATTTTTGTCCTATGCTTGTCAGTAGAACCTAAAGATCGGGGAGCGTTTGCATCATGGTGTCATTCAAGATCAATTCCGAGGAAGTCTCATTCGAAGGCGATCCGGGCACGCCGCTGTTGTGGGTCATTCGCGACCACCTGCGCCTGAAGGGAACGAAGTTCGGCTGCGGCATCGGCCAGTGCGGTGCCTGTACCGTGCACGTCGACGGCGCGGCGCGACGATCCTGCGTGATACCCGTTGCCAGGATCGACGGCCGCAGCATAACGACCATCGAGGGCCTGGCCCCCTCGGACGATGAATTGCATCCCGTGCAGCAAGCCTGGCTGGAACACGATGTGCCGCAATGCGGTTACTGCCAGGCCGGCCAGATCATGGCGGCTGCTGACTTCCTGGGGCAAAACCCGAAGCCGAGCGACGCCGATATCGACGCTAATATTACTAACATCTGTCGTTGTGGCACCTACGTTCGTATCCGTAAAGCCATTCATCGTGCGGCTGAAATCGCAGCGGGAGAAGAATCATGAGCGCCCTCCTCAACCGGCATCACTTCACCCGACGCCAGGTGCTGATCGCGGGCGCGGGCGCCGCGGGCAGCCTGGTCATCGGTCTGCCGGCACTCGCCTACGAAGAGGAAGGCGAACGTATGCTGGGGTTTTTCATACAGATTAATCCCGATGGCAGCGTCATCATTGGCTGCAAGGATCCGGAAATCGGCCAGGGCCTGCGCACGACGGTGCCGATGATGGTTGCCGAGGAACTCGACCTCGAATGGGACAAGGTTCGTATCGAGCAAATGCCGCTCGGAATCGTCAAGACGGCGGAGGGTTTCAGGTGGAAATACGGTGGTGGCCAGGGCGTTGGCGGCAGCACCGGACTCACCAGCAACTGGGAATTCATGCGGCAGGTCGGCGCTGACGCGCGACGCCAACTCGTACGTGCGGCCGCTGAGCGGCTCGGCGTAGACGAGTCGCAGTGCAATACGCGACCGGGTTTCGTCGTCTGCGCATCGCAAAACGTCGAGATTCCCTACAGCGAACTCGTCGTCGCGGCGGCCGCATTGCCTGTGTCGGAGGAACCCGCAACGCTCAAAGCATCGAGCGACTATCGCATCATCGGCACGCGCCGCAAGACGATCGATGCACGCGACATCGTGACGGGCAAGGCGATGTACGGTGCCGACACGGTCCAGCCGGATATGCGTTATGCCGTTATCGCCCGAGCGCCGGTCCTCAATGCGCGCGTAAAGACCTTCGACGACACGAAGGCCCGCAAAGTTGACGGTGTGCTGGATATTTTTGAAATCGACGGCCCGGAGCCCGGCGAACCCTACATCATTCTCGCCAGCGGCGTGGCCGTCGTGGCAACCTCGACGTGGGCCGCGATGCAGGGGCGCGCCGCGCTCGAGATCGAATGGGATGAAAGTCCTAACGCCAATGACAGTAGCGAACGCTTCTGGCGCGAGAACGAAGAGATGTTGAAGGGCGACGGCCAGGTCGTTCTCGACGAAGGTGATTTCGATGCCACTATGGCGGCTGCCGCCAAGACGATTTCACGGCAGTACCGTGTGCCCTTCGTTTCGCACGCGCCACTTGAGCCTCAGAACTGCTATGCCTATGTCAAGCCTGACGAGTGCCACATCATCGCGCCGACACAGATGCCGAGCGGTGCGTCACGGGCCGCCCACGCCGTCACCGGCATACCGCGGGAAAATATTCGTGTGGAAATGACCCGCGTTGGTGGCGGTTTCGGTCGCCGCCTGACGAACGACTACGTGGCCGAAGCGGCCATGATCTCGAAGAAGACCGGCTGGCCGATCAAACTGCAGTGGTCACGCGAGGACGACATCAGGAACGACTTCTATCGCCCCGGCGGGCTGCACGAGATGCGCGCCGGCATTGACGCCGATGGCAAGGTCACGGCGTGGGCGCAACGCCTCGCAAGCGGCAGCAAATATTATCGGCGCCCGGACATGCCGGACGAGAATCTGTACCAGGCAGAGCTGTATCTCGACGACTTTCCGCGTCGCATCGTCGACAACATCCGCATGGAGTACTTCCACAACACAATCGGGCTGCCGCGTGGTTCCTGGCGTGCGCCGGCGCACACGGCGAACGCCTTCGTGATCCAGAGCTTCATCGACGAGATCGCGCATGAGACCGGGCAGGACCCGCTGCAACTGCAATTGGACCTCCTCGGCGAGCCACGCGAACTGGAATACTCCGGCCACGGCGGCCCCACGTTCAATCCGGGCCGGCTTTCGAGGCTCCTGCGCTTCGTCGCTGAACGCATCGATTACGGCAAGCGTTTGCCGGAAGGCAGGGGAGTCGGTCTCGCAACGCACTTTACGTTCGGCGGCTACACGGCACATGCCATTGAGGTGACCGTTGCCGATGGCAAACTCACGATCGAACGTATCGTTGCGGCTATCGACTGCGGCTTTGCCGTGCACCCCAACGGCGTCGACGCACAGCTGCAGGGCGGCACGATCGACGGCCTGAGCACGGCGCTCGGGCTCGAGATCACGGTCAAGGACGGGCAGGTCGAGCAAGGTAATTTCGACGACTATCCGCTGATGCGCATCGCAACGGTGCCGAGCCTCTTCGAGACGCACATCCTCAATTATGACGACGTGCCGACCGGGGTTGGTGAAATAGGTCTTCCGTCAGCGGCACCGGCGCTCACCAACGCCATATTCGCCGCGAGTGGGCAGCGTATCCGTAATTTGCCGATAATGGGGCAACTGACCTGACAGAAGGGACGCCAGCATTCATGATGTCTCTCGCCGTCAAGGCACTGCTGTCCGTATTCCTGTCGCTCACGTGCATCGGCGTTGCGCGAGCCGAAGCAACCGAAACCCTGGTGGGCACCTGGTCCGCCCGTCCCGAAGTGCGAGGACAGGTTGGTGAACTCGTCATCCACTTCGAATCCGCTGAGGATCGGTCATTGGGCGCAACACTGGAACTTCCACAGATCCAGTCGCAGCGTATCCGCCTCGGCGAAGTTCAGGTCGAAGGCAGTACGATCCGGATCGGCCCGATGGTACTTGAAATGAATGCTGAGGGGAGTGAGCTATCCGGCATCGTCCCGCAGGCGCTAATTCCGAATCACAAGGTCCAGGCTGTATTCCGGAAATCGGATGATCCGGTTAAAAAGAATGCGCCGCGTCACTTCGGCCCGAGCAAGGAACCGGTTTGGAAGTTTGAGACCGAAGCCGCGATCTGGGGCGGTGTGCTTGTCGCGGGCGACGCGCTGTATTTCGGCAACGACGACGGGGATCTTTTCGCCCTGGACGCGAATACAGGCACATTGCTCTGGAAGATACGCACCGGCGGTATCATTCGTTCGCAACCGAGTGAAGTGGGCAACGACATAGTCGTTCAGTCCGATGACGGTTACCTGTACCGCGTCAACAAACGAGACGGTTCACAGGTTTGGAAAGTACCCCTCGCACGCGGCGAACCGGGGCCCGTCAATCGCAAAACCGACGATTTTATGTATGACCACTACGCCTCTTCGGTAAATGTCTCAGGCGGCGTCGGCTACGTCGGCACTTACGAGGGCGATATCGTGTGCGTTGACCTCGACTCCGGTAACGTCGTCTGGCGCTTTGCATCCAAAGGTCCGGTGCTCGGTCAACCCGCCGCCGCCGGCGACCTCGTCATCGGAGCGTCCTGGGACAGTCACGTATATGCCCTGAACGCGGCGACCGGTGAACTCGTTTGGCGCGCGAACGTGGGCGGCAACGTTGTCTCTTCGCCGGCAGTCCACGATGATGCCGCGGTCCTTGTTGGAACACGCGGCTATGACCTGATCGCACTCGACCTGCCAACCGGTGAAAGAAAATGGGATTACTATTTCTGGTTCTCCTGGGTCGAGCCACCTCCCCTTGTCATCGGGGACATCGTGTTTGCAGCGGGCTCGGACGGTGGCGCCGTATTGGCGTTCGACGCGCAGGATGGAACGTTGTTATGGGAGTTCGACACGACAGGTTCTATTTGGGCTCCGCTAACTCACGACGAGTCCATGCTCTACGTCGGCGCAGTCGGCGTGCAGGACTATATCGTCGCCCATGAGCCGGGCTTCTTTGCCATCGATCTCTCCAGCGGTGATCCGATCTGGAGCTACCTGCCTGACTCGCCATCAATCGACGGCGGAGTACACAGCGGATTTGCGGCTGCCCCCGCGGTTGGTGCCTGGCTGGTATACGCAGGCTCCCTCAACGGTAATTTGTATGCCTTTCGACTACGTGGAGATCGGGACACCGTCGATGCAATCTCTACAGCCAGTCCGCAATCATCACCGGACGCCGAGCCGGATTACTAGCCGGCATCGATCGTTACGCGTCGGTGGCACTCCTGGCGTCGGTCGATCGAGCCGTCATGACCAGTACGCGCAATTACGAATAGTGCTACAACCCGGCAACCTTCGAGAATCGCAGTCCTATGGGACGTTCGGACAGAAAACAGGCCGCCGCGAAATTCCGCCGTGCGATCGCGCGCAGCAACGAACTGCATGCCGATTATCTGGGCGACCCGGGCCTGTACGAGTCCTACGACCATTTCACTCGCTGGCAACTCAACTATATGCTGCCGTACTTCTCGGACCTCCTCGAGCCCGAAGGCTACGCAGAGGCTGTCGACTTCATCGTCAGCGACCTGGCGGGCGTCGGCGTCAGCGCCCGCGACCGCGATATCGAGCGCGCCACACCGGTCATTGTCAGGAGCCTGCCGACGCATGCACTCGAGACTGCCGCAGCCGCGGTTGAACTCAACGCACGAGCCCTCGAAATCAACCTCGGCATCTGCCGCGAACTATTGGTCGACGGCGAATTGCCGACGGATATCACCGAAAAAGACTACTTCATCGCCTGCCGCAAGGTGAGTTCGTACGACGAATGCATGGACCTCGTGCACCTGGCAACGGACCTCGGCGAGACACTGAAGAAACTGGCACGTGTTCCCCTGATCGGCGGACTGTTGCGAACGATGCGCAAGCCTGCGCATGCCGCCGGCTTCGGCGCGCTACAGGAATTTCTCGAGACCGGCTACCTTACCTTCCGCCGGATCTCGGATATCGACCGTTTCCTCGAGTTCCTGCGCCAGCGCATGGACCACGTGTTCGAGCGAGTTTACAACTCGCCGATTACGGGACAGTGACACCGCTAAGACGGAGCTGTCGCCGCCGTCGAACTCGCCGAATCAATCGTCATCGACTTCGAACTGACCCGTCAGCCTGCGCCAGACGTGCGACCAGCTCAGGCCAATGGCGAGCATGACGGACAGGATGATCAGGATAATCCAGGTGAACTCGGAGACCGAGTCGATGTCCAGAACGCCGAAGTCGACCAGCAGCCAGACGAGGCCACCAAAAAGCAGGGCTTCCAGAATCAGCCCGAAGGTGCCCATCGAACGTTGCGTAGCCGTCAGCAATATGACCCAGCCGATCAGGATGATGACGCCGACGACAAAATGTTCCGGACCGAGCCCGCTATTGGAAAAGCCGTTCTGTAGCCAGTGTGCAAACGACCAGCCACTCGGGTTGTACGTTGCAAGAATCAGCACGAGAGTGGCGGCGAGGCGAAGAAGGAACCCCGTCCAGTCGAATTCGGCCGTCGTTCGGCTTCCGGTTGCAGCCTTTTCATTCTTGTTATCCATGGTTCGCTTTTCTCGGGTTGGGTTGCTTTTATCGGGGCAGCCGATTAATCCTAGCGAATAATGTGCGTCGGTTGCCAGCCGTGGGGCGGGCGGCAACAACAGGCTGACTATTTGGCAGGCCCTGTTCCCGGGCTCATTGTATTTGGTTACGGGCATTTGGATGTACTCATGCTGGCCAATTGAGCTTCGCGCGATCGCACCCCCGGCATGCTCAGCGCAGTGCCGCGTCTCTGATATATTGTCGGGAAAACACCGGCAGACAAAAGAACAACAACATGGCTGAACTCCGCGACACGCGATCCGGCCTCAAAAGTTACCGCTCATGCGCGGGCTGGAGTCACACATTGCAATCGTGAGCAGAGGGCCCGAGTAATCATGGAAAAGTCCGCAACAGCATTACGGCAACGGCTGCGCGACATCGCGAGCACCTGGCTGCTCGCCATCGTGTTGCTGGTTGCGGCCCTCGTGGTGACCTATCAGTTTGTGGGCCCGGCGCCGCCACGGCACATTGTGCTCGCAACCGGGGAAGCGTCGGGCGCTTATCACCTGTATGGCCAGCGGCTCGCAGAGATTCTCGCCCGCGATGGCATTCACCTCGAGTTGCGGACCACGGCAGGCTCGGTCGAGAACCTGGGCCTGGTCAGAGAGGGCGACGCCGTGGATCTGGCCTTTGTTCAGAGCGGCATCGCCGGGCCTGCGGATGCCGAGAGCGTCGCCGCAATCGGCACCATGTACCTGGAACCCCTATGGCTGTTTGCCAGGTCAGACCTGCTTCTCGACGACCTCGGCGATCTCGAAGGCAACCGTATCGCCGTCGGCGCCAGGGGCAGTGGCACGCGGGCCGTGGTATTGACTCTTCTCGATGCGAACGGAGTCAGCGAGACCAACTCGCAGTTCGCCGAAATGCCGTCCGGTGATATGGCGAACGCGTTCAGTTCCGGCGACATCGACGCCGCCTTCGTCGTTGGCTCGCCGGCCGCCGCCGCCGTCACCGACCTCATCGAAGTACCCGGCGTCACCCTGCAGGATATGCAGCGTGCCGCGGCGTATCCACGTCGGTATCCGTTTCTCTCGACGATCCTGTTACCGAGGGGCGTACTTGATTTCCAGGCGGACCGCCCTGCGCAAGATATACACACGATCGCCTTCGGCGCGATGCTGGTCGCGCGCGAGGATTTTCATCCGGCGCTGACCGACCTGTTGCTCGTTGCTGCCGGCGATGTCTTCGGCGGCCATGACCTGCTCGCCGACGCCGGGCAGTTTCCCACCCCGCAGTACGTCGACCTGCCGCTCAGCGAGGAGGCAGAGAGGCATTTTGACTACGGTCCACCGTTCCTTATGCGCTACCTGCCATTCTGGGCAGCCACGCTCGTCGATCGGCTGTGGATCATGCTTTTGCCGTTGATCGGTTTGAGTGTGCCGCTCGTGAAACTGGTTCCTCCGGCCTATCGCTGGCAGATCCGCCGCCGCTTGCTGCGCATCTACGCCGAGCTTGACGCGATCGACCCGCAACGGACGCCAGTTGGTGACGAGCAAGAGGTGCGTGAGCGCTTCCGGCAGCTCGATCGCCTCGAGAACGAGGCCACTATCCAGGGCGTGCCCCGCGGCTACACCGACGACGTGTACAAGCTGCGACGCGATATCGATCTCGTGCGGCGGCGTCTCGGCGCCGCCTCACCGGCGATCAAAAACTGACGGCCGCTATGTTCGTGCGCTCGAGCCTCATCCTGCTGCTGTTGCCCGCAACGTTGTCGGCTGCCGAGCTGCAAACCGAACACACCTACCGGCTCGCCGACGGCGAGCAGCATCCCGCAGCAACGCTCGATGATGCGAACTGGCTGGTCGGTTCGTGGGTAGGCACGGCTTTCGGTGAGCGCTTCGAGGAAGTCTGGAACCCACCCTCCGCCGGTTCGATGGTGGGCATGTTCAAGCTGTTCGGCGACGATGGCGTCGCCATGTACGAGCTGATGGTCATGACGGTCGAAGACGGCACGCTGAGCCTGAAGATCCGGCACTTCAACCCGGACTTCACGGCCTGGGAGGACAAGACCGAGGACGTCACGTTGCAACTGGTGAAGAAGGAAGATAACGCATTGCATTTCGGGATGGTCAGTTTCTACCGGCGCAACGATGACCGCATCGACGCCTATATCCTGTTCCGGGACGGGGACGAAGTTTTTGAGCGGTTGATCGCGTATGAGCGTCGTGAGTCTCCGTGACCTTGCTGACGAAATAGCGGCCGACTGTCTGGTCAGTGCTGTTGTTCCCGGTGACCCGTCGCCAAGAAACGTCTTTGCGTGATGTGAAGAAGTCATATGCGGACTCGACAACGGTAATCTCATGAAACGATTTCTCCCTGTCCTGGTCATTTTCGCAGCCGTCTACCTGTACCAGGAATTCGACAGCCCGGCGGATCAGGCGTATTCACAGCAGGTGCCGGCGGCTACCAGCACCGGACCCTCCGCCAGCATCGGCACCAGCACCGCCCTCGTCGACGGCCGCCAGGCAAAGGGTTCGGGTACCGTCGTGCGCGTGCTCGCGGACGATAACGACGGCAGCCGACATCAGCGTTTCATTCTGCGCCTTGCCAGCGGAAGGACGCTGCTGATTGCGCACAACATTGACCTGGCACCGCGAATCAACGGGATTCGCGAGGGTGACGCCGTCCAGTTCTACGGCGAGTACCGCTCCAACTCCAGGGGCGGTGTAATCCACTGGACGCACCATGACCCTGCAGGTCGGCATCCGGACGGCTGGCTTCAGCATCAGGGCCGTGTTTACCAGTGATCCTCGTTGCCGGAAGCGGATCAACGGCAGCATAGCGACGCACACAGCGCCAGGACTGGAAAAAAAGCTCTACCCCTGTTCTCATGAAACCATGAAGCTGCTCAAGACCCTTGCGTTGCTGGCCCTCGTGGCCGGTTGCGCCGAAGACCCCGGCGAGCCCGCCCAACCAGAGGACGCCGGCCTGATATTGATCAACGCCCGGGTGTATACGCTCGACTGGGACGAGCCGGGGCCGGATGGCACCGTGATGCCCGGTGCGCCCCGCGACGCGGGTGGCTGGCACCCGGATGGCCAGGCCATCGTAATCCGGGATGGTGAAATCCTGTTCGTCGGCAGCAGCGTCGATGCGATGCAGTTCAAAGGCGACTCTACCCGGGTCGTCGACCTCGCTGGCGCCACGGTGATTCCGGGCCTGGTCGATTCGCACACGCACGTCTTCGGCCTGGGCGCGCTGCTGGACCAGGTCAACCTCGTTGGCGTCGAGACCGAGGAAGAAGCGGTCGCGCTGATCGTCGAACGCGCGAAGTCCGTGCCGAAGGGCGGATGGATCGTCGGCCGCGGCTGGGACGAAGGCGCCTGGGCGAACCGCTACCCGGACAAGGCGCTGCTGACGGCGAAGGTTCCCGACCACCCTGTGTTCATGGACAGCCTGCACGGTTTCGCCGGCTGGGGTAACCAGATAGCGCTCGATGAAGCCGGCATCACCGCGGAATCGGTCGTGCCGGTCGGCGGGGAGATGCGTCTTGGCAGCGACGGCCAGCCGACCGGACTGTTCCTGAACCAGGCCGTCCAGATGCTGAGTTCCGCCGTTCCCGAACCGTCGCGGGCGACGCTTACGAAGCAACTCCTGCTCGGCCTCGAGCAAATGGCGGCCGACGGCTACACAGCGGTACATGACGCCGGCCTGGATTCGCAGCAGATGAGCGTTCTCGAAGAACTCGAGGCACAGGGCAGATTGCCGATCCGCGTTTACGCCATGCTGTCATTGCGCGACGAGGAACTGATTCGCAAATGGATCGGGAAAGGTCCGGACACCGACACGGACAGCATGCTCGTTACCCGCACCGTCAAAGCCTATTACGATGGCGCGCTGGGTTCCCGTGGTGCGCGCCTGCTTTACGATTACTCGGACAAGCCGGGGCACCGCGGCGTCAGCGGCGACGAATACGGCTTCAATGAGGCGCTGAATGCGGAGGCGATGAAAGCCGGGTTCCAGGTAGCGATCCATGCTATCGGCGACGCGGGTAATCGCGAGGCGCTCGACATACTGGAGGCCGTATTTGAAGAGGACCCTTCAACCGCGGCGAACCGTCATCGCATCGAACACGCGCAGGTCATCAGTCCCGAGGATATTCCGCGCCTGGGCCGGCTGGGCATCATTGCGTCGATGGAGCCGCCGCATGCGATGGAAGACAAGGCCTGGGCCGAAGACCGTCTTGGGTCGGAGCGAATCCTCGGCGCCTATGCCTGGCGTTCGCTGCGCGAGACCGGCGCCCGGCTGACCTTCAATGCTGATAATCCCGGCTCCGACCACAACATCTTTTACGGCCTGCACTCGGCGATCACGCGGCAGGACAAAGATGGGCATCCCGAAGGTGGCTGGTACACGGAGCAGAGGGTGTCCGTTGAAGAAGCGGTGCGCGCGTACACGGCGTGGTCCGCCTACGCGAGTTTTCGGGAAGACGATACCGGCATCATCGAGCCCGGCCGGTGGGCGGACCTGACGGTCATGAATATCGACCCGTTCGTCGTCGCCGATCAGCAGCCCGGCCGGCTCCTGGCGGGGCAAATTATCATGACGATCATCGGCGGCAACATCGTCTACGAAAGGGGACAGTGACTTTAAGTGCCAGGCAAAGTCCGCCTTGCCTGGCACTTAAAGTCACTGTCCCCTAATTGGTACTGTCTAGTAGTAGATCTGGGTCGTGGTCCCGCAAAGCGACAGCTTGGGATACCAGTCGGGCATTGCCTGTGATGCTCGCACCATGTCGATCAGGACGAGCTTGGCGAGATTGACCACGGCCTGGCCACGTTCCCCGCCGAGAACCGCGAGATCGGCGGAGGATTCCTGCATCCCGTAGGCTGTGACAACAAGCTTGTCGCCTCGAAAATAATACGCACCCCGGTATCTCTCGTTTCCGAGATGCACCGAAACGATGCCGTCGGGTAGATTAATCATGTCTGCGTTCCATCGTGTGTGTGTAGTCACCCCAAATTATCCGCAGCATGGACGTCTGCAGGTGGCGACTGTGACATAAGCAGGCGCTCGCACGACGACAGAAAGGGGACAAGCAACTGTCAAATATGGGATTTTTTGCCCTCCCGTACTTGCAGATCGGCGTTCCGGCACCATTTTTGATGGGCAAGGTGCCATAACGATCGTGGACGCCAGGATCGTTTTCGAGAGATAGCCTTTGACCGCGCTACTGCACGCCTACGACGAGCTGGTCCTGAAGCGACCTGCGATTACGTTGTTCGTGATTGCTCTCGTAGTGTCGTTTTTCGCGTATCACGCACCGGCATTCAGGCTTGACGCTTCCGCCGATTCGCTGGTGCTCGAAAACGACGAGGCACTGCAATACTACCGTTCAATCAGGGCGCGTTACGGCTCGGACGACTACCTGATCGTCACTTACACACCGAACCAGGACCTTTTCAGTCCAGCCGTCCTGGACGATCTAAAGGCATTGCGCGACGAGATCGCGGCGATGGATAACGTCGAGTCCGTCATCAGCCTGCTGGACGTACCGCTCATCCAGAGCCCGCCGATCAGCCTCGCCGAACTGAGTGAGGAAGTACCGACGCTCGAGAGTCCGCGAACCGACACCGCGCTGGCGAGAGAGGAATTTCTCTCAAGCCCGATGTATCGCAACCTGATCATCGGCGCGGATGGCCGGACCACGGCGATGCAGATCAACTTCCGTCGCGATGACACCTGGCATCGCTTGCTGAAGCAACGCAACGAGTTGCGAGAGAAGAACCTGAGCGGCGAACTGACCTCCGGGGAGCAGGCGACGCTTGGCGCCGTATCGGCACAGTTTGATGCCCATAGCCTGGTAATGCGGGACCAGCAGAGCGCTGATATCGCCGAGGTCCGGAGCATCATCGATCGTCATCGCGACTCCGCCGAATTGCATCTTGGCGGCGTGCCGATGATCGTGTCCGACTCGATCGACTTCATCCGGCACGACCTGCTTACCTTCGGCATAGGCGTACTGTGCTTCCTGATCGTGATCCTGGCCGTGGCGTTCCGCAAACCGCGCTGGGTCGTCCTGCCCATGCTGGCATGCGCGGCAACCGGCATCATCATGGTCGGCTTCCTCGGATTCGCAGGTTGGCCGGTGACGGTCGTCTCATCCAACTTCATTTCGTTGCTGCTGATCCTGACGCTGTCACTTGCCATCCACCTGGTCGTCCGCTATCGCGAACTGCACGAGGCATCACCCGATGCCGACCAGGGAGTGCTGGTCAGGGAGATGGTCCGCGCCAAGACCGTGCCGTGCCTGTATACCGCGATTACGACGATGGTGGCTTTCGGTTCGCTGCTGTTCAGCGGGATTCGGCCGGTCATCGACTTCGGCTGGATGATGGCCACAGGCATCGTGGTCGCCTTCCTGCTGGTCTTTAGCCTGGTCCCTGCTGCCCTGATGTTCTTGAGCCCGGGGGAACCTCACCGGCGCAGGGACCTGACGGACAAGATCACCCACTTTTTCGCGCGGGAGATTCAGGCACACGGCGCAGCCATCCTGACGGCCTCGGGCGTGCTGGCGGTACTCAGCGTTGCAGGGATGACTTTTCTCACGGTCGAAAACCGCTTTATCGATTACTTCAAGGAATCCACCGAGATCTACCGCGGCATGGAAATCATCGATCGGGAACTCGGCGGCACCACACCGCTGGACGTCATCGTCGATGCCCCCACCGAGTTCTTCGAGCGCCAGGAAGAGATATGGGATGACCCGCTGCTCGCCGAGTTTGGGATGGATGATGCAGAGAGTGGCGGTATTACCGCGACCAGCTACTGGTTCAACACGAGCAGGCTGCCGGACGTATCCGCAATGCACGAGTACCTGGATTCGCTGCCGGAGACCGGCAAGGTACTGTCCGTCGATACTGCAGTCGAAATGCTGCGGCAGATCGAGGAGGAGATCGTATCGGACAACTTCGAGCTGTCCGTCCTCTACAACAAGCTGCCGGACGAGATCCGGGAGATCCTGCTTCGCCCGTACATGTCCGAGGACGGCAACCAGGTCCGTTTCGCCATACGTGTCTTCGAGTCCGACCCCTCGCTGCAGCGCGAAGTCCTGATGCGGAATATCCGTCACCAGTTAACGGACGGATTCGGTTACGACGAAAGCCAGGTGCACCTCTCCGGAATGCTGGTGCTGTACAACAACATGCTGCAGAGCCTGTTCCGCTCCCAGATACTGACCATCGGGGTGGTGTTCCTCGCCATCCTGTTCATGTTTGCAGTCCTGTTCCGCAACCTGAAGATGGCCGCTATCGCGATCATCCCGAACGTGTTCGCGGCCTTACTCGTTCTGGGGTTGATGGGTTGGCTCAGCGTGCCTCTCGACCTGATGACCATCACCGTCGCCGCCATAAGTATCGGCATCGCCGTTGACGACACGATCCATTACGTACACAGGTTTACCCGGGAATTCGACAAGGACCATGACTACTGGGCAGCGGTTGACCGCAGTCACGCGAGCATCGGCCGCGCCATGTACTACACGACAGTAACGGTAACGCTGGGATTTTCGATCCTCGCGCTGTCGAATTTCGTCCCGACCATCTATTTCGGCTTGCTGACAGGATTCGCCATGCTGGTCGCGCTACTGGCCGATCTGACATTGCTACCGCTGCTGATCGTGCGCTTCAAACCCCTCTCTCAAAAGGGGACAGTGACTTTAAGTGCCAGGCGTCGGGAATTAGGGGGACAGTGACTCTTGGTGCCAGTCACTTCTGGTCCCTGTCACCCTTCTTGCCTGGCACTTAAAGTCACTGTCCCCTTTTTGCGGGTTCGACACGCGCGGCGCAGAACTTGAATTCGGGGATTTTGCCGTAGGGATCGAGCTCCGCGTTGGTCAGCAGGTTCGCGGCCGCTTCCGTGTAGCAGAACGGGATGAACACCATGCCTTCCGCCACCTCGCGGTCGAGCCGCACGCGCAGGGTAATCGAGCCGCGCCGTGTCGACACCCGGATAAAATCTCCCGGCGCGAGTTTCATCGTCTCGATATCGCGCGGTGACAGGCTTGCCACCGCTTCCGGCTCGAGCTCGTCAAGGTTGCCCGCACGCCGCGTCATGGCGCCGGTATGCCAGTGTTCGAGCATCCGCCCGGTGGTCAGGATCATCGGATAGTCGTCATCCGGCAGCTCGTCCGGCGGCGTAAGCTCGGTTGGGACGATCCTGGCGCGGCCGCTCGTCGTCGGAAAACCGGCACCGAAGATGATGTCGTTCCCCGGTTTGTCGGGTGCATCGCAGGGATAGGTCACCGCGTCCTCGCGCTCGAGGCGCTCCCAGGTGATATGCGCCAGCGACGGCATGATCTCCGTCATCTCCGCAAAGACGTCCCGGGGGTGCGTGTAGTTCCAGTCCAGCCCCATACGCCGCGCGATCTCCTGCGTGATCCACCAGTCCTGGCGCGTGCCGCCCGGCAGCGGCACGACTTCGCGGGCGAGCTGGACCTGCCGGTTGGTATTGGTGAAGGTGCCGGTTTTTTCCGGGTGCGCTGATGCCGGCAACACGACGTCCGCCTGCCAGGCCGTCTCGGTGAGGAAGATATCCTGCACCACGAGGTGTCCCAGCTTGGCCAGCGCCGCACGCGCATGCGCCTGATCCGGATCCGACATCGCCGGGTTCTCGCCCAGGATGTACATGGCTGTGATCTCACTGGCGTGGATCGCATTAACGATCTCGACGACAGTGAGGCCACGTTTCGGGTCCAGCTCCGTTCCCCAGAAATCCTCGTACCTCTGCCGGTTGTCGTCGTCCTCCACCGACTTGTAGTCGGGGAAGAACATCGGGATCAGCCCGGCGTCCGACGCGCCCTGCACATTGTTCTGCCCGCGCAGCGGATGTAGTCCGGTTCCGGGGCGACCCACATGCCCGGTGATCAGCGCCAGCGCGATCAGGCCGCGGGCATTGTCCGTGCCGTGCACGGACTGCGAGATGCCCATGCCCCAGAAGATGATCGAGTTGCTTGATGTCGCGTACAGGCGCGCCACGTCGCGGATGGTCTGCGCTTCGATGCCACAAACCTCGGCCATCTTCTCCGGCGGAAACGCTTTGACCCGCTCGGCGAGTTCGTCGAAGCCTTCGGCGTACGATTGCAGGTAATCCCGATCGTAGAGCTCCTCTTCGACAATCGTGTGGATCATTGCGTTCAGCAACGCCACGTCCATGCCGGCCTTGAACTGCAGGTTGTAGCTTGCGTGACGGCCCAGCCCCTGCCCGCGCGGATCGGCAACGATGAGCTTCGCGCCCTGCTTCGCCCTGTTCTTTAAATACGTGGCCGCAACGGGATGGTTCTGCTCCGGGCGTGCACCGATGACGATGATGCAGTCGGCTTCATCTGCCGCGGTAAAAGGTGCGGTGACCGCGCCCGAACCGATGCCCTCCATGAGCGCCGCAACCGACGATGCATGGCAGAGGCGCGTGCAGTGATCGACGTTGTTCGTGCCGAAGCCGGTCCGCACCAGCTTCTGGAAGAGGTAGGCTTCCTCGTTCGACCCCTTTGCCGAACCGAATCCGGCAAGCCCTGACGCACCCTTCTCGTCGAGCGCGTTTTTCAGGCCCGTCGCCGCCCTGTCCAGCGCTTCCTCCCAGCTTGCCTCGCGGAAGTGAGTCCACGGGTTGGCCGGATCGAGCTGCAGCGCCCCATCCTTGGGCGCGTCGTCACGACGGATCAAAGGTTTGGTCAGGCGATCCGCATGGGTGATGTAGTCGAAACCGAACCGACCCTTCACGCACAGGCGCTGTTCGTTCGCCGGGCCGTTGCGCCCGTCGACGTACAGGATCTTGTCATCCTTGACGTGCGCCCGTGTCTGGCAGCCAACACCGCAATACGGGCACAGCGTATCGACGTGGCGGTCTTCGAACTCGCGTCGCGTGCCGGCATCGTCAAGCAGGTTCGCTTCCATGAGTGCGCCGGTCGGACAGGCCTGCACGCATTCGCCACAGGCCACGCAGGTCGAATCTCCCATCGGGTCGTCGAAGTCGAACACGATCTTCGACCCGTGACCGCGATACGCCATGCCGATGACGTCGTTCACCTGCACCTCGCGACAGGCGCGGACACAGAGATTGCAGTGGATACAGGCATCGAGATTGACGGCGATCGCGACGTGGCTGGCATCGCTGTCGGTCTTCGGCCGAGCGGGGAAGCGGCTGTCCGTTACGCCCATTGCATCTGCCCAGGTCCAGAATTTCGAGTCCGGATCGTGCGCCGTCTCGCGTGCCGGCTGGTCGGCGACCAGCATTTCCATGACCATTCGCCGTGCGCTCTTCGCTTCGTCCGAGGCGGTGTTGACGACCATGTCGTGCACCGGCTTCCTGATGCAGGACGCGGCGAGCACACGTTCCCCCTTGATCTCGACCATGCAGGCGCGGCAATTGCCGTCGGCACGATAACCCGGCTCAGGCGCGTAACAAAGATGCGGTATTTTGGTGCCCTGACGCTGCGCCACCTGCCAGATGGTTTCGTCCGGGGACGCCTCGACCTGCTTGCCGTCCAGGACGAAGGTGATCTTCTCCGTCACGACAACTCCTCCGGGAAATACTTGATGAGACACAGCAGCGGGTTCGGCGCCGCCTGCCCCAGCCCGCAGATCGAGGCCGAAACCATAGTGGCGCTGAGTTCGACCAGCAGCTCCCTGTCCCACGCCTGCTCCGACATCAGTTTCACGGCCTTCTCGGTACCTACCCTGCAAGGCGTGCACTGGCCGCAGCTCTCGTCTTCGAAAAATCGCATCAGGTTGAGCGCCGCGTCCCGGATGCTGTCCTTGTCGGACAACACGACCACCGCCGCCGAGCCGATGAAACCACCGTGTTCTTCGAGAGTGTCGAAATCGAGCGGTATGTCCGCCATGCTCGCGGGCAATATTCCGCCCGATGCGCCGCCCGGCAGGTAGGCTTTGAAGCTGTGCCCGTCCGCCATGCCGCCACAATATTCGTCGATCAACTCCTGCGCGGTTATCCCTGCAGGTGCGAATTTCACGCCGGGCTCCTTCACTCTTCCCGAGACCGAGAAGCTGCGCCTGCCCTGGCGCCCGTTACGACCCTC
The DNA here is from genome assembly GCA_009937505.1 of Gammaproteobacteria bacterium. Taxonomy (GTDB): domain Bacteria; phylum Pseudomonadota; class Gammaproteobacteria; order Steroidobacterales; family Woeseiaceae; genus UBA1847. Next base: position 30,666 of record JAACFJ010000009.1, read on the forward strand.
GCCGGAAAACCAGGCCGGGCCCCGCTCGAGGATGTCGCGCACCCAGTAGAGCGTTTCGACGTTGTGAACGAGCGTCGGCCGCCCGAACAGGCCCACCTGGCTCGGGTAAGGCGGCTTGTGGCGCGGCAGGCCACGCTTGCCCTCGATGCTTTCCAGCATCGCGGACTCTTCGCCGCAAATGTAGGCACCCGCGCCGCGACGCAGGTGGATCGCGCGATCGCCATTGAGACCTTCGCGTTCAAGGTCGCCGATGGCTTCCCTGAGAATCTCGTTGATGGCTGGATATTCGTCGCGCAGGTAGATGTAGATCGCCTGCGCATCAACCGCCCAGGCGGCGATGAGCATGCCCTCGAGGAAACGATGCGGGTCGCGTTCCAGGTGGTAACGATCCTTGAAGGTGCCCGGCTCACCCTCGTCCGCATTCACCGCCAGCAGGCGGGGTCCGGCCTCCTGCCGTACGAAGTGCCATTTGCGACCCGCGGGAAAGCCCGCACCGCCGAGACCGCGCAATCGGGAGTCCTCCATCGATTTGATCACGTCGTCGACCGATCGCGAGCCTGCGAGGCAGTCCCGCAATAATGTGTAGCCGCCTTCCTTTTCATAGGCATCGAAGCGCACGTGATCGGGGATCTCGGGATGATGATTGCCGCTCTGCAGTGCTGCGGCGATCGAGTCAGCATCGGCATAGTCGACGTGCCGGTGCCCCACCTCCGCCACCGGCGCCGTGTCGCAGCGCCCCATGCAGGGAGCGCGGACAACCCGCACATCGGCGCCAAGCTTTCCGGGGAGCGATTCGAGCAGCGCATCGCCGCCGGAAAACGCGCAGGTCAGGCTGTCGCAGACGCGGACCGTGACGGCCGGCGGCGCGGTTTCGCCGTCCAGGACGATGTCGAAATGGGCGTAAAAGGACGCGACTTCGTACACCTCGGCCATGGATAAGCGCATTTCGGCCGCGAGCGCCTGCAGGTGCGCGGCGCTGAGGCGCCCGTACTTGTCCTGAACAAGGTGCAGATGTTCGATGAGCAAGTCGGGCGAACGCGAGCGGTCACCGAGCAGCGTCGCGATTTCCTCGTGCGCCGTCGGGTCCATCTGGCGCCCCTTGTGAAAAGCGGGCGAGCGCCGCCGCCCCGATCCGGGGGCTATGCGGCGTTGGTTCGTCTTTTTTTCGCCGCCATCAGCCATAACAGCCCGTTCCTGTCACTCTTCGTGCGTAGGGTACCATCAATGGGGACAGTGACTTTAAGTGCCAGGCGACTCCGCCTGGCACTTAAAGTCACTGTCCCCTAACTAAATACGGCGACGGGAGCACCCAGCACATCAATATCCGGCTCGATGCCGAGGCCCGGGTCGTCCGATGCGCTCATATGACCCGCCACGCGCTGCGGTGCGCCCGTCGCATTACGAACCGTGACGTAGCTGTTGAAATCGGTCGCCGAGAATCTGAGAGCCTCCGGCGTCGAATGGGCAAGGTGGGCTATCGCCGCCGTGATGATGTCGCCGCCCCAGCTGTCTTCGATGGTCATGGGCAGGTTCAGCGTCACGCACAGGTCACGAATCTGGCGCGCCCTGGTCAGCCCCCCAACCTTGGAGATCTTCAGATTGATGACATCCATTGCACCATCGCCGTGGCCGCGCATCAGTGCTTCTATGTCCGTGATGTTCTCGTCGAGGATGAACGGCAGGGGCGTGTTCCGCCTGACCGTCAGGCAATGCTCGTAAGAGCGGCACGGCTGCTCGATGTAGACGTCGCGATCGCGAACCGCGTTGACAACACGAATCGCATCATCGACACGCCAGCCAGTGTTGGCATCAGCGACGAGCACTTCCGCTTCTGTCAGTACATCGGCCGCCGCGTGAATGCGTTGGACATCGTCTGCAGGGTCGCCGCCGACCTTGAGCTGGAACTTGGTGTAGCCATCGTCGCGATGTTCCGCAACGTTTTCTGCCATCTCGTCGGCCGGGCGCTGACTGATCGCGCGATAGAGCGCAACACTTTCACCGAATTTTCCGCCCAACAAATCGCAGACCGATTTTCCGCAGACCTTGCCGAGCAGGTCCCAACACGCCATATCGATGGCGGACTTGACGTACGGGTGGCCGAGCAGCGCCCGGTCCATGAGCTGGTTGATCGGGCCGATCGCCGTCGGGTCCTGTCCGATCAGGCTGCCGGATAATTCCGCGATCCCGGCCCGCGCACCCGGGCCGAATGCCGGCAGGTAAAACGGTCCGAGGGGGCACACTTCGCCGTATCCCGACAGGCCGTCATCGGTGACCAACTCGACGACGGTGCTGTCGAATACTTCGACGTATTTGCCCTCCGACCACGAGTAACGCCCCTCGACGAGAGGCAGGTCGATCTGGTACACGCGGATTTCAGAAATTTTCACGTCTTCGTGTTTCCCGTAATTGGGGACAGTGACTTTAAGTGCCAGGCGACTCCGCCTGGCACTTAAAGTCACTGTCCCCTTGTTCGAGCTCGACCAGCAGATCCTTCTTGTCGAACTGCTCTCCGATCCGCGCGAAACACACGGATCGCAATCTCGCTGCGATTGGCGAAGAGGATCCTGATACACATCATTTCTTGGAGAATGTGACCAGATCACTCTCGCAGCAAGGATTCACTGAACCCGAGAGTGCCACACTCATCGCTCCGGACAAAAGTTACGAACGAGACAGTTGCCTAGGGCAGCTCCGCGAGCATCTTCTCGGCCGATTCGCGGATCGATGTGTTGCCGCCCACCTGCATTGCGTTCGTAAGGGCCACACGCGCCTGCTCCGTATTCCCGAGCTGGCTGTTCACGTAGCCCAACGTCAACCAGATCCTCTGGTGACCCGCGTCCTTTGCTGCGCCTTCATTCAACCACCGCAGGGCGTCGTCCGGCCGGCCGAGATAGAACAGAGTCAGTCCAAGATTGTTATAGATTTCCGCATCGTTCGGGCTATGCGCCAACAGTTGCTCGTACAACTGCGCGGCTTGTGCATACTGTTTGTTGACGAAGTACTCTTCAGCCCGGCGATAGATTTCAGCGGGATCGCTTGGCGCCGGCTCGACGAGTCCCGGCGAAGTCAACCGCGAAATATCTGTTGCCGTGATGCCCCGGGACCAGGCGGCCGCCGATGGATTTGCTATCTGCGAGTGACCACTCACGGTCTCTGCGTCCTGTACATAGTATTCGCGCGTAAACGCGAAAACCGCGAGCCCGAAGAAGACCTGGAATATTGCGAGAAGCGTCCAGAACCGTTTGTCGCGAGCCATAAAATCCGCTGCCATCCAACCTCGATGTGCGGAATATACACCATCCCCCTGGATCCGGCGCTCTTGCGGGTCGGATGCCGTCAGACCGGCGATGCCGGTCTCAATCAATCAGCCGGCTAATGAACCTCTGCCGGATTGTGCCGATTCAGAATCTCCAGGACCTCGGACCTCGTCGCATCCGGAACGAACACGCGGATCTTGCGGTGATCTCTATCGACCTTGATCTTTTCGCTGGGAATGCCGGTCGAAAGGAGATCGTCTTCGACGTTTGTAATCGCTCTGACGTTTTTGTAGGTTGCTACCAATGCTTCGGTCATAGCACTTCTCCTGTTGCACCAACTACGCAAAACGCAAATATTTCCCGTCTTCGGTGCCTTATGGATATTGATGCGGCAGGAAGATTTTCAAGCTGAAAGCACCCGAAACCAACCAATGTAGACCTTCGATCATTGGCTCGGCCAGGCATCGCTCAGTGACCGGCATTCCCGGCTCGCTTCAACCAATCAGGCCGATGATCAGGAAGCCGATGGTCGCTATGCCGGCCGCAACCAGTGCATAGGGCAACTGGGTTCGAACATGGTCGATATGGTCGGTAGCCGAAGCCATGGATGCCAGGACAGTCGTGTCGCTGATCGGCGAGGCGTGGTCGCCGAATATCGCGCCGGAGATGGCCGCAGCAAGCATCAGCGGTACGGGCAGACCGAGGGCCGCCGCAATCGGCACGGCGATTGGAATCATGATGGCAAACGTACCCCAGCTCGACCCTACGGAAAATGCGATGAAGGCCGAGACAAGGAAGACGATAGGCGCCAGCAGCACCGGCGGAATATTCCCGCTGACGAGGTTTGCCACGTAGACGCCGGTGCCGAGTTCGCCGGCGACATCGCCCAGCGCGAGCGCGAGTAACAGAATGATGGCTATGGGCAGCAGGTCGCCCGCGCCTTTCATGAAGACCTGCATCAATTCAGCAACCGAGCTATCGCCCTTGACCAGCGTCATGATCCAGGCAACCACAATCGCGAAGCACACGGACCAGAGGACGGACACCGAGCCCGAACCTTTGATGATGTTGCCGTCGCCGGTGATGTACAGAGAGACCGGCATCATGAACACCATTGCCAGTATGGGCAACGCCATTAACCACGCCGACGGAACACCCTCTTCGTCATTGACCGCCTGCTCTGCGGAAACATCGACAAGCGGCACGGCGCCCGGCCAAAGGATGTCGCCGCCCTGCGTCCTCGCCTCCGCTTTTTTCATCGGGCCAATATTGACGTTCTTCCAGATGACGACCCCCGCGAGCAGGATTGCGGTGATGGGATACAGGTTGAGTGGCACAGCGGCGATAAATGTCTGCAAAGGATTCTCGACGCCCGTCGACGCAACGAGACTGATGATGAATGCGCCCCAGGCATTGAGAGGAATCATGACGCATACCGGTGCCGACGTAGCATCGATCAGGTAGGCAAGCTTCTCTCTCGAAACCTTGTGGCGGTCGAATAACGGGCGGCTGACCGAGCCGGCAACAAGCAGTGTGATACTCGACTCGACGAAAATAACCAGCCCGGTCGCCCATGCCAGAATCTGGGCACGAAACCCGTTGTGCACCCAATGCCGGGTCTCGAGGTAATGCACGAACCCTCTCACACCGCCGGAATGTTCAATCGTGGCGATCAGCGGTCCGATCAGGAGCGTGAAAACCAGCACACGGGCATCGCCCGGATCGGTAAAGACGTTGATCGTACCGTCGAGGCTTCTGGCAAGACCGGCCAGCGGATTGAACTGGCTCAACAGGGTATGCCCCATCCAGATACCTGCGGCCAGCGACAGGATCACCTGCTTGCTCCAAATCGCGAGCACGATCGCGAGCACGGGCGGCAGGACCGAGTACCAGGCCGGGTCACTCATCGAGAAATCCGACGACAGTAACGCGATTGGTCGTCTTGCGGAGAAGCATGTGCAATTATGATCGTTGTTATGCGGCGCGGAGCCCATTAAACCACAGGAGGCCGGCGTGCCGATGTCGGTTGCCGGTTGGGCCATGCAGCCAACGTTAGCGAGGAGCAGGAGAATGAAAATTGCGGTATTGGGGGCCGGCGCGGGCGGAACGGCGATAGCCTTCGATTGCGCTGCACACGGGCACGATGTGCGGCTGTTCGATTTCCCGCAGTTCCCGGACAATATCGCCGCGGTGGCCGGCCAGGAGGGCATCCATGCCGAGGGCGACATTGCGGGTTTCGAGAATGTCGCCTATGCGGGTCACGACATCGATGAGGCGCTGCGGGATTCAGAACTGATCTATGTGGTTGGTCCCGCCTACAGCACCGAGCCTTTTGGCGAAGCGGTCGCCGGTAAGCTGCAGCCGGGACAGACGGTGATCGTGACGCCAAGTTCCTGCGGCGGCGCGCTTGCGTTCAAGAAAGCCGCCGGTCTCGGAATCAGTGACGAGACTGTGCGGGTGGCCGAAACGTCGACCCTGCATTACGCAGTTCGCCTGGCGGAGCCGGGCAGAATCCGTGTGTTCCTGAAACTCAAGGCGGGCAACCTGCTCGCCGCTTTACCGGCCACGGAAACGGATGCGGTACTGCGCCTGATAGAGGATGTCTATCCCGGCATGGAGCCGGCAACGAGCATCATGCAAACGAGCCTGCAGAATGCCAACCCGATCATCCATCCTGCGGTAACCCTGACCAATGCGGCACGCATCGAAGGGACCGGCGGTGACTTCCTGTTCTACGAAGAAGGTGTAAGCGATGCGACCGGCAGGCTGATCGAAGCGCTCGACAGGGAACGAATTACGATCGGCAGAAAGCTGGGTATTCGGATCGTTCCGGATCCCGAGCTGGGGATGCGCCAGGGGTATATGCTTGCCGATGATTACGGCGAGGCCTATCGTACGGCGCCGGGCTTCCTCGGCATCGGCGCCCAGCCTCGGCTGGACCACCGCTACCTGAATGAAGACGTCGGATACGGTCTCGTCTTTCTATCCCGGCTTGGCCGCCAGGTCGGCGTCGAAACACCGACGATCGATGCAATGATCCGTGTCACGTCGGTGCTCATGGCGCGCGACTACGCGGGTGAGTCAGTTCGCACCCCCGAATCGCTGGGTATTGCACAGCTCTCGGCCGGGGAGCTGGGCAGTCTGTAGTTGAGCGCTTCAGTCGGCCGACCTACCGGGCTTGGCAAAATCATCGATGTCGTTACTCCACCGTAATTTCAGTCGTCAGACCACGGCCGAACTGCTGCGGCTCGCCCTGCCGATGGTGGTATCTCAGGGCGCCTTCGCCGTGATGATCTTTACCGATCGCTATTTCATGTCGCAAATCGATCCCGTCCACATGGCGGCGGCGCTGGGTGGCGGTGTCGCATCGTTTTTCTCGTTCTGTTTCTTCATCGGGCTGCTTGCCTACGCAAACGCGCTGGCGGCGCAGTACCTGGGCGCGGGTGAAAAGGAAAAATGCCCGAAAGTCGTCACCCAGGGCATGATCATCACCGCGATGAGCGCGCCGGTCCTGACGCTGATCACGTTCCTCGTCGCCGGGATTTTTGAAGGCATGGGGCACGAACCGGAGCAGGTCAGGCTCGAGCGTACGTACTACCTGATATTGATGGCCGGTGTGCTCGTGACACTCGCCAAGACCTGTATCTCGTCCTACTTCGCTGGCATAGGCCGGACTCGCGTGGTCATGATCTGCGACGTCTTCGGTTTGGTCATCAACGTGCCGCTCAGCTACGTCATGGTATTCGGAAAACTGGGATTCCCTGCGCTGGGGATCGTCGGTGCCGGCATTTCCACCGTCGTCGCGACGGTCCTCGCATTCGCGCTGTTTGTCGCGTTCTACTTCGGCAAAGAGCACCGTGACTCATTCGGTGTGCTGCGCTCATTTTCGCTCGACGTGAAGATCCTGCGACGCTTCTGGCGGCTCGGCTTCCCATCCGGGCTCGAGATGTTCCTGAACGTCGCAGCGTTCAACCTGTTCTTGCTGATGTTCCAGTCCTACGGCGTTGCCGAGGGTGCTTCGGCCGCCATCGTCTTCAACTGGGATATTCTTTCCTTTGTCCCGATGATAGGGCTGAACGTCGGGGTCATCAGCCTGATCGGCCGCTTCGTCGGCGCGCGGGACATGGAGCGTGTCAATGAAGTCATGACCGCCGCGTTCACTGTTGCCCTGGCCTATTCGGCGGTGCTCGCGATAACGTACATTACGTATCGATATCCGCTCGTCGAGGTGTTTGCGCCTCCGAGCGGTGACTTCACTGCCATCCGGGAACTGTCCGCATTCATGATGATCGGCCTCTCCACTTACGTTATGGCCGACGCGGTGATTCTCGTGTCCGGCGGGATCCTGCGGGGTGCCGGCGACACACGCTGGTTGATGGTGGCCTCGGTTTCCCTGCACTGGGCGATGCTCGTCGCCCAGTTCTTCATAATCCGGGTGTTCGAGTTCAGCCCGAGGGTGTCGTGGCTTGCTTTTGCTGCACTGGTTTTCGCCATTGCGCTGGTTTATGCGCTGCGCCTGGTGAGTGGGCGCTGGCGCGACCCGGTCGTACTGGAAAGGGTGATGGCAGAGTGATGAATCAGGGGACAGTGACTTTAAGTGCCAGGCCAGGGCAGTTAGGGGACAGTGACTTTAAGTGCCAGGCCCGTTCGCCTGGCACTTAAAGTCACTGTCTTCCCGCTGCCCTGATTCGGCCGCCTGCTCCTCGGCTTCGACGTCGTCCAGCGACGGCGGCACCCAGCCACGGTCAAGGCGACTGCCGAACGCCGCGCTTGTGCCTCGCATGGCCTGCTCATAGCGTTCGAGGAACTTCTTCGTCTTTTCGACGTACTCGGCATTTTCATGCGCCGGGATGTCCGGGTTGAATACGGACGCCAGTTGGTACATCTGCTCACGGTCGTTTAACACGAATCCCCGCACCTGGCGCTCCGCATCGTAAGGGTGAACGCCAAGTGCCTCCAGCGCCGAACGCCCCGCCCGCAGCGAGCTGTCGAAGTGCTCGCGGATGATGTCGCGCGCACCGGCATTCCAGAGTTCATAGACATGGTGACGGTCGAGGGCACGCACAACGATATAGACGTGCGGATAATTCTCGGTCACGTACCGCACGAGCTCCGTCGCACTCTCGCGCTCGTCGATGGCGATAACCAGCATTTTCGCTTCCCCGATACCGGCCGCGTGCAACAGGTCCGGCCGCATCGCGTCGCCGAAATAGACCTTGATGCCGAACTTCCGCAGCACCTCGAGTTGCTCCGACTGGTAGTCGAGAACCACTGTCTTGAAGCCGGCGGACAACAGGATGCGATTGACGATGCCGCCGAAGCGGCCGTGCCCGGCGACGATCACGCTGCCCTGCTCCTCGATCTCGTCCGCTTGCCGGCTCCCGGTTGCAGCAAACCGCGGCGCGATGAGCTTATCGTAAATGATGAAAAGGAGCGGCGTCAGCAGCATCGACAGCGTGACAACCAGCAGCAGCTGTTGGGCGAGCGCTGTCGGAATGACGGAGCTCGCCACCGTAAACGAGAGCAGAACGAAACCGAATTCGCCGGCCTGGGCAAGTCCGAGCGTAAACAGCCAGCGATCGGCGCCGGTGATGCTGAAGATCCTGCTCAAGGCATAAAGTATTAGAGCTTTGAGGGCGATCAGGCCGAGCGTCATCGCGACGACGCCGCCGAGGTTTGCGAACAGCAGGTCGAAACGGATTGCAGCACCGACAGTAATGAAGAACAGGCCGAGGAGCAGCCCCTTGAACGGGTCGATGTCGCTCTCGAGTTCGTGGCGGTACTCGCTGTTCGCGAGCACGACGCCCGCAAGGAAGGTGCCTAGCGCGGGTGACAGGCCAACGACGATCATCAACAGCGCGATGCCAATGACGAGTAGCAGTGCGAATGCCGTAAACAATTCGCGCAAGCGGGCGATTGCGATAAAGCGAAACACGGGCCGCGTCAGGTAGCTGCCGCCGACCACGACCAGGCCGATTGCTCCGACGGTCACGAGCGCCCTTTGCCAGCCGTCCAGACGCTCGACGAGGCTCATGCTGCCGTGATCCCCCTCGCCGCCGTGCTCCGCTGATGCGACGGCCATGTCCGCCAACTCCGGCAGCGCGAGCAGCGGAATGAAGGCGAGCATCGGGATGACGGCGATGTCCTGGAACAGCAACACCGAGAAGCTCGACTGACCGCCGTCGCATTTCATCAGGCCCTTTTCATTCAACGTCTGCAGGACGATGGCGGTCGAGGACAGCGACAGGACCAGGCCGACCGCCAGTGCAATCGACCAGGGCTGGCCCAGCAGCATCGCGATACCCATGATCGCTGCAGCGGTCACGGCCACCTGCAACCCGCCGAGTCCGAGCAGCTTGTCCCGCATAGACCACAGCATGCGCGGCTCGAGTTCGAGACCGACGAGAAACAGCATCATGACGACGCCGAACTCGGCAAAGTGCTGGATGCTGACGACGTCGACGTGCAGCTGCTGCAGCAACGGACTGATGGCGATACCTGCGATCAGGTAGCCGAGCACCGAACCCAAACCCAGCCTCGAGGCAATTGGCACTGCGACAACCCCCGCCGCGAGGAAAAGGAATGCCAGCAGAAGGAATCCGTCCACGATCAGCCCTCCTCGCCGACAGGCAGGGTGTCGAAATGAACAACGTTCATTCTCTCCGCTGCAGCGAAGTCGTAACGGTCGTCGCGGATGGCCTCGAGCAGCCGGACATAGCCGTCCACGTGCGGCTCGACGAGCCCGGCAGCGGGCGCCTTCAGCGACGAGTACAGGACATACGGTGCCGGAAAATGCATCTTGCAGAGGCGTGCTGTTTGCTCAAGCGGCGTCAGAAACGTGCGGATAGGGTAATGCTGGTAGCCCTCGTGCCGGTAGGCGTCGTCGGGCCCGGCCGCGGTTACCGCCAGCATCATCTGTTTACCCGCCAGGTTTTCGCCGCCGGCCCCATACGCGAAGCCATGCTCGAGCACGAGGTCCTCCCACTCTTTGATGATTGAAGGCGTGGAGTACCAGAACATCGGGAACTGGAAAAGGACGACATCGTGTTCCACAAGTCGCCGCTGCTCCACGTTGACGTCGATGTCGAAGCGCGGATAGTCGCGATACAGGTCGACAAAGGTAATCCCGTCAACGGCACCCGCGGCTCGCGCCATGTACTTGTTCACGTGCGAGTACTTGTGCCCCGGGTGGGCGTAATAGACGATCAGCCTGGCCATGCTGCGGAGTCTAGCTGACGGTCGCAGCCCGTCCAAACCCGTCGCCGTTTACCGGGGCATCAAGGAAATATTCCGGTTTCGTTCATACAGCGATCCTGGTGATGGCGAACCGGGCAGCCTGCCCGAGGTACGTGGCGAGGTGCGTGCTCAAGTAACGCGCGTCATCTTCGGCGCCATGCATGAAACTCGACTTACGGCGCCTCAGGAACGGCAGCCCCATAACATAGAGCCCCGGCGCATCGACGACCCCGCCATTGTGCCGAAGCTGTCCTTTGCGATCGACGACGGCCACGTCGAGCCAGGAATAGTCCGGCCGGAATCCGGTCGCCCAGACGATTGTACGCAGCGACCCGTCCCGCAAATCGATTCTCAACGGTTCGGCAGCATCTACTTGCGTGGCATCGAATCGCTCGACGGCATCGACCTCGGTATCGATCCCGGTTCTTGTCGCCCACTCGTCGAATGCATTAAGCATTCGGTTCATCTTGAGATCCGCAAGCGTACAGACATTACGCAGCGACCCGGAGAACTGCACCTTGCCATCACGAACTCCCATGAACCGGCCACCTGTTCGAACACCGTTATCGATCAGCTTGTTCAGGTCGAGAGTTGAGTGATCGGGCGTACCTGCAAGCTGCGGTGACGGCAGACGTCTCACTCTCGCCGGGTCGTCAACCTCCTCGAAGCATTCATCGAGAATGCCGGACATCAGCATCCACCACTGAACGTCCCGGCCACGATACAGTCGCGGCATGCGTACGTGCTCCCCGACAGCCAGGGTCACCGGCCTGCCGCTGGCATGAATTTCCTCGGCAATCTGCAGGCCTGTAGCCGACGCACCCACGACGAGTACACCACCGTCGGGAATCTGTGCCGGATTCTTGTACTGGTGTGCGTTAATTTGCTTCACGGCTGCCGGCACATCTTCGGCGACCGCCGGTATTGCCGCCTCGTTGAAAGCGCCGCTCGCGAGCACGAGGGCACGACAATGCCAGTCACCACGGTTGGTGATTACACGGTAGCCACTCCCCTGGCGAGACACGCTCAGGACCTCCGTCCCCGTTTCTACCGGCGCGCCGATCCGTTCGGCATAGCGCGAAACGAAATCGATGACCTGCGTCATGTCCATATAGCCATCGGGGTCGTCACCGTCGTACGCGCACCCCGGCAGGCGGGTCATCCAGTTCGGTGTCAGCAGGCGCAGCGAATCCCAGCGCTCCCTGCGCCAGGAGTTTGCCACCGCCCCACGCTCGAGCAGGACATGCTCGATCGAGAGCGCACTCAGGCAATGGCTCATTGCCAGGCCCGAGTGACCGGCGCCGATGATGACAACATCAACAGCACCGGTCCCACGCTGTGATCGGCGATCTTGCATCAGGACTTCTCGACCGTAACGGCAACGTCGGTCGGGTTGGTGACGACGTCGAATACGGCCGAGCGCTTCTGCGATTGTGCAACGATCGCGGCAATATCGTCGTCCGAGGCATCCGCATCGATCTCGAAGTTGACCCGGATGCCGTCGAATCCGTTGCGCACGTCGCCGTCGATACCCAGGATACCCTGGAGGTCCATACCGGCTTCCAGTGTCGCCTTGACCGATCGCAGCTGGATGTTGCGGTTCTGCGCAACCGAGGCGATACCCGCGGTCAGGCAGCTCGCCAGGCCGACGAGCACAAACTCGACGGGAGTCGCGCCGTTGTCCTCAGCAGCGAAAACCTCGGGATGATCTGCGTCAAACTGGAAAGCGCTGCGATGTTGCTGTTCCTCGCCGAGCCCGAAGAACTTGTCGATCGTGGTGCGGCTATGCGTACCGTTAACCCACTCACTGGTCGCGCGCCACTGGAACTGCGCAGCCTCGGGCGCCTGTGTCAGTGCCTCGCGCGCACCGAGGAGGGCCTCGACGTTTACTCCGTTGTCGGCATTCATCTGATTGTTTTCCATGGTGTTTTGCTCCTGAATAGTTGTGAAATCAGCTTCCCGGGTTCGTGCCGGGCAGGAGCAACTCTGCTGGTTCGTCGTTTAAGCCAGCGTGGAATCGGCCGTGGAATTTTCGATTTATTTACCCGAACATGTCGGGCGCCAGGCGCTGGAATGCCCAGATCGAGTTGAACGGCATCCCTGCCTGGCGCTGGGCGATGCGCACTGATTCAGAATCCGGCGCCTCATAAAGACAGGCCATGTGCATGTGATCGGTCGAGAAAAAGGTGCGCATGAACCGGACCCGATGCGTCTCGAGGCAGTGAATATTGTCGTCCTCGATGGCCTGCAGGTCCTCGAGCGTCACTGGCTCGTCGAAGCTGCGGAGCACGAGCACATTGGCTGCGCAAATCTCGTCCGATGACCTGTCCGGCGCATCGTGCACGGTGCTCGGCCAATGGACTCGCATATCCGTGTCGACGCTACGCAGCGCCGCGCGCACCGATTCGGCATCGGGACCGCGAAAATGACAAAGCATGTGCTGCCTGTCACTCGACAGCAAACTCTCCTGCCATTCGACACGGTGCAGGTCGAAGCAACCCGACGTACCCTGTAACATTTCTATGAGGGCGTCGTCCGTCAGTGGCTCCGCAAATTGTCTTTGGAGGATCACCTCGCTCATCACTGACTCCTCGTTGGCTCTATCACGATTCCTTGCCCTCATGGCCCTCGGCGAGCCGCCTGCCGATGTCAGCCGCCCAACTGGCTGCCGCCGGCAGTAGACGATCGACTTCACCGGCGTGCCCGGCCGCTTCCTCGGCGCCGATCTCTCCGAATCCGCACGCAAGCACGGCATTAGCCATCAGCATCTCCGTCGGGCGTTCAAGTATCGTGGCATATTCGAGTGCCTCGGTAGCACGCTCCACGGCATTCTGTTTGCGGCCACGCTCACAGTCTATTACTGCCGTACGCGTCAGGATGTATGCGAGTCGGTATTTCGCATCTGCAACCCGCAGTGCGTCGAGCGCGGTGTCGAGTTCCGCAAAGTCGTCGTCGATCGCATAGTTGCATAACCCCAGCAGTGCATCAGCGAACGGCTTTTCGCTGCCTTCGCGAATCTTCTCGCCGAGCGATACGAGTTGTTTCGCCCGATCGCGCGCCACTTCATGTCGACCGCGCTGCAATTCGATAATGACGAGATACTCTGAGGCCAGGAATTCGTTGAGCCTGTCGCCCGCCGACTTGCAGAGCGTACGTGACTGCTGGAAAAACTCCTCAGCTTCATCGAGTCGGTTTTCATGAAGGCGCAACATGCCATTTCCCGCCGCGATCGCCGGATGCGCGAATTGCCTGCGTTGCGCGAGCGAGTCGGCCTCCATCAGCATTGCATCCGCCTGTGAAAGGTCGCGTTCGAGCATTACCAGGCACTTCGCAGTCTCCGCCATGCCGACGATGTTTGCCTTGCTATCATCCCCGCGCATGACGCGCGAGGATTGCAGGGACTGCTCGCGTGCGCCGTCCCATTCTCCCTGGCTCCACCGCACATACGCCGCCATGTGATAACCGAGTCGCGCATGGGGAAGGTCACCGAGGTCCAGTGCGCGTTCGGCAAGCGCCGCATAAAGCTCCGCGGCCGCCTCCCAGTCGTCGATGGGTTCGGCGGACAGTAATACGTTGTGCAGGTCGATCTCGACGCCCACGCGCGAGGGATCAGCCAGCTCCTTCGCGAATTGCAGGCCCTGCCGGGCCAGCGAGCGGGCCTTTTCGTTGGCAAAGAACCTCAGGCAGAGTTGCCCGACGGAGACCATCGCCCGGGCCGCCAGTCCCGGGTCGCCGCTCAGCGTCGCATGGTGCCCGAGCCAGGAGGCACGGGCCAGGTCGAGCGCCGACTCCTGCTCGAGAATCTCTGCCGCACGGCGATGCATGACCTGCCGGCGCAGCGGCGAGATGTCTGCATACACGGCCTTGGCAATCAAGTCGTGCGAGTAGCGCAGGCCGTTGTCCGCGGGTACCAACATCGCCTGGCGCTCCGCCACTTCGAGCACCTCGCCGATCTCGGTGGCATCCAGCCCTGCTACGACAGAAAGTGAGACGGCATCGACCGGGGGCAGCAGGACGGCCGCCCATTCGAGTACTTCCACCCCTGTTGTACTGAACCGTCCAAGGCGTTCCCGCACCAGTTCATTGAGTGACCCGCCGCCGGAGCCGTCGACTTCGGCCCTCGCAAGCTCGATCGCGAGCAGTGGGTTGCCGCCGCACTCCCCGCTCAGACGCTCGAAGTCCGCACCCGGTGCCTGTTCGGCTATCAGCTGTGACAGTGCATCTTCCGGCAATGGCCCCAATTCGATTTCACTGAGTAAGCCATCATGACGCAGCCCGCTCAGTGCCTGCTGCAAAGGCGCGTTGTCCCGAATATCTCCGCTCCTTGCTGCAACTACGGCGAATATCGGCCGATCACGGTTCATTCTCATCAGGTAATGCAGAGCAGATGCACTGGATTCGTCAGACCATTGCAGGTCGTCGAATAGCAGTAGCACCGGCGCCGCCTCGGCTTCGCGCGCAATGAGGTCGGAGAGTTTGCCGAACAGACGATCCCGGTTCGAGACATCGGTCGCGCCAAAAATATCCTCATAGACCTCGCTGCCCAGCGCCCGCAGCGAATCGATCCACAGGGCGAACGGCCTTATCGCATCGGATTCGAACGCCGTCGCCTGCAATATGAAGGCATTCGCGTCTTCTGCGTACTCGAGCAGGGAATGCAGCACACAGCTCTTGCCGATACCGGGCACGCCGCGCACGACGACCATCGCGGCTTTATGATCGGCGCTAACAGCGTCCAGGGCCTCCACCAGGGTACCCACTTCTTCCTTGCGCCCGACCAGTCCGCGACGGCGCGGTGCCGGCGCCTTCACGTCCCTGGATTTCCTCGGGATCGGCGTTGATGGCACTCGGTCGATGCGGGGACCCTGCCGCGCGGCGACCATTGCGCCTGACGGCGTCACTCCAGCCTCTTTCAGCATGCGCAGTCCCAGCTGAAATTGTTCTTCGGCCTCTGCGGTCTGGTTCGCGGCATTGAGTAACCGGATCAGTAACGCCCGATGGTCCTCATCGTAAGGCGACAGGCCAACAAGGGCCCTTGCATGCGGCAAGGCGCGCTCCGGGTTGTTCTCCAGTCGCGCAACAAGTGCGGAGAGCAGCGCCACGCGATCACGCAGTGACTGCTCGCGTTCGGCCACGCACCATGCATGGAAATCGTGAAAATTCGGAAATTCCAATCCCTCGAGGAAGTTGCCACGGAATCGCATTGCGGCCGCCTCGAGCTCTTCCAGGGGTGCCTCGGCGACACCGTTGCCGACAAGAGCTCGCAGCTCGGTGACATCGATCGATACGTCGTTGGTATCGACGCCTACGTTAGTGCGGTCGGCAATGATTCTCGATTGGTCGTCATCGTCGACCAGCCGCCGCAGCTTCGACAGGCTCCAGCGCAATGAGCCACGCGGGTCGTCCGGAATCTCCCAGAGCAGTTCACACAGGTGCTCGCGCCGGAACTGGCGCGGATTGAGGCTCAGGTACGCCAGCAGCGCGCGGGTCTTCTTCGAGGGCGGCAGCGGCAGTGGCTTACCGTCCTTCAGCACTTCGAAGTCACCCAGAAAATGCAGTTCGAGTGCGGTCATGCGCGTACGGACACCCCTGTAACAGCCTGTTTTCAGGACATTTTAGACAAGACCGACAAAAACCACGGTCATTCCCACGGTGGCTTCATCGATACAGGGTAAAGATTAGCACCAGATTCAACGCACAAACGAATCGGGGAGGAGGTCACCATGCCTCATTGCAAGAACCTGCTGGAACGAATCGGGCGGATACCGCTGGTCACCTACGGTATGACCGCGGCCCGCATCCGTCAAAACCTCATCGAGGAGGAGCACCATGGCTCGATACCTGAACATTATGGGAACGATTGGCAATACGCCGCTCGTCAAACTCGGCCGGCTGGCACCAGGGGACGTTAATGTCTATGTAAAGATTGAGGCGTTCAACCCGCTCGGCTCGATCAAGGACCGTATGGCGCACGCCGTTATCGAAGACGCCGAGCGCAGTGGCAAACTCCAGCCCGGCCAGACCGTCGTGGAAGCGACGAGCGGCAATACGGGTATCGCTCTGGCGATGATCTGTGCTGCCAAGGGGTATCCGCTGGTCGTCACGATGGCCGAAAGCTTCAGCATCGAACGCCGCAAGTTGTTGCGTTTCCTCGGCGCCAGGGTGGTTTTGACACCCGCAGCCGAGAAAGGCACGGGCATGCTCAACAAGGCCACTGAACTCGCCGAAAAACACGGCTGGTTCCTGTGCCGGCAGTTTGAAAACGAAGCCAACGCAACGGTCCACACGCGCACTACGGTCAGCGAGATCATTGCCGACATGCGGGGCGAACCGCTGGAAGCGTTTGTCTCGGGATTCGGTACGGGTGGCACGCTGCTGGGCGTGGCCCGAGGCCTGAAAGCGCACGACGCGTCGATTCGGGTTGTCGCCGCGGAGCCGGATAACGCCCAGGTGCTCGGTAGTGGGATCCCGCAACCCCGCAAAGCCGACGGTGCACCGTCGCGAAGCCACCCGAATTTCCGCCCGCACCTGATGCAGGGCTGGTGCCCGGACTTCATCTCCGAACTCACTCAAAACGCGGTCGACGAAAATCTGGTGGATGAAGTCGTACCTGTGTCGGGTGACGAAGCGATGCGGCTGGCCCGGGAACTGGCTCGACAGGAAGGCATCTTCGTCGGTACGTCCTCGGGTGCGACGCTGGCCGCGGCCCTCGATGTGGCACGTCGCGCCGCGCCCGGTTCGAACATAGTCTGCATCCTGCCCGACACGGGCGAGCGTTACCTCTCGACACCGCTGTTCGAGTCTGTCGGCGAGGAAATGGACGAGGAAGAACTCGCCTTGTCGCGATCCACTCCCGGCTATCGATTCGACCTGTGTGCCGTACCTGAGCCCAGGCGCAGGGAGCCGGGAAAAGTCGACCTCGACCCTGCCGCAGAAACTTTTGTCAGCGACGTCATTCGCGATAACAGGGTCGTACTGTTCGCGCTCGAGTGGTGTGAGTTCTGCTGGTCAGTGCGCAAGCTGTTCACACGGCTCGGCATCGAATACCAAAGTGTGGATCTCGATTCGGTGGCCTGCCAGAAAGACAACAGTGGCGGCAAGATCCGCGCGGTGCTCGAGAACCGTATTGGCAATCCGACAATCCCGCAGATCTACATTGGCGGCGATCATATCGGCGGCTGCACCGAGCTTTTTGACGAGATGCGAACCGGTTCGATGCAGCAGCGTTTGCGCGCCTGCGGAGCCGTACACAAGAACGATATGGACTTCGACCCTTACGAGCTGTTGCCGAAATGGGTCCACACGAGGAAGACGGCGTGATGGCGGTCGCGTTCGCTAAATAGTTGATAACTGAGGCCGCCGATTTTGGCGGTAAACCCCAGATGAACCATTACCCGATCTAGAGGAATTTTGATCATGGCATTTATCAAGACAATCGCGCCTGCCATGGCGCAAGGAGAAATTCTGGAGATGTACGAGCGTCAAGAGGCGGCCTGGGGCTATGTGCCCAATTACGCCAAGGCTTTCTCGGGACGACCCGAAGTGCTCGCACGCTGGGGCAGGCTGCTGGCGGAGATCAAGCGGCCCATGTCGAAGCGACGCTTTGAACTGGTTACCTTCGCAGCTGCACTCGAACTCCGCAATACTGCGTGTTCGCTCGCCCACGGCAGGGCGTTGCTGGAGTTCTTCACCGCTGAAGAGGTCCTCAAAATGAGGGAAAACAAGTTCAGCGAGTCCGCGACGGAAACGGAGAAAGCGATATTCCGCTTCGCGCGCAAGATCGTGAAAGACGCGTCGCTGGTTACCTCTGGCGATGTCGACCTGTTGAAGAAACACGGGCTGAACGACGATGAGATATTCGACATTGCGGCGACGGCAGCTGGTCGCGCGTTTTTCACCAAGTTGCTGGACGCACTCGGAGTGGAAACCGACTCGACATTTCTTGAAATGGATTCTGCGTTTCGCCGCGCGATGACGGTCGGCAGGCCGATCGGTTACCGGCCTGTGGAGCGATTGCCGGAGACACCTGGGGAAGCCGGCTCCCGCAGCCCGCGTGCCGGGAACGGAAGACGCGCCGATTATCAGAGCGTCGACCTGTCGAATCACTGATCATTGATTCAGCGAGTTACCGGGGCGTCGGGGAACCAGGGGACAGTGACTTTAAGTGCCAGGCCAGGGCAGTTAGGGGACAGTGACTTTAAGTGCCAGGCCCGTTCGCCTGGCACTTAAAGTCACTGTCGGCTCGTTACACGCAGTTCAACGCGCCGGCTCGCGGCCAGGCCGGACGCGCTCATGTCGGACGCGTCTTTATGCGACTCGCCGTAACCGCGTGTGGTCATCCGCGACGAATCGACGCCCGCCTGCGCGAGGTAGTTACGAACGGCTTCCGCGCGACGCTCCGAAAGCTTCATGTTGTAGCTTTCGGGTCCGCGTGAATCCGCGTAGCCCACAATCTCGACCTGCACGTCGGGATGGCGCTTCAGGGTCGACGCGGAATCACCGAGCATGCTTTTCGCTGTCGCAAGGAGCACAGCGGAGTCGAAGCCGAAGTAGACGTTCCTCAGCTTGACTATCTCGCAACCGCTGGCATCAACCTTAACGCCTGCAGGGGTGCCGGGACACTGATCCCGGTCGTTGGCAACGCCATCTCCATCGCTGTCCGCCGGGGCAGCTGCAACAATGCCTGCACCGGTATCCGGTTCAGGTTCGCTGGCTGCGACCATCGGAGCAGCCGACCCGCCACCGAAGTTGTACTGGATGCCGATCGAACCGACCTGGTCTGTCAGAGAATTGTCGCTGTCGAAAGCATGCCGCAGGCGCCACTCGGCTCGCAGCGACCAGGGGCTGTCTCCAAAACGGACTTTCAGCCCGAGACCACCCGTTGCCGTCGCATTACTGGCCGTCGAGTCGGCAGGCGGCAGTCCACCGAAATCCGGAGTGCCAACATCAGCCCGCAAATAACCGAGCCCACCGATAACGTACGGGGAAAACAGGCTGTCCGGAAGGAAGTTACCGATGACGTTGAAGCCCAGTTCCAGGTGCTCCTGGCCCGGAAAGCCGTCAATATCGTGATAGCCGAACAGGCCCTCGAGCCAGAGGTGCTTGCCCATCTCCCGGCCGACCTGGACCTGCCCGCCTGAAAAGGAATCGTCGATCTTTCGGTCAGGATCATCGTCGGTATAGGCGATCGACGGTGAAACGTACCACTCGCCCTCCTCCGCCTGCGCGGCCAACGGGGCCAGTGGAATCAATACGAGGGCCAATAGTTTGAGTAGTCTGGTCACGTCACTGTATGTCATTAGAGAATTAGAACGTTAATGTAGACCGGCTTGTGCCGAAGGACTGTGAGGTAAGTCACGGCTTGGCCACGGAATATGTAAAAAGATACACGATTGCCCGGAGGGTCACAAAGGAGCAAAGACGGGATCCCCACCAATTAGGTGACAGTGACTTTAATTGCCAGGCGTCTCGGTCTGGCAATTAAAGTCACTGTCCACTAACGACTCTAATGACTGCGAGAAGGAGTGGCTTCGTGCCGAGCCAAACTAGTAGTATTGTCACGAGCAACGCTCACGGGAGATGGTCATCGTTAGCACCGATCCAGCGGCCAAAAGCATAGCATTGCCTTACGAAGCACCTGGCTGGGCACAAGCGATGCGCCGCCTCACCGACCACGTCGTTGTTGATTTCCTGGGCGGGCCACGGCCGTGGAAACTCGCCTGGGTGATCAATTTTCAGAAGGCGGGGACGTTCGTTTTTCTTCTCGCCCTGATCGCGTACTACGGAAACACGTCGTCCGCAGTGTGGGTTTATACGGCGATGCAGGGTAGCTACGGGCTGGTCTGGATCCTCAAGGACATGGCGTTCCCGGACCCGAACTGGCAGCGACGCGTTACGATAGGAGGCGGAATCAACGCTTTCCTTGGCGTGCTGGGCTGGTACTGGGTGTTCGGATGGCTGCTGGTCTCCGGGGTCTCGCAACCCGACTACCCGCTACCCGATTTTGCCTGGTTTTGCCTGTGCGTCAGCCTGTGCATTACGGGTTCGGCCATCATGATCGCGGCAGATGCACAGAAGTACTTCACGCTTCGCGTGCAGAGAGGCCTGATCACCGACGGCATGCACCGCTACGTGCGCCACCCCAACTACCTCGGCGAAATCATGATCTACGGCAGCTTCGCGATGATGGTGTGGCACTGGCTGCCCGTCGTGGTACTGGCATGGGTCTGGCTCGGCCTGTTCGCCATCAACATGATCATGAAAGAAGCCAGCATGTCACGATATCCCGAGTGGGCGGCCTACAAGAAACGGACCTGGTGGCTGCTACCGTTCGTGCTCTAGGATTTCCCTCTCTAGGTAGACCTCCGGATAGCGCGGCCTAATGGATTCTGGGACACTCGTTGTCGGAGTCGGTGTGCAATCGTGCTCCCTTCTTCATTTGCGACGAGGCTTTCGCAGCGAATGCTCAGGAGTCGGCACAGAGAGGAGACAACCCTCCTTTTCCTGGCTGCGCTTCTGCTGGTCGTCGGCGTTATTGTCTACGCGGTTGACCGCGGCGGCGCAGCGTACTTCCTGATTGGCTGGACAGCCAGCCACGGCGAAGCTGAACTCTTCGGGCCGGTCGGCAACCATCTCCCCACCTTTGTTCACTCGCTAGCCATAATCCTTGTCCTGGCGGCAGTGCTTCGACCCTGGCCTAAACTGTTGCCGGCCGTCGCCCTCGCCTGGTTTGCCGTCGAATGCCTCTTCGAGGTCGGCCAGATTTCACCGCTCGACGCACGCGTTGCAGCGGTTCTGCCGGCGTGGTTCGACGACGTGCCTGTTCTCGAAGCCAGTGCCGACTACTTCATAAACGGAACCTACGACCCGCTCGACATACTTTCTATCGCACTCGGCGCGGCCGCAGCGTACTGGATCGTTCGCATGACAGAACGAGGAGATCTACGATGATTAGAACTGATAAAGGCGCCTGGCCTTGGCGCGCACTGTGGCTGATT
This sequence comes from Gammaproteobacteria bacterium, assembly GCA_009937505.1. Classification (GTDB taxonomy): domain Bacteria; phylum Pseudomonadota; class Gammaproteobacteria; order Steroidobacterales; family Woeseiaceae; genus UBA1847. The sequence continues at coordinate 52,156 of JAACFJ010000009.1, forward strand.
CCCGTATCGGTATTCGCCGTGCTGACGATCGTCGCCACCGGTGGCGGCGGTGGTGGTGACGACATTAGTAACCCGATCAGCGGCGGCGACGACCCCGGTCCCGTGAACATCCTGCCGACGTACAACTTCTTCCTCACCAACCTGCAGGATACCGATGGCGGCCTGTTGACGGCCTCACTCGGCAGCGGCCTTACCGTGTCGATCGACATCGACGGGCTCCTCGCAAACACTATCGACCTGTCGGTCAATGCCAGCAATGAAGTGACGTTCCTGTCGTATGCCGCTCGCGCAGGTTCACGTTTCGACCTGGTCGTCTCGAGCGGTGGCCTATTTCCGCTCGATGGCACGATAGCGGTGATTCTGACCGAGGATCTCGCATTCGACTTTATTGGCGCACCCCCGACGAGCGGCGCCTTCGATGTTGTAATTCCTGCCGAGACCATTAGCGTGACCGTGGTGGCCAGCGGTGTGCAGCTGAGCCTGAGCGGCGGCGAGGTCATCCCCTACACGTGGGATGAATTCGAAAATCTGCTCGACGATGACGCGCAGGAACCGTGGCTGCGCCGCGCCTCGCTGGCCGGAGGCGCGTTCGAGTTCCTGTACGAGAACTTCTTCAACGTCGCCGATATTCTGGACGAACTGGAATTCGCAACGCTCACTAACCAACTGGTGGAAAGTTGCGACATGTTCACCGGAACACCACCACCCGGTATTCTGGCGGAAGGCGAAATCACGGTAACCTGGACTGGCTCAGGCGAGCTGTCCCCGGGCGACGACTTCTCCTGGCAGTTCAACCAGTGCTGGATCGATGAGTCGAATGATCCTATAGATGATCTGATCAACGGCACGATACTGCTGGAAAACTACACGGAGACGGTAGACTTCAGCACGAACACCTTGCTCGACATCGGGTTTGGTGGTCTGAGTGGCGAGTCGGGCGGAATAATATTCGACCTCACCGTGTCCGAGACCGTCGAGGAGAACGGCGTATTCACGATTGCGGCCGACGACGTAATCACGATCACCGGCGGTTTCGCGATGATCATCCAGGCGCCGTAGGTATTTAGGGACAGTGACTTTAAGTGCCAGGCGCCTTCGCCTGGCACTTAAAGTCACTGTCCCCTTTTATTATTTCTGCAGCTCTTCGCGAACCAGGTTCGCCAGCTGCTCCTGCCCGAAACTGGGCAGCTGCCGGCCGTTGACGAAGTATTCCGGCGTCGCGACGACCTTCAGCACTTTCGAGTCCTGCATATCCTTCTCGATGCGCTCCAGGACTTCTGCTGAACTCATGTCGGCCTGGAGCTGATCCATATCAAGGCCCACGCCCGCCAGGGCCGGCAGGACGCTGTCGGGCTGCACGATATGGTTGTTCACCCACTGTCTTTGCGACGCCAGCAGGGTTTCGAGCGTTTCCCAGTATTTGCCCTGGTTGCGGCTGGCCTCGAGGACCCTGACCGCGTAATCGACGCCGTCATGGAACGCGACGTGACGAACTGAGAGGCGGATCTCATCGGGTATATCAGCCATCCACCCCTTGACCATCGGATAAAACAGGGCACAGGTTCCGCAAGCCGGGTCGAGAAACTCGACGATATGCACCTTGGCATCCGGGGGGCCCAGCGTAGGCGAATGTTCGCTCGCAAGAGCCGCCTGGCGCACATCGTCCTCAGCCTGCGAAGGCTGAGAGTCACCACATCCGTAAAGCAATGTTGCCAATAACAGGCCGCCCAGGGCTGCCGCGAGGAGACCTGTTCGGATGTTGTCATTATTCATGTTCGCTTCCTCGTCGCAAATGACGGCTTACTGGTGATCAGATCTTACCAACCAGGGTCGGACCTTCGTAAGTCCTTAGGTCATTAGATAATTGTCTCCTGAAAACGGTCTCGAATCAGCGCTAATTGCTATTTTTGGGGATCAAAATATGCCTGTTTCGGGGTCGGCTTGCACGACACGCCTCTTGCGGCCTAAATCGCATTTATGCCAACGAAATCAGTTGATTAAGGCCAGAATTATGCTCGACATAGCGCAATTTTTCAATTAACTCAAGGGGTTACGGTGGTCCGACCCTGCTGCTGCTAATGCGGAGAAAAACCGAACCACTGCGGGAAAACGACCAGGATGCCCAGCACGATCATCTGCAGGATGATAAACGGCGCGACGCCATAGTAGATATCGGTGGTGCGGACCTCCGCCGGTGCAACGCCTTTAAGATAAAACAGGCTGAAGCCAAATGGTGGTGTCAGGAATGAGGTCTGCAGGTTCATCGCTACGAGGATCGCATACCAGACCGGGTTTATCCCCAGGCTTGCGGCAATGGGCACCAGGATCGGCACGACGATGTAGGAAATCTCGACAAAATCGATAAAGAAGCCCAGCACCATGATGACCAGCATGGACAGGATCAGGAACCCCCACTCTTCTCCCGGCAGGCTCAGCATGAATTCTTCAACGATCCAGTCACCGCCGGTGTAGGTGAAGACCATCGAGAAAGCGGTCGCGCCGATCAGGATCGCAAACACCATGGCCGTTATCTTGACGGTCTCGAGGGAGCTCTCCCAGACCATGCGAACCGAGAACCGGCCATAGAGTGCAGCCAGGAGGATGGCGCCAACGCCGCCCACCGAGGAAGATTCCGTCGGTGTTGCCACGCCGGTCAGGATTGAGCCGAGCACCAGTACGATCAACACGAGCGGCGGGACGACTGCCTTCAGCGCAAACCATACCTGTTGCCGCTTCGATCCCGTCGCCTCTGCGAGCCGGATTGGCGGCGCATGGTCCTTTTTGATCAGCGTGATGATGACAATGTAGGCGATATAAAAGACGACCAGGGACAGGCCCGGCCAGAGCGCCGCCTTGAACAGGTCGCCGACGGGTTCCTGGAATACGTCGCCGAGGATGATGAGAATAATGGACGGCGGAATGATCTGACCAAGGGTACCTGCAGCGCAGATTGTTCCGGTGGCCAGGCGCCTGTCGTAGTTGTACTTGAGCATGACCGGCAGGGAGATGACCCCCATTGCCACCACGCTTGCACCGACGACGCCCGTGGATGCGGCCAATAACGCACCGACCAGGATCGTCGAAATGGCGATGCCGCCACGAATCTCACCGAACAGGAAACCCATCGATTCGAGCAAGCGTTCAGCCAGGTCGGATTTTTGCAGAACGATGCCCATGAAGATAAACAGCGGTATGGCCATCAGGATCGTGTTATTCATGATCGACCAGATGCGGTGCGGCATCAGCGAGAAGATCTCCGGGCCTTCGGCCAGCAGGCCAAAAAGGACCGCAACCCCACCGAAGGTAAACGCCACGGGAAAGCCCACAAGCAACATCAACAGGGCTACGCCGAACATGATGAGCCCGGTCATCTCGGGTTACCTTCCCGCCATCGGCCCACGCTGATGTTGGCCGGACTCAGATACTCCAGTGCCACTACAGAATCTCACTCTCGATGCGGCGTTCGGGCGGGGCTGCGAGACCCCGGAAAACATTGATGTTATGAATGACGAACCCGGTTGCCGAGACGATCAGAAAGACAAAAGACGCCGGGATTACCAGCTTGATCAGCCAGCGATAGGGAAGACCGCCCGGATCGCCACTCACCTCACCCGAGTTATAGGCCTCCTGCACGTACCAGACGGAACCTTCGATGACCAGCACGCTGAGCGGGAGCAACAGCAAGACGGTGCCACCAATGTTGACGATGGCTTTCCAGCGGGCTGAGAAACGGTCGTACAAGACGTCGACACGCACGTGGCCGTCTTCCTTCAGTCCGTAGGCAATGCCGAACAGGAAGACCATCGCAAACAGGTGCCACTCCATCTCCTGCAGGGCAATCGACCCGGTGCTGAAGAAATAACGCATGATCGCGTCGTAGAAGACGTTCAGCAGCATAGCCAGATTGAGAATGCCGGCAATCCACCCCATCAGATCGGAGAAGCGATCGAAGAATAGCTCTAGCTTAAGGAGCATGAGGTGCCCTTACACGACAACAAGTGACTCCCGGCCGAAGCCGGGAGTCCGCACGGGACTATTCGAGATTATCTTTGAGATAGGCGTAGTCGGAAATTTCGGTCCACTTGCGCGCCATCTTCATGTAGTTGGTTTGTGATTCGAGGATTTCCTTGAACATCGGGTCAGCGGCTGCACTTTCCGCCAGCAACTCCTGGTTGATCCTCTTCATTTCGGCAATGATTACGGGAGAGAAGGTGCGGATTTTGACGTCCGGGTAATCTTCTTCGATCGACGCCCAGTTGACGGCGCTATCGTGGTAGGAGCGGGCATACATGTCATAGGCCGCGAACTGCATGGCAGTGACCAGGATCGCCTGCAGATGCCCAGGCAGACCGTCGAACGCGGCCTTGTTGACCATGAACTGCAGTTCCGTCGCCGGCTCATGCCAGCCGGTGTAGTAATAAGGAGCGATCTTCTGGAATCCCATATTGAGATCGAGGGACGGCCCGACCCACTCCAGGGCATCGATGGTGCCGCGTTCGAGCGCCGTATAGAGTTCGCCAGGGGCGATGTTCGTTACCACGACACCGAGCTTGGAGAGGATCTCGCCGGCGAATCCCGGGATACGCATCTTGAGACCATCGAGGTCGTCAAGAGTATTGATCTCCTTGCGGAACCAGCCACCCATCTGGTTGCCGGTATTACCGCCGGGGAAGCTGTAAACGCCGTGTTTGTCGTAGACCTTTTTCATCAACTCCATACCGCCACCGTAATAGAACCAGGCGTACTGTTCCGGCGCGATCATGCCTAAGGGCATAGTGGAGAAGAACATGGTATTGGGGTCCTTGCCCTTCCAGTAATAAGAAGCCGAGTGACCCATCTCGTACTGGCCGGCATTGACCATGTCGAGGATGCCGAGTGCCGCCTTGTGCTTGTTGGCCGAGTCGATTCGTATTTCCAGTTCACCGCCGGACATTTCTTTGACCAGGTCGGCCATCTTGATGACCGCGTCGCCAAAGATCGGGAATCCCGTCCCCCAGGTCTGGGCCAGTTTCCAGACAATGACTTCTTTCTCGACTTTGCTTTCCGCCGGCGCTGCTGCCTGTTGTTGTTGCGGTTTTTCCCCACAAGCCGCCAGAGTAAGCAAAGAGACCACTACCACCAGGCCGGTGATTGGTTTCATCGCGTGCTTCAGCTGTTTCATTGCTTTTCTTCCTTTCAGATAGAAGGAGGGGAAATTCTAGCGCGTTCGCGAGGGAAAAGCGTTGTATAAGGGGCGTGCATTGGACGAATTGACCCATGTTCCGGATGTGGACGACATAGTGCCCGGACCAAAGGAATCGGAATCAGGCCTGGAGGGGGAACATGAGCAAGCTTGGTTACAAAGCCCTGGTTGCAGCAGCCGAGGCAAAGATACGGATTATCTCAGCCGCCGATGCCATCGACATGCTGGGTGCGAGGCGCTGCCGGCCTTGCGTTGTCGCGCTGAAGACGGCTATCGGCGAACCGGCCCGGTTCCAATAGAATAGACGCATGGGGCTGGGCCGGACATCGTGTAGTTGGCTGCTGGCAGCGCTGGCGACCATCGCCTGCGTTTGCACGGCGAAACCGTGCGCTGCGCACGGCAGCGTCACGCCGGACGCGGACCTTTGCATTATTCGCATCGGCTTTTTCAGAGCCCATTTCAAGGTATACCTGCCCGAATCGCACGGCCACAAGGACTTTTGCGAGGACCTGCCGGGCATCGGCAACAGTATTTTTGTCATGGAATACGAACACGATGGGCTTGGAGCGGTACCGATCGACTTCCGAATCATCAAGAACGTTACGGGCCAGGGACGCTTTACCAATCTCGATCATGTAACGCAGCTCGGCGACCTTGCCGATATCACGGTTTTGCACCACCCGGCGGCCATTCAGCGGGACGTTTTCACTACCGCCCATTCGTTCGACGCGCCAGGAGAGTTTGTCGGGATCGTCACGGTCGATCGGCCCGACGGGAACGGCGTCTACACGGCCATATTTCCGTTCGAAGCCGGCTTTACCGGGCCCGGATATTGGCCGTGGGTTATTGCGGCATTGATATTTTTGCAGATCAACTACTTGTGGATGAGCGGACGCCTCACCCGCTCGAAATCACCGGACGGCGCGACCGCAACACTCGCCGAGCGGAGCGACCGTGGCTAGCTGGCGCCGGTGTCTGTTTGTAGCCGCAATGATGATGGTCGTCGTCGCGTCGGCGGACGAGTCGAATTCGTGGCTTTCCCGTTCGGGCCACTTCCGTGTGAGCTACGAAAGTGACCTGCAGCCCATCGTTATCAACAGGATGCATAGCTGGGTTCTCATCGTGGCCGACGGGGATGGCGTGCCGGTGACCGGCGCCACTCTGAGTATCGCTGGCGGCATGCCGGCTCATGACCACGGGCTCCCCACCTCGCCACAGGTAACTCGCGAACTGGGGCCCGGGCGCTACCTGCTTGAGGGGCTGCGTTTTCATATGAACGGCGAATGGCAAATCGAGATCGCCATTGAGGCCGGAGAGCTGCGTGACGTTGCCGTCATTCCACTGCAACTATAGATCAGGCTGCAGAACCTGATGCGGCGCATGCGCCAGCTGTTGCTATTGCTGCTTATCGGGACGGCCGGCTATTTCGGCTGGATGTACCGGCCCGTCAGCCCGCATCCCTGGAGCGAGGCCGACCTCGACACCCTGCGCAGTCTGTGGTTCGAGAGCCTTCCCGCCCCGCCGGAGGACCTCTCGAACGCTGTTGCGGACGATGGCCGCGCCGCACTCATGGGCAACCGGCTGTTCTTCGATACACGCATGAGTGCGAATGGCGAAGTCTCTTGTGCCAGCTGCCACGACCCGGACCTCGAGTTCACCGACGGCAGGCATAAAGGCCGCGGCATCGGCGAGTCCAAGCGCAACACGCGCAGCGTCGTCGCCAGCGCTTATAGCCCGTGGCTTTACTGGGACGGTCGCCGGGACAGCCTGTGGTCACAGGCACTATCGCCGCTGGAAGATCCGAACGAACATGGCAGCAACCGAATGCACATTGTGCGCTTCGTGACCACAGAACCGACATACAAATCGATGTATGCAGCGCTTTTCGGACCGGCGCCCGACTTCGCCGACAGCAATCGTTATCCATCCGCTGCCGCACCGGGGAACAACGAGGAACTTGCGCGCGCATGGCGGCAAATGAGTCAACAGGATCGACAGAGCGTGAACCGGGTATTCGCGAATATCGGCAAGGCAATCGCCGCATATGAACGCACGCTGCTGCCGGAGCGCAGCCGCTTTGACGACTATGTCCGTGCCGTCATCGACGATGACCGGCAAAGACAGCAAGCCGTGTTCAGCAACGACGAAGTTCTCGGGTTACAGCTCTTTATCGGCGCAGCGCGCTGCACGGAATGCCATAACGGACCGTTGCTGACAAACGACGAATTTCACAACACGGCCGTGCTGGCCTTTCCCGGCGACCTGCCCGATCGTGGCCGAATCGACGGCGTTCGCGAAGTCATCGAGAACGAATTCAACTGTCTTGGAGAATACAGCGACGATCCACAGCATCGCTGCCCGGAGCTGACGTTCGTGCGCACCGATCCTGAACTGGTCGGCGCGATACGAACGCCATCGCTGAGAAACCTTGCCCGGACCGGTCCCTTCATGCACAAAGGCCAGATTGATTCGCTCGCCGGGGTGCTCGAGCACTACAACCGCGCACCCGATGCAATGATTGGCCACAACGAGGCGAAACCGCTGGGCTTGAGCCGGCCGCAACTCAGGCGTCTGGAGGCATTCCTGGAAACATTGGCAGCCCCGTCATCCAGGTAGACCCTGCACCTGTACGTCACCTTGCGGGGCCGGACGCCTGCCTCAAGAGGCCGACGTTTAGCCTAGTGGTGTGGCGGCGCCTGTGGCTCGAACGTACTCTCGCCGTAATAGTCGACGCGCGTGTCTTCAATATAGCCGCCCTCGAGCGCCATCAGCCAGATCAGCACAAGTATCGCCGCCGGCGGTCCGAGTATCGCCAGCTTGAGCGCTATACGCTCCCATTGCATGTGCATGAAAATGGCAATAATGAAACCGGCTTTTACGAACATAAAGATCAGGATCAACGTTGGCCGCCAGAATCCCTGGATGTTCATGTAGTCCACCATGTAGGAAAAGAAACTCACGACGAACAGAAGCAGCCAGATCCAGAGGTAGATCTTGATCGGGTGTTGTTGCCCTTCTTCATGTGCCATGGAACAGTCCTTACCAGAGATAGAAAAACGCGAAGATGAATACCCACACGAGGTCGACGAAGTGCCAGTAAAGCCCGGCAATTTCGACGATCTCGTAATTTCCGCCGCGACGTTCGTAAATGCCCCTCTTGACCCTTATAGCGACCCACATCAGGTAAATGACGCCGGCCGACACGTGCAAACCGTGAAATCCGGTGATCATGAAAAAGCTGGAGCCGAATTGCGCGGCGCCCATGGGGTTGCTCCAGGGACGAACGCCCTCTTCCACGATGAGCTTGGTCCATTCGAAAGCCTGCATGCCGACGAATGAAGCGCCGAGGATTGCCGTTGCAACCATGAGCCAGAAGGTCTTGTTCTTGTCCCTGCGATAACCCATGTTGACGGCCATCGCCATCGTACCGGACGACGTGATCAGGATGAAGGTCATTATGGCGATGAGAATCAGCGGGATCGGGTCGCCACCGAAAGACAGCGCGAATACTTCGCTCGGCACCGGCCATGGATCCGTCGTCGATATTCGCACGGCCATGTAGGACACGAGGAAACAGCTGAAGATGAAGGTGTCACTCAGCAGGAAGATCCACATCATCGCCTTGCCCCACGGGACGCCGAACACCTGCTTGTCCCGCGAGAAGTCACTGACGACGCCTTCCAGGCCAGGCGCCTCAGCCGCGTGCTCCATAACTACTTCAGACATAGATGCGATTCCTCATGTGTCAGGTCGACAACAGCAAGCCGAACATCACCAGCCAGACGATCAACAGGAAATGCCAGTAGACCGTGCACAGCACCACGCTCTCGCGAACGGAGTCCGGATGTGCGCCGTTCACGACCCGCAGCGTGGCGCGTGCCCAGACGTACATGCCCCCAAGGATGTGCAGCGCATGCGCCACGGTCAGCAGGTAGAAAAAGGCGTTCGCGGGATTACTCCAGACGTATTGCCCCGAGGCTGACAGCATGCGCCACGCGGCGAACTGCCCGGCAAGAAATGCGAAGGTCAGGAGCCCCGTCACTATCAGACCCGGCTTCAGTCGCGAAACCTGTCCCGAGACGGTGCCGTTGCGGGTCCACTGCAGGACGAGACTTGCGAGAAACAGCATCCCCGTGTTCAACCACAGCAGCTGGGGCTCGTTGAGCGGCACCCAGTCGCCATAGTCCATGCGAAGCCCGTAGGCACTCATGATCAGGGCGAAAAACGAGGTCACGACGGCCAGTAGCGTCGCCAGCGCGACAACTTTGGCATTCGCGTTCATCGGCGCCTGGTTGGCCGTCTCGTCGACCGGCTCCGCCACCCAGGGCTGCACGTTAAACGAACTTTTGAGCAGCCAGCCGAGGAACACTGCCAGCATGACGGCGAGGATGATGAGGATGAACTCCACTAGTGTGACTCACCGCCGTGCTCGCGTCCGGCCGGCGCCTTGTCCGGCGGCACGGTCTGGGGAATAAAATCGTCCGCATAACCAGGCACGCTGTAGTCGTAGGCCCAGCGGTACACCACCGGCAGGTCATGACCCCAGTTGCCGTGCTTGGGCGGCGTATCCGGAGTCTGCCATTCCAGCGTCGTCGCGCCCCACGGGTTCGGGCCGGCCTTCTTGCCGCTCTTGAGCGACCAGATCACGTTCACGAAAAACAGGATCTGCGTAGCCGCCACGAACAGCGCCGACAACGTGATACTCGAATTGAGCGTCTGCGCGGACTCGGGCATGAATTCCGTATTTCCCATTGCGAAATAACGCCTCGGGACGCCCAGGAAGCCGAGGTAATGCATCGGCAGGTAAATCGAATAGGTACCCAGGAACGTCATCCAGAAATGCCACTTGCCGAGCGTCTCGTTGTACATCTTGCCCGTAATCTTCGGGAACCAGTGATAGATGGCTCCGAACACGACCAGTACGGGCGACACGCCCATCACCATGTGGAAGTGCGCCACCACGAAATAGGTGTCGGATAACGGCAGGTCGATCGTGACGTTGCCGAGAAACAGGCCGGTCAGACCACCGTGGATGAACGTGAAGATGAAACCGATCGCGAACAGCATCGGCACGCGCAAATGGATGTTGCCCTGCCACAGCGTCAGCACCCAGTTATAGACCTTCAGTGCCGTGGGCACCGCGATGATCAGCGTTGTCGTCGCGAAAAAGAATCCGAAGTAGGGATTCATGCCGCTGACGTACATGTGGTGTGCCCAGACGATGAAGCTAAGGCCGCCGATGATGATGATGGCCCACACCATCATGCGATAGCCGAAAATGTTCTTGCGGGCGTGCGTGCTGAGCAGGTCCGAAACGATTCCGAATGCCGGCAGCGCAACGATGTACACCTCCGGGTGACCGAAGAACCAGAACAGGTGCTGAAACAGGATCGGGCTACCGCCCGTGTGCCCGGGGTCTGCGCCCATGGAGCTGATCGCCGGTATGAAGAAACTCGTCATGATGGTCTTGTCGAGCAGCATCATGATGGCACTGACCAGCAAGGCCGGGAATGCCAGCAGACCCAGCACGGTCGCCATGAATATGCCCCACACCGAGAGCGGCATGCGCATCAGCGTCATGCCCTCGCAGCGCGCCTGCAGCACCGTGGTTACGTAATTCAGCCCGCCCATCGTGAATGCAACAATGAATACGGCGAGTGACGCCAGCATGAGCAAGATGCCCATATCGATGCCGGGCGTGCCCGGCATGATGGCCTGCGGGGGATAGAGCGTCCAGCCGGCGCCCGTTGATCCACCCGGGACAAAAAAGCTCGCGAGCAGGATGATCACCGACAGCAGATACACCCAGTAACTGAGCATGTTCAAATACGGGAATACCATGTCACGCGAACCGCACATGAGCGGTATCAGGTAGTTGCCGAAGCCGCCAAGGAACAGCGCAGTCAGCAGGTATATGACCATGATCATGCCGTGCATGGTCACGAACTGGTAATAGTTTTCGGGATTGATGAACGAGAATGTGTCGGGAAATCCGAGTTGCAGGCGCATCATTGCTGACAGTATCAGCGCCACGACGCCCACAAATATCGCCGTAATGCTGTACTGCACCGCAATGACCTTGTGGTCCTGGCTCCAGACGTACTTGGTAATAAACGTCTGCGGATCGTGATGTTCGATTTCGTGATCGCGATCGGCGATTGATACGTAGGCCATCCGGTTTAGCTCCTAAAGCGTGTTGATGTAGGCGACGAGATCATTGATCGCCTGATCGTCGGCGAGAATGCGTCCCATGAAGCCCATCTGCATTCCGTAATAGTCCTGCAGATGCGACCCGCGAACACCGTCCCTGAAATTCTTGAGCTGGCGCGCCATGTACCAGTCCGTCATACCGGCCATGCGAGGCGCGTTGAGGGCCTGAATCCCCATGCCATCCGCACCGTGACAATACGCGCACACGCGGTACAGGCGCTCGCCGCTCTCGACGTTGCCCTCGACAGTCGCGGGCGCGGGTTCGTCCGGAAACTGCTGTATATGTGCGATCACGTTGTTGATAGCTGCATCGTCAACGAGAGAATTGGCCATCTGCGCCATCTGTTTGCCATAGGTGTCGTCTTCGTGCGCACCACGCAAGCCTTTCTTGTAATTTTCAATTTGCCGCCTCAGGTACCACTCACCCTGGCCGGCAAGCTTCGGCGCATTTAGCGCCTGCATGCCCTGCCCCTGCGTGCCATGACAGGCTGAGCAGACGCCGTAGAGACCGCCGCCTACCGCGGCGTTGCCCGGCTGTGCGCCGAGCGTATCGGCATACGTCGGGTAACCGGCCAGCCACGCCTCGAAATTATCCTGTTCCTCGACGATTACGGCACCACGCATCGTGTGGTGCGCAACACCGCAAAGCTCCTCGCACAGCACTTCGAAACGGCCGGTCTCCGTGGGAGTCAGCCAGAGGTAGGTCTGCATGCCCGGGACCAGGTCCATCTTCACGCGGAACTGCGCGACAGCAAAGTCGTGCAGAACGTCCTTGGATCGCAGCAGGAACTTGACCGGTTGATCGATCGGGATATGCACCTCCGGACTGTAGACGAGCACGTCGTCCCGGCCGTTCGGGTCCTCCGGCACCATCCCGAACGGATTGTCCATGGTAATGAGTTCCGCTCTGACCTCGCCGAACTCGCCGTCCTCACCGGGGAACCGGTACGTCCAGTGCCATTGCTGGCCGACCGCCTCCACTTCGTGCGCCTCCTCCGGCACATCGACGAATTTCCCCCACACGACCAGGCCCGGAGTAAGCATCGCGGCAACGCCAATCGTGGTAAGTACCGTCAGCCAGGTCTCGAGTTTCTTGTTTTCCGGCTCGTAATTGGCCCGCGTGTCTTTCTTGTGGCGATACTTGATCACGCATGCGGCCATGAACAGATTCACCGCAATGAATACGGCACCGGTCACCCATAGCGTGACGTCGACGGTGAAATCGACCATGCCCCAGTTCGAGGCCAGCGGCGTAAAAGTCCAGGGACTCAGGAGATGAAACAGGATCGAACCGACAACGAGCAGGATCAAGACCACAGCTAAAGGCATACTTGTGCATCCTTCGGTTGGTGTTCGCGAATTGTTGCCGACAGTGACGGGGCCCCGCCGGGTTCCTTATTGTGTTCAGTTCGCTGGCAACGAGCGGCAACCCCCGTCTACGCTTTTGATGTCGCTTTGGACGAACTGACCCCGTTTTGAGGATAGAGGAAACACCTTCGGATTTCCACAATTGACAAACGCCCGCGCGGCCTCTACAGGCGATCCTCACGTCCCCGCGAGCGACTTCATCGGCCGTCCCGAGGTTCTGCCTCTGGATGCTTCAGTCCGTGCACCGGTGGGCCCGTGAGCAACACAGCTTCCCCTTCCAGGCCGAGGACGGGGATTGCGATTTGTTGCACTGCATGATCAGTAACGAGCGAAAACCGGATAGCCGCGCCAGGAAGTTCGTCTTCTTCTGCACGCCGGGCTGGCGTTCGGCGCTTGCGGCAGGCATTGCCGAACAGATGGAGCTGAAGACCTGCAATATCGATCGTGGCTTCGAGGCCTGGAACGCGTTCGGTTGGGAGGTCGCACATTAGTGGGGGTTTCTCTTTGGCGCCAGCGCTCTTTGGCTGTATTTTTGATCCTGTGAACAGGTTATCCGTTACCAAAGTCGCATCGCCGCTTTTGCTGTCGCTTTTCGTGTCAGCCTGCGACGCGGGCCTGGCGCCACCGGTCGAAACGCCCGTGCAGTACCCGGCAGCCAACCTCGAAAACGACGCCTATCATCCGGGCGCGGACTGGCAACTTGTCTGGGCGGACGAGTTTCAGGACGACACCCTCGATTCGGCGAAATGGAAACGCCAGGTCGTGGAGGCCGGCCGGTTCAACCGGGAGTGGCAGCGCTACACGGACAGCAACAACAACGCGTATATCGACGATGGCTGCCTGGTCATCAGGGCGATTCATGAGAGCGACGCTCACGGCTCGGACCAGTACACATCGGCCCGGCTGCACACGTTGCCGGAGGACGGGTGGCAATACGGCAAGATCGCGGCTCGTATACAGCTCCCATACGGACGCGGTATCTGGCCGGCATTCTGGATGCTCGGCGCGAACATTGACGAGAACGGCGGCGATACGCCCTGGCCGCAATCCGGTGAAATCGACATCCTGGAAATGTACGGCTCACGAGACAACGCCGTGGTAGAAGCCAATATTCACTACGCCCGCAAATCAGGCCGCCACGGGAACATGGGGGCGGTTGCCACCAAACTGGAACAGGGCAATTTCGCCGACAATTTTCATGTGTTCGAGATCGAGTGGAACGCGGATCAGATTCTGTGGTTTGTCGACGGCAAACGATTCGCATCAACATCGATTTCCTCGGATGAATTCTCGGAATTTCACAAACCGTTTTTCATCCTCCTGAACATCGCTGTCGGCGGCAGGAGTGCGGGCCGGGTTGATGACACGACACCATTCCCGCAATACATGTACGTTGACTGGGTGCGAGTCTACCAGTAAAGAATTTGGGGACAGTGACCTAAAGTGCCAGGCAAGAATTTGGGGACAGTGACCTGGAGTGCCTGGCACTTTAGGTCACTGTCCCCAAATTCTGTCCCCTGATTTCCGCCGTCGACGACCAACCGCTGGACTCCGGACCTCGCGGTGTCAGACAGCCGTTCGCTTGGCGGGATTCGCGATTCATGCGATAAATCGGGTATGGAGATAAAGGGCGAATATCAGATTGCTGCGATGCGGGGCGTCGTGTGGCAGGCTCTCAACGACCCCGACGTGCTGAAAGCCTGTATTCCCGGCTGCGAGGAGTTCGAAAGAGCGGGCGAAAACAGTTTCCGCGCGAAGATCAAGGCAACAATTGGTCCGGTGCGTGCGAACTTCAACACCATCCTGTCCCTGGAGGACCTCAATCCGCCGGAGAGTTACCGGCTGGTCGGCGAGAGCAAGGCGGCAGCGGGTTTCGGCCGCGGCATCGCCAATATCAGCCTCGTCGAAACAGAGGATGGCACTCTGCTCCGCTACGATGCGGACTTCAAGGTTGGCGGCAAGCTCGCGCAGGTGGGCTCCCGTCTCGTCGTGGGTGCCACGAAGAAGACTGCGGACGATTTTTTCAGTGCATTCTGCACGTCGCTGGACCCCGCTGCGTATCGCGTCGACGAGGAGCCGGAAGCGGCGACGAAAAGCGCGGTGCCGAAGACCTGGCTCGCCGTCGCGGCTGCCGCGATCGTCTTGCTGATCTGGTGGTTTCTGCTAGGCTGACAAATACTGTCCCTGCAGTCTCTAATAACAGCATTCGGCTCCGGGCAGAGCCGAGGATATAAACAAGCAGGAGGGTCTGATGCAGACAAAGGTCTCGTGCACACTCAATGGAGAAGACGTCAGCGCTGACGTCGATTCGCGGACGCTACTGGTGGACATGATTCGCGAGCAGCTCAGTCTCACCGGCACGCATGTTGGCTGCGACACGAGCCAGTGCGGGGCCTGTGTCGTTCACGTTAATGGTCGCTCCGTAAAAAGTTGCTCCATGCTCGCGCTGCAGGCAGAGGGCGCGGAAATTATTACGATCGAGGGTGTCGATTCGAACGGCGACCTGCACCCGATGCAGGCCGCGTTTCGCGAACACCACGGTCTGCAATGCGGCTTCTGTACGCCGGGGATGATCATGAGCGCGCTCGATCTCGTGCAGCAGAACCCGGACCCGGACGATAAGGAAATCCGTGAATGGCTCGAAGGTAACCTGTGCCGTTGCACGGGCTACCAGAACATCGTGCAGGCGGTGAAGGCCGGTGCCAAATCGATGCGCGCCGGCGGAAAGGAGGCGGAATAATGACTAAGAACGGAATGGGCGCCTCGGTCCGCCGCAAAGAAGACTATCGATTCATCACGGGCTCGGGGCAGTACACGGACGACATAAACCGGCCGAACCAGGTGTATGCATACATCGTGAGGTCACCGGTTGCTCACGCGCACATCAGGGACCTGGACATTTCAGCTGCGGTTGCGACGCCCGGCGTCGTGGCTGTGCTGACCGGCGCCGACATGGCCGCGGACGAGGTAGGCAGCCTGCCTTGCGGCTGGGGCATCAATAACAAGGATGGCTCGCCGATGTTCGAACCCGGGCATCCACCGCTGGCGGCGGATACCGTACACCATGTCGGCGACCAGATTGCCGTGGTCATCGCAACCAGCCGGGCCATCGCGAAAGACGCAGCAGAACTTGTCGAGGTCGACTACGACGAGTTGCCGGTGGTCGCAGGCCTGGAAGCCGCCAGCGCTGACGGGGCAGCGCTCGTCTGGCCCGATGCGCCGGGCAACGTCTGTTTCGACTGGGAAATCGGCGACAAGGCGGCTACAGATGCGGCCTTCGAGCAGGCGACCCGGGTTGCCAGCATCGACGTCGTCAACAATCGCCTCATCGCCAATGCCATGGAGCCGCGATCTGCGATCGGCGAATACGACAGCGGCAAGGACGAGTACACCTTATATACGACGAGCCAGAATCCGCACGTCATCCGTCTCCTGATGGGTGCCTTCGTGCTGGGCATCCCGGAGCACAAGCTTCGGGTAATCGCCCCCGACGTCGGGGGCGGCTTCGGCTCGAAGATCTTCCATTACGCGGAAGAAGCAATCATGACCTGGGCGTCGAGGAAACTGAAACGCCCGGTGAAGTGGACCGCGGAACGCAGCGAATCGTTCATCAGCGACGCCCACGGCCGGGATCACATTTCCCATGCCGAACTCGCCATGGACGACGACGGCATGTTCCTGGGGCTGCGCGTTTCCACGCGGGCGAACCTGGGTGCCTACCTGTCGACGTTCGGACCGTCCGTGCCGACCTATCTGCACGCGACACTGCTCGCGGGCACCTACAAGACGCCGGCCATCTACGCCGAGGTCAAGGGCATGTTCACCAACACGGTTCCGGTTGACGCGTATCGCGGCGCCGGACGCCCGGAAGCAAGTTATCTGCTGGAACGCCTCGTGGACCGGGCGGCAAAAGTCGCCGGACTCGACCCGATCGAGATTCGCCGCCGCAATTTCATCAAGCCCGAGGACTTTCCGTACCAGACGCCGGTGGCGCTCGAGTACGACACCGGCGATTACGAAGCAGCGGTCGAAAAGGCGCTGGAACTCTCTGATTACGACAACTTCGAGTCGAGAAAAAATGCGTCGGCCGAGCGCGGCAAGCTTCGCGGCATCGGCATTTCCACCTACATCGAAGCCTGCGGCATCGCACCCTCGAACGTGGCCGGTGCGCTGGGCGCGCGGGCCGGCCTCTATGAGGCAGGCACGGTACGCGTCAACCCGACGGGCTCCGTAACAGTGCTGACGGGGTCGCACAGTCACGGGCAAGGACACGAGACGACGTTTGCGCAGCTGGTTACCGAGGCACTGGGCGTCGATTTCGATGCGGTCGAGATCGTGCACGGCGATACCGGGAAAGTGCCGTTCGGAATGGGCACCTATGGTTCCCGTTCCGCAGCCGTTGGCGGCGTGGCGCTGGTCAACGCGCTGGAGAAGATCCGCACCAAGGCGAAGAAGATCGCGGCGCACTTGCTCGAGGCATCCGCGGACGACGTCGAGTTCAAGGACGGGCAACTGACGGTCGTCGGCACGGACAGGAGCGTTGGCTTTGGTGACGTCGCGATGTCCGCCTACGTGCCGCACAACTATCCGCTGGACGAGCTGGAGCCGGGACTCGAAGAGACGGCGTTCTATGATCCCAAGAACTTCACGTTCCCGGCAGGCTGTCACATCTGCGAGGTCGAGATCGATCCTGACACGGGCGTCGTGCAAGTCGTAAGGTTCACGGCCGCGGACGACTTCGGCCGCGTGATCAACCCGATGATCGTGGAGGGACAGGTCCATGGCGGTTTGACCCAGGGAATCGGCCAGGCACTCTACGAGAACTGCGTCTACGATGAGTCGGGCCAGCTCCTGAGCGGTTCGCTCATGGATTACTGTCTGCCCAAGGCCGACAACGTGCCCGACTTCGCGGTCACGACCAACGTAACGCCGTGCACGCACAACGTGCTGGGCGTCAAGGGATGCGGCGAAGCCGGCGCCATCGGCGCGCCGCCGGCGGTGATCAACGCGGTCGTCAACGCACTGGCCGAGTTCGGGATCGACGACATGCCCATTCCGGCAACACCGGAACGTGTCTGGCAGGCGATCCAGGCGGCGAAATAGGAGGCCAACGGTATGTATGAATTCAATTATCACCGGCCCGCATCGCTCGATGAGGCGAAGCAAATACTGGCCGCCAACGCCGAGGCCAAGATCATCGCGGGCGGCATGACCCTGCTGCCGACGATGAAGCTGCGTCTCGCGCAACCCTCGGACCTGGTCGACCTGTCCGCGATCGACGGCCTCGACGCGATCAGCGATGCAGGGTCCGCGATCGACATCGGCGCCATGGCGAGGCATGCCGACGTAGCGCATAGCGAAGTCGTTCGCTCCGCGATCCCCGCACTTGCCGATCTTGCCGATGCCATCGGCGATGCGCAGGTGCGCAACCGCGGCACCCTCGGTGGCTCGATCGCCAACAGTGATCCGGCTGCGGACTATCCGGCGGCCATCCTGGCCCTGAACGCGACGATCAGGACGGATCAGCGCGAGATCGCGGCGGACGATTATTTTCTGGGTATGTTCGAGACCGCCCTGGCCGACGACGAGCTCGTGGTCGCGGTGTCTTTTCCCAAGCCGAAGAAGGCGGCTTACGCGAAGTTCCACAACCCGGCGTCGCGGTACGCGATCGTCGGCGTGATGGTGGCAGAGACCGATAGCGGGATCCGCGTCGCGGTAACCGGCGCCGGCGCCTGCGCGTTTCGTGCGAGTGACTTCGAGGCGGCACTCACCGAGTCGTTCTCGGCGGACGCTCTGGGCAGCGTATCGATCGACTCCGATGACCTGAACAGCGACCTGCACGCCAGTGCGGGATATCGCGCCCACCTCGTCAGGGTCATGGCGGTGCGCGCCGTCAAGGCTCTCGGTGGCTGAAGCAAAATCGCTGCCTGAGGACGTATCCGCGGCGGAGCAGTTGCTCGCGGAAGGCGACTACGTCGCGGGGCGCGACCTGGCCACGGTCATATTCCTCGCCCTGCAGATGGGGCGGCCGCTGTTGCTCGAGGGCGAGGCTGGCGTCGGCAAGACCGAGATTGCCAAGGTACTGGCCGCAACGCTCGGCCGGGACCTGATTCGCCTGCAGTGTTTCGAAGGCCTGGACCTGGCGAGCGCCGCGTACGAGTGGAACTACCCGCAGCAGATGGTCGCAATCCGCCTTGCCGAGGCGGAGGGCAGCGGCTCGAAGATTAGCGACAGCCTGTATAGCGGCGATTTCCTGATCGAACGGCCGTTGCTGAAAGCACTGCAGCCACACGCGAGTGGCCCGCCGGTGTTGCTGATCGACGAGATCGATCGCGCGGATGAACCATTCGAGGCGTTCCTGCTGGAGCTACTGTCCGATTTCCAGCTGACGATTCCGGAGTTGGGTACCGTGTCGGCCGACGAGCCGCCCATCGTGGTCATTACCTCCAACCGGACCCGCGAGGTGCACGATGCGCTGCGGCGGCGATGCCTTTATCACTGGGTCGACTTCCCGACGCTGGAGTCGGAAATGAAGATCCTCGCACTCAAAGTGCCCGGCCTCGGCGAAGAACTTCGCGACAAACTCGTCACGTTTATTCACAAGCTTCGCGACGAGGACCTTTTCAAGCAGCCCGGCGTTGCCGAATCGATCGACTGGGCGCACGCGCTGACGCAGCTGGATGCCGTCACACTGACGCCGGATGTTGTCGACGACACATTGGGATCGCTGCTCAAGTACCAGGACGATATTGCCAGGATCCGGGGAAGCGAAGCCGCGAGATTGCTCGCGGAAATTCAGGCTGCCGCGTGAGGGAAACGAGCCGCATCGCCGACAACATCCTGCTGTTTTGCCGCACGCTGCGGCAGGCCGGATTGCCTGTTGGGCCCGGCCAGGTCATCGAGGCCAGCCAGGCGATTCTCAAGACCGGCATCGAACGCCGCGACGACTTCTACTTCGGATTACGGGCGGTGCTGGTCAAGGACCCCGGGCAGTCCCGCTTGTTCGACCAGGCGTTTCACGTCTATTTTCGCAACCCGCGATTGCTCGAACGCATGATGGGGCTGCTGCTGCCGACCCTCGTCACGGAGGAAGACGGTGGCGGGGGCGACGCGACCGTCCGTCGCCTGCTGGAAACCCTGGCGGGAGAAGAGGAACCTCGCGGAGATGAGGTCGTCATCGAAGTCGATCGCTCCGGCTCTTACTCACGAAGCGAGGTACTGAGGGACAAGGATTTCGAGCAGATGAGCCTCGAGGAACAGGCGGCGGCCAAAGTCCTCCTGAGGAACGGTCTCGACATGCTGCAGGAGATACCCACGCGGCGGTTTCGGCCGGACCGGCGCGGCCGGCGCTATGACCTGCGGCGTTCGATGCAATTGATGCTCAGGACCAACGGGCAGCTGGTCGAGGTCGCCAGGAAAACCCGGCGCTGCCGGCCACCGGCTCTGGTACTGATTGCGGATATCTCGGGTTCGATGAGTGGCTACTCGCGGATGTTTCTGCACTTTGCACATGCGCTGAGCTCGAGACAGCAACGCGTACACAGCTTCGTATTCGGCACCCGCCTTACCAATATCACGCGCTGGCTGGCGGAGCGGGACGTCGACCGGGCCCTGGCGCACGTTGCGTCGGAGGTTCGTGACTGGGATGGCGGTACGCGCATTGCCGATTGCCTGGAGCGCTTCAACATGGACTGGGGCCGGCGTGTGCTGTCCGGGCGCGCCGTCGTGATCGTGCTCAGTGACGGGCTGGAAAAAGATTCCAGGGCGCGCCTCGAAGTCCAGATGCAGCGGCTGCGACGCACGGCCGATCGCCTGATCTGGCTCAACCCGCTGCTCCGCTTCGACGACTTCGAACCGCTGGCGTCCGGGATCAAGGCCATGCTGCCGTACGTGGACCGGTTCCTGCCGGCGCACAACATCAACAGCCTGGTGGACCTCGGTCGCGTGTTGAGTGCGGGCCCGTCCACTGCGAGGCGCCATGCAGCCTGAACACAAAGGCCGCTTTGGCCTGTTCGCAATCCCATGATCGAGCCCGACAGCCCATCGCCCTGGCCGAAGATCGACGATGCAATGGTCGCGTTCCTGCTCGACGCCCGTGACGGCTTCGAGGCCTCGCTGCTGCGGGACTGGGTGGAAACCCGCAAGCCACACGCCGGTTCGGGTTCACGGTATTCGTTTATCGAACTACCAAGGGGCCGCGCCGACGACTGGCTCGCAGCGCTGTCGGAAGAAGACGACGCTGTCTGGTTGCAGCCTTTGCGTATCGCTTGGCTGCCCGCACCGGACAGGCGCCACGACCGTCCTCTGCTGGACTTTTTTCACGGCCGCATCGCCGAACCCGGCAAAGCCCGGCGGCGGTGGCTCGCGAAGCACCGGCCCGAGAGGCTCGCCTGCATCGTCGGCGATGGTGCCTACCTCGAGGAATTGCGTGAGCGACAGGCCAAGGCCGCCGTCGAAGACGATGCATTTGCAGAGTTTGCCGCCAACCAGGCGCTCATTGCACTGGAGCGCTCGGAGCGCATTTTCCGTGGTGCGCGCTACAAAGTCCCGCGCATCCTGCCCGGTGAAGTTTTCGCCAATGCGGACTTTCGAAACCTGATCGCGAATGTTGCGCAGCAGCGCGACCGGCCCGTGGGGGACGTGCTCCAGCAGGCCGAACGCTACCTGCGGGAAATGGCGGCAACACAGACGCCGTTTACGCTCGAGATGATCAACACGCTGTATCGGTTCGCGTGCCGCAGCCACCACGATTCGACGATCGACGTGGACGAGTCGCAGCTGGAAAGAGTCGCAGAGACGATGGCCACGCGTCCGGTCATCTTCCTGATAAGTCACAAGTCGATGCTCGACACGATGGCGCTGTCGCTGGTGCTGTTCGGTGCAAATCTGCCGCTGCCGCTGACCTTCGGCGGCATCAACCTGAACACGCCGGGTCTCGGCGCCCTCGCCCGCCGCAGCGGCATCATCTTCCTGCGGCGCTCGTTCCAGGACAACGAGATCTACAAGTCTACGTTTCGCCGCTACATCGACTACCTGATCGAAAAACGCTTTTCGCTGCTCTGGGCACTGGAAGGAACCCGCTCACGCACCGGCAAGTTGCTGCCGCCGCGATTCGGTCTGTTCAATTACGTCTTCGAGTCGATACAGCGGACCCGGCTCTACGACGTGACGTTTATTCCCGTCAGCGTTGCCTACGACCAGATCACCGAGGTCGAGGACTACTCGATCGAGCAGCGCGGCCAGAGGAAGAAGCCGGAAGGGATCACATGGCCGCTCCGCTTCCTGCGGCGTGGTCGGTCGCGCGGCCAGATCCATTTGCGGTTCGGCGATGGGCTGACCGTCAGGGAACTGGTCGAGCCAGCCGAACTCGAGGCCGGCATCGACGATCAACAAAAGCAGACGCTCGTCGCGACGCTGGCATTCGAAGTTGCGGTGCGCATGAACGCCGCGACGCCGATCACGTCCACGGCGATAATCACGCTGATCCTGCTTGCCGGAGGCACCCGTGCACAGAGCGTGGCCGAGATCCAGGCGCTCGCCCGGGCCGGTGCCGCGCTGATCCGGCGCCGTCACCTGGAGATTGTCGGGCGCTCGAACTTTCAGGATGCGGATGCTGTAATCGCAACGCTCGCCGAACTCCACGAGACCGGCATCGTCAGTTACCTCGACGAAGGCACCGAGCGGCTCTATACGATCAGTCCGGACCAGCACCTCAATGCCGCCTACTACCGCAACACGGCGATTCACTATTTCATTCTCGACGCCTTTGTCGAGATCGCGCTGCTCGATGCGGCAGCCGACACTACGGACCCGTGCGAGGCTTTCTTCACACGCACGGACGAACTCAGGGAACTGTTCAAGTTCGAGTTCTACTTTCCGCGGCGCGCGGGATACCGGTCGGAAGTCGAGAAGCGCGTGCGCGAGCGCTTCGGCGGCTGGGAAGACATCGTGCGACGAGACGAGGCCAGCCTGCGCGATTCACTGAACGACGTCCAGCTACTCGTTGCACACGGTGTACTGCGTTCCTTCGTCGACGCCTATCGCGTCGTCGCCAGTGTGCTCGAAAGTGCCGGCTCGGACGCCGTTGACGATGACGGCAGCTTCCTCACGAAATGCCTGAAGACGGGCAAACAGCAACTGCTGCAGGGGCGCGTGTTCTCGGCCGAGTCGATTTCGAAGTCGCTTTACCAGACCGGGCTACAGCTTGCGAGCTACAGAGGACTGCTTGCGGCCAACCGGGCACCGGAACGCCAGGAGTTCCACCAGGAATTTCGCCACATCACGAATCGGCTCGACGCGATACTCGCGATTACGCTGGCCAAGGGCGAGGACGCGGAGTCCCAGTTCCGGGGACAGTGACTTTAAGTGCCAGGCGCCTCGCCTGGCACTTAAAGTCACTGTCCCCGAATTCCGTACATCTGGTCGGGTGTAAGAACCTCGGGAAAGCGCTCCCGCAACAGGCGCCGCGCCTCGTAACACAGGTGGCAGTGATCGGCGTAACCGTCTTCGTGGGACAGGCCGTAACGGCGCACGATCTCGGCGGGGCCGCCGGCGAGCAGAGGCCCAACAATCGGGTGCTCGTCGGCATCGTAGTCGCGCATGATCTCGGGCAGCGGGCGCTGTAACAGGTTGCCGATGGAAATGCCCTGGCAAACATGCAGGTTGCCGAATGGGTCGACGTGCACACGTTGGGGGGCGCGCAGGTCCTCCCAGGGACAACGATCGAACTGCTCCCAGGGCTTGGCTGCAACACGCGATGCGAGCTTTTCCGCAGCCCGGCCCCGGAACAGGACAGCGGACTCACCGGACGGCAGCTTGCCCGCAGAACCGGCGACGTCAGCAGCTTCGGGTGCGGCCACACTGATGAAGTCCACCGGTATACCGAGCTTGCGCGCCGCAGCGCGAGCGATATCGGGACAGGTCACGCCGTCCTCACAGCCGTGATAAGCATCGCTGCTGATGGATAGATCATCGATGTAGCCGACAAAAGGCTGTAACTGCTTCTCGGCCTCGGCCTCCGAAGTCGCCCAGTAGGCGTTGCTGACGATGCCGACCCTGAAGCCGGACTCCCGGGCGAGGCGCACGCCGGCAACGAGTGTGTCGTAATAAAGAAATGCCTCCCCGCCCTCGAAGTAGATCCACTCGATGGTGCCCAGCGCCCTGGCCTGCTCGAGAATGCGCTCGATGGTGTCCAGTGTCATCGTGCCGGTCTGCGACGGCCCGCCCCAGACGAAACAATGTTCACACTCGTAGTTGCACTCGTACGTCAGTAACAGGTGCAAGCCGGAGAGACGCCGGGCACGGGGGGCTTTCCTGGATTCCGTCATAACCGCAATTCTAGCTTAATTGCTGATTTACGCATGGCCTCTACTACTCACAGCGACTCCATGCCCTCTGCGCCGGAAAGCAACCGTTTGCGAATCGCCGTTGTTTGGCGGAAATTCGCCGAGTGACCAATTTCGATAATGCGCACCAACCAGTTACCGGGGCGTCCAGTACGCTTGTTGCAGGCCATCGATATCGGGCACGAGGTCTATGGAACTACGACGCGGCACCGTGCAAAACCGGAATGACAAGTCGGGCTCGCTCCGGCCCGAACGAGTACTACGCGCAGACCTGGTTACTGTATCTGAATAGTCACCAGGAACGAGATGATATTGTTTATCTGTTCAGGCGACAGCCGCCCCGCTGAACTCTCGAATTCCTCATCATGTCCAAAGACGGGGGCGTTATAAAATGCCGGCATTTCGCTCATTACATGAGTACTGATGACCTCATCGTCCCGACCCCAGATCTTGGCAAACGTCGCGGACGTGGGGAACGTCCCACCGTTTCTCTCGCTTATCCGGGTAAGGTCTGCTGGTTGCTGCTTCAGACTCGCCGCCAGCACACCGTCGCCAGTTCCCGACGACCCGTGGCATACCACGCACTTGTCATCGAACTGCTGTCGACCGGCCTCAATCGCATCCGTTTGCTGGGCCAGCGCAGCATGTACGGGCACCATAAACAGGGCCACGAGCCCCGTCCTGGCAACGACTACTCCAACCCTTCGCCACAGCTCTACGCCGCGCATTTTGAGTTCAATCGGCAGGTTCCTGGTCATTAATATTCTCCCCATGAACGATCGCCGCCGGCGATCCTCAACACAGAGATGTTGCGGCTGACATCCAGAGGACGGCGGGAACCGATTCAATGCGCCACCGACTTCGATTAAATTTGTTTTTGTCGGTGGACCCTGAACCTGTATGCAATGACAGAAATAACCTGTCAATGAGGAAAAATACTTAGTGGTGCGGTTTGCTCTGGTCGTGATATTGCGTTACGTAATAGAGGCAAGTAATGCAGTATCAACAATAAAGACCAAGAAGAAATCATGAATAAATCTAATAAGAAACCGGACAAGGTCGTATCGATTCCTGTGCTCCTGTTGATAGCCTCATTGATAATGCCAGCGCAGATACTCGCGCAGGACGAACGGGCCGACGATCCAACATTTCAGGATACTCATGCGCTAATCGAAGAATTAATCCTGGACAAACAGATTCTTCAAAATCACTGGCACAAAATGGATTTCCCCCAGTACAACCATTTTGACGATGCTGTTTGGTCCATTGACATGTACTCAGGTGACGAGTGTGAGATTACATATCGCCGAAAATTTGAGATATCACATAAATCTCAAGCTAGTGTGAAGCCAATTTATGGCGACAAACCGGCAACAATTATTGGCTACAAAATGGCGAAGTTCGATTTGACGCAAATCACGGCCATAGAGATTCACGATTACGGTGACAGCAGGGGTTCTATCCCATCCGTGGGTATAAGGCTTGTCGGTCCCACGGCTGAGTGGCAGAAGATTGATAAGAAACCTGGCAAAGCCGACCTGTCCAAGGACCCGGTTATGAAACAGGAAAATGCAATCAGCGTAGCTGCGAAGGATTCGGAAAGAATTCTGGAAGCGTTCCAGCATTTGAAGTCGCTTTGTCAGACCGTAGATGACGATCAATCCTGATCTGTAAGGTACCGCATATTCAATGAAGCTCTTGCCGGAGGTGCACCTTCGGGGCGAGCCCTTTAGGTGGGCATCGTCGTACCAGAATGTGGGGCACAGTGACTTTTGTTGCCAGGCACCAAAAGTCACTGTGCCTTGCTCAATCGGAGAGCGGCCCCGGTCGATACGATCATCTCAAGGCCCCAATCCCCATACCATCAGGAATACGCTCAGGCTCACGGCGGACAGGCCGATAATTACAAATCCCACGAGCGTTCCGATCGGTAAGGCGACGCTGCGCCGCGCTCTCACGGCCAGCAGTAATGCCAGCGCGCCCGAGAGCCCGGCAAACACCCCCGCCCATGCGCCGAGGGCCGCCCAGCCCACCATGCCGAAGATCAGCAACATCTCGGAGAGCTTGTAGCTGACGCCCGCCGCAGCCCCGAATATGCCGAGTGCCGCAACACCGAAGGCAGCGGCAGCCCATGTTGCAAGACGGGCACCTTCCGCAGGCGCTGGCTGCCGCTTCTCCACACGACGCACGAGGGGCGCGAATGTCAGGACGAGGAAACCGATGACTACGCCGACCACGCTCGCACCGCCCCAGGACGCCACCCTGGGCAGGTCTTCCTTCTGCTCCAGTGCCAGCACGACGAGTCGTGGTCCGACCGACGTACGGTACAACGAGCCAAGGAACTCCGGCGCCTCCATCTCGTCGACGCAACTCAGGTCAGGCTCGGCAGCCGGGTCGTCAAAGAACTTGTTCAGGAGGTCACCGGCGCACTCGACCGATCGCGACGGTCCGTGCCCGGCATACGGGAACTCGACGTAGGTGCCATTCGTAAAGCCTGGCTCGATCACATGCGCCAGGGGTGGCGGCGTAATCGGGTCCATGTCACCTTCGATGAGCAAGGTCGGAATATCTGTTTGCACGGCTGCAAAATCATCTCGCGGTCGCGGCGGCGCGCCGAGATCGATACAGCTCTGCGCCCACGCCTCATCATCACCTTCCGCCGAGAGAGCGTTGGTCAGGACCGGGAACTCCGCGCGATCCACCGCGATCGATGCAGCCGCCGCTTCGCGATACCCGTCGTTACACATGATCGCGTCGTACATGCCCTGGCTGCCGCCGAAGAAACCGCCTGATGCCCCTATTGCAATGGCCTTGAATAGCCATTCATCGCGATTCTCGACAGCATCCGCCCAGGCATAGATGATCGCCGGCAGGGCCGGGTAATTCGATTGCTCGTAGAACAAGGTGAACGGCAGGAACGTCGCGACGTCGCTCAGGAAATACGCTTTCCCCGTCGGGTAGTTCTCCGTGTCCTTGACATCAACCACCACGGGTTCGTCCATCGTCGCACGCGCTGCGTCACGCACTCGCTCCCCGAGGTTCGGAAAGCTGTCCGCACAGCCGTCGTCAGCCTGGCACAACTCATCGAGCTTCCCGAGGTCGCGGTCGTACCAGTTGACCATGCGCCAGGAAATCACGTCGGCCCGTGCATCGAGCGGCACGATCGCGTCGAGCGCGACGGCCAGTATGCCCTCCGGGTCTTCCTTGATATACGCCTGCCCCAACAACGTGCCGTAGGAAATACCCCAGACGTTCCACTTGTCGAAGCCGAGTGCGATACGCAGCGCTTTGACGTCGCGCGCGTTCTCGATAGTGTTGTAGGCCGTTATGTCGACGCCCGCCGCCATCGCATTGCGTGCACATTCCTCGGCAGAAATGCGCGATGCCTCTGCACTCTTCGCAAGCGAGTCCACATTGCGGATTGCCGGGTTGCGCGAATAGTAGGTCTCGCAAAAATCACCGGAATTGACGATGCCGCGTTGCTCCAGGATGTAGAGGTCGCGGTGCTTGCGAATGCCGTGATCCTCGAAACGCCCGACGTAGTACTCGGCCGGAGCGCCGGGGCCGCCCGTCAGGTAGATGACCGGGTCGTCGCGCTTGCCGGGCTCGAGGCCAGAGTCATCCTCGTCATCCTCATCTTCTTCCTCATCATCCCAGGTCGAGGCCAGTTTGATGAAATGCAGTTCGATGAATCGGGAATTCGGGTTCTCACGATTCTCCGGTACCTGCAGGAGTCCACACTCGATTTCGCCCGGCTCGTACTCGATGCGCTCTTTGAACGGACACACGAGCGTATCGATGCGGAAGCTGTCGCGTCCGTAGAGGTCCGGCGTACCGTCGCCTACTTCGTCGGCTACAGTCTGCGCGTGCACACCGGCCGCAAAGAGTAGCGAAAAAACAGTCAGGAATTTATGCATTGCCGATCTCCGGCTTATTGTTGTGAATTGAATCTAGCACGCGTGGGTACCTGATTGCAGATACGAGCAGCAGTGCTCTGCGGCTCGCAATCGCGCTAGAATCTGCTTTCTCAAAACGCGCTCGAATTCTTCGATTTCCAAGTATGACGACTTCCCCGATCCGCGGCGTGCTGGTGCCGCTCCTGACGCCATTCAACGACGACATGACTGTCGCGACAGATCTCTACGTCGCGCACGCTAAGTGGCTGCTCGATCAGGGTTGTGCCGGGCTGGTACCTTTCGGCACAACGGGTGAGGCGTTGTCGATCGGCATCGACGAGCGCGTTGCCGCCGTACAGGCACTCGTCGACGGTGGCATCGACCCGGCGCTGATGATCCCGGGGACGGGGCTTTCGAACGTTGCCGACACCGCGAGGCTTTCGCGCGCCTGCCTCGACCTGGGCTGTGCCGGCGTAATGACGCTGCCCCCGTTCTACTACAAGGGCGTGAGCGAGGAGGGCCTCTACCGACACTTCGTGCAGCTGCTCGAGGCGATCGGTGAGAATGCCCGTATCTTCCTCTATCACATCCCGCCGATTGCGATCGTCGGCATCCCGACGACGCTAGCAGCACGCCTGCACACCGAATTTCCGGAGCAGATTGTCGGCATCAAGGACAGCTCCGGCGAATGGGACAACACCCGCGCGCTGCTCGGCATCGACGGCCTGGTCGTCTACCCGGGATCGGAGCTGCCGCTCATCGAGGCGCTCGAATCAGGCGCACCGGGCTGCATCTCTGCAACGGCAAACCTGAACGGCCGCGCCATCGCGAAGGTCATCGATGCGTACTTTGAAAGCGATACCGAGACGGCACGTGAACTTCACAGTCACGTGAAGCGGTTTCGCCTGCTGCTACAGGACTACGCCCCGATCCCCGCGCAGAAGCGGCTGCTTGCACTGGTGACCGGCGACGAACGCTGGGCCAACGTGCGCCCGCCACTGGTAGAGATGCCCGAGGCGCAGGGCCGGGAGTTGTTGAACACGCTGCGCCGAGAATTCGATATCGAGCTTCCGAAGATCTGATCGGGTTGACCCCGCCCGGCGTCAGAAGACGATAAACGCGTACCCGATATACGCGATTGCGGCCGCGGTCGCGGCGATCAGCGCATAAGGCAGCTGCGTCAGCGCGTGTTCCATCACGCTGACCCCGCTGCTCTGGGCCGACAGCACGGTCGCGTCGCCGTAGAAGCAGGCGTGACTGCCGAAGGAACTCGCCGACAGCAGCGCGCCGATCGTTAGCGCCGTCGGCACGTCCATCGCTGCACCGAGCGGCATGACGATCGGGATGGCGATGGCGAATACCCCCCAGGACGAGCCTGTCGCGAACGACACCAGCGCCATGGTCAGGAATACGATAACCGGATAGAGGAGCGGCGACATCAGCGGCTGCACGGACTCGATGACGTACTGCGGCAGCCCGAGGTGGTCGTTGACGGTCTTGAACATGAATGCGACGACGACGATCGCGAGCGGCGGAATCATGATCTTGAAGCCGTCGAGCACCGCATCGAGGGCCTCGTAGGCGCCGAGCAGCTTCATCATGACGACCAGCGGAATGGTTAGCGCCAGCGTGGCAATGATGCCGCGCAAAAGGTCGATATCGAAGTACCAGGAGAAGCCGATCAGCGCGACCAGGGGCACGAGAAACACCCAGATGTTACTGCGCGGCTGGCCGTTTTCATCGACCGGCCCGTCAACAACCTCGATCTGGTCGACGGGTTCCATCGCGGCGATGCCTTGCTGTGCAAGCTCCTCGGCGGCTTTCATATGCCCGATAAGCGGAAACCGCCCCGTTGCGACGAGCGGCACCAGCAACAGCGCAATAATCGGATAGAACATGAAAGGGATGCCGGAGATATACATCTTCATCCCCTCGCCAACCGCGGCGGCGCCGGTCGTTTCGAGTACCGCGGCGAAGAACACGGCCCACGTGGAGATCGGCACGAGCACGCAGGTCGGTGCCGCGGTCGAGTCGACGACGTAGGACAGCATCGCCCGCGATACCTTGAAGCCGTCGGTGACCTTTTTCATCGAATTCCCGATCGCGATCGCGTTCAGGTAATCGTCGATGAAGAGAACCATGCCCAGAAACCAGGTGACGAGCATGGACTTGTTGCGCGTATTCGCGTGCGTGGCCATCTTGCGCGCAAAGGCCGAGGCGCCGCCCGTCTTGATCAGGATGTAAATCAGGCTGCCCATGAGCCCGCAGACCATGATGACCCAGCCAATGGTCTCGTCCTGCA
>JAACFJ010000183.1 GCA_009937505.1 Gammaproteobacteria bacterium
AAGCCGACGGTTTTGTGCTGGAATCCAGCACGGTAGGAGCAGGAATCGGCGTCGAGGCCGAGTACGACAGTCGCGACACACCTTATTACCCCAACGACGGGAGCCACCTGAAGGTCGGAGTGCTGGCGAACAACGAGATCTTCGGCGGAGATGACAACTACGAATCCTATTCGCTCAATTACACGTCGTTCCATGGCGTACATCCGTCGGTCGTCGTCGCCTGGCAGCTTCGCGGCTGCCACCGTTCCGACAACACGCCGCTGTGGGACGCCTGCGTCATCAACTTGCGCGGCTTCCCTGTCACCGACTATCTAGGCAAGACTTCCGTGGCGGGCCAGGTCGAAGGCCGGTGGCAATTCTACAAGCGATGGGGTGCGGTGGCGTTCGCCGGTGCGGGCGCCTATGAAAACTCCTTTAACGATTTTCGCGAGAACGAAGTAGTCCCAAGCTACGGAGTGGGGCTCCGGTTCATGGTAATGCAATCGCAAGGCATCAACGTGCGCCTGGACTACGGTCGTTCGAAGGACGAGGATGCGATCTACCTTGCCGTGATGGAAGCATTCTGACAAGGCTACCGCGAACCCAGGGCATCGAATGGTTCAGCGCAGCGTCCAGCCACGCGTGAATCGAAGCAGAAAATCGACGTCCCGAAATTTTCCGCGGCCAAGCGCAGGGGGCTTGAGTTCCTCTCGGGCACGAATCCTGAAGTCGAGGGCGAGACCGTTGCTGCGGCGCCACTGGTATCGTATCTCCGCCAGTTCTTCATTGCGACGAAACTGCGGCGAAATCAGCCATCCTGCGCCGGTGCGACCGTAGTTGATGCCGATGCTCTGATGGGGCATGAAGTCCATCACGCTGATCGTAATGTTCCAGGCGAGGCCGTCGACGTCACCTTTGCCGTCCAGTCCCTCAGCGGCTTTCGTCGGCGTCGCCGGCGCATAGCCGATCTCGGCAGAGGTGCGCAGTCGGATGCCCTGATCACGTTCCGGCCAGCGACCGGCCGTTCGCACAACAAAGGCGTAGTAATCTTCGCGGCGAGCCGACAGCGCACCGTCGGCAAGCAGTGACTTCGGCATATACGTAACGTCGATACCGCGCTGCAGGAAAAACGGTGTGCGTTCCAGGCTCTCGAATGCGAGGAAGTAGCTGACCCTCGCCCCCGGGTCGGAAAAATCCAGCGGACCTCGACGCACATTGGACGGTCCGTCGGACGAGTTGTGTTGGACGATCAGGTGGGGCTTCCAGCCGCCCCATCCTCGGAAGGTTGCGTGCAACCCGTCTGTCCAATTGACGTTGGTATTATTGGAGTCGTTTCGATCCAGCGACTTTGCGAAGACTCCGCCCCGTGCGACGAATTTTGTCTGCAGGCGGCCGAGCGCCAGGTCGAAGCGCTTCGGTTTGAACCAGTGCAGGTAGGCTTCGTCGGCGGTGATGTCGCCGTCTTTCATACTGCTATTGGTGGGAATACTTTCTTCGACCGTCACATTGGGGCTGCATTCCTCATTCGAGCAGAGGCCCGCCACCCGGCCAACGGCCCGCAGGTAGGAAGTAACTCCGAACTCCGTACGCAGACGCCAGCGGGCACGAAGCACGTTCTCGGCAAAGTCGAGTTCGGGCCCCGAGTCGATGTCCGTGCCCGTGTAGGCGATCCGCAGGTCCGCCGAGAGGCCCAGACGATCGACGGCCGTATCCACGTCGATCGAGTTCGACGCGTCGTCAAGCGATCCGTCGATATCCGCGGCTATCGCCTGTTGCTGGGTGGGTTCGGCCTCCGGTTCCTCAGCCGCCGCTTCGACAGGCCGTGCCTGCACCTGGAGAGTGCAGAACGCCAGCCAGCATAAGGAAGATCGCAGAACCTTCATTACTGGGTTGTCTTGCCCAGGTCGGCCATTTTGCGCTTGATTTGGTGACACATGGTCACTAAAGTATGACACGATGTCACCAAATAAATCACCCAAACGCCTTGTTGTCGAGCCGGAGCCGATTGCCAAGATCGGCCGGGCAGAGCATACGCGTGCCGAAATACTGGATGCGGCGTTTAAGTTTCTGTGGTCTCGCCCGTTTCGGGACATGACGGTGAACGCCCTGATGGCGACGATTCCGCAAAGCCGTACCGCCTTCTACATGTATTTCGACGATATCCATGGACTGATGGCGGCACTGTTGAAGAAGCTGGAATCGGAGATTCTCAAAGGCGCCAGCCCCTGGCTGTGCGACGACGGCGATCCGGTAGCCTTGTTATACGAGAGTCTCGCGGCCGAGGCGCAGTTCGGCTATCAGTGTGGGCCGTTCATCAAGGCGGTCAGCGATGCCGCCGCGACCAATGCAGGGTTGGAAGACCAGTGGAACACGCTCTTGGACCGATTCGACGATGCCGTGAGCGAGCGTATTGCTGCGGACCAGGAACTCGGCCTGATCGAAGCTTTCGATCCGCGCCCGGTCGCGACCGCGCTAAATCAGTTCGATGCCGCCAAGTATGTTCGGAAATTCGGGCACAGGCCGCGCAGTCGGCTGCAGCCGGTGGCGGATGCGATCGCGCGGGTCTGGATCTCCACGCTCTATGGCCATCAGTGGACGACAGGTCGCACATCCGAGCTGTATCGAAAACAGGTGCCGGGTTCGCATTAGCCGAAGCGCCAGTGAATGTGTGTGAGACAACGTAAAAACGAGAACGACGGTGGGAATCAATCATGATTAGTAAACAAAATATCCGTGCGTTATTGCTCTGTTGTTCCTTTTTATGGCCGATCCTATCGGTTGCCGAGGACAACTCTGGCACGAATCCGGTCAACTTCACCTACGATTTTCGTGTCTATTCGGAATTAGCTCAGTTACCCAACGATGCCGGATCTTCTGCATTAACGACGGCGGAGCTGAGAGTGCCGCTTGGTCGCGACATAGCCTATCTGAGCGATGACCCGGAGGAGTCGCCTTTCTACGATATGGGTTCGCGTTGGCAGCTGCGTTTTCGTGCCAAGTACAAGAATCTTAGCCTTGAAAATCCAGCCAACCCGCCTTTTGGCGCATCCGAAGTTTCCGGGATAGGCGATTTTGACGCGCGGCTTCTCTGGATTGCGAGCGCCAGCAAGAAGATGGTAATCGCCGCGGGCCTTGAAGCATTTATGGACACCGCATCAAACGATGCGCTCGGAAATGGGCAGACCGTTCTCGGTCCAACGGCCTTCGCTGTCTTTCCCGGCATCCTGGGACCCGGCA
>JAACFJ010000072.1 GCA_009937505.1 Gammaproteobacteria bacterium
GAGGTCGGCCGCTTCCGCGCAGGGCAGGTCCACCGCCTTGCCGCCGCAGAATTCGATGTTGGCGCGGGTAGTGTCGAAGTGCGTGTTGTTGGGAACGACGGAGCCGGGCTCGACCATCACGCTGAACAGGATGCGTTCCGCGGCGCGGCCCTGGTGCGTAGGCACGACCTGTTCGAAGCCGAAGATATCCTTGACCGTGTCACGGAAACGGTACCAGCTGCGGGCGCCCGCATAGGACTCGTCGCCCCGCATCATCGCGCCCCAGGCCTCGGAGGACATGGCGCTGGTCCCCGAATCCGTCAACAGGTCGATGATCACATCATCGGCATGCAGCAGGAACAGGTTGTAGTGCGCTTTCTCGATCAGGCGTTCGCGCTCATCGCGATCGGTGAGCCGGATGGGCTCGACCATCTTGACGCGATGCGGCTCGATAATGGTTTTCATGGACAAACAACTCCGCTGGCCTTTGCGGCCCCGGCGTCACCCTAACGGCAGGTTTCGCCGCGTGCGATACGTAGAATTACTGCGCTGAAGCCTATTCGACCGTGATCGAGCGCACGTTGGTGACGATCTCGATGCCGTCTCCGGCGGCCATGTTGCGCATCATCTCGATCTGTTCGCCCATCATGTTCATCATCATCTGGCGCTGGGACTCCGGCATCTCTGCCAGTTGCTTGTCGAATTCTTCAAGCTGCGCACGAGCTTGTTCCATCTGGCGCTTGGTCTCGTCGGCCATTTCGCCGGTGAGCCGCATCACCTGCTCGTAGGGCTCGTACATGTTGCTGCCTGGTACCTCGCGATAGTCGCGCTCGATGTTCTCGATGGTGACGGGGCGTGGTGTGCCGTCGGTATTCATTGTGCCGTCCATGACCATCCGCAGCAGCACATAGTCGTCAACATCGATCCAGACATTGATCGTCTGCAGAATGAATTCCTGGTCTTCCGCCAAGCTTCGCTTGCGGTCCAGGTTTTCGGCGACAAGGTGGTAGGCTTTCTGCCCGTCCACCGATTCCGTGCCGACGAGCTCAGCTGACTCCGAGAACGCCGCAATGCTGTGGACGCCTTCCTGGGCCATGTCTTCGAAATCCTCCTGCGACATGACGGGGTCGCTGCCCGGGTCCGGCTGCAGCAAGTCGTCGGGCAACACCATCCGAAAAGTGTCCACGGGCTCGCCGTCGGGCCCGGTGACCGTCGTGCGCTCGAACGTGATCTTCGACACCTGCCCCATGACTTCCTGCTCGACGACGTAACGGTTGACGCCTTTGCGCCGTTCCTCGTCGAGCTCGAGTACCTTGTCGATGACATCCTGCGCGTCTGTGGCGAGCGCCGGTAGCGGAAGAATGCTGCCGATGACCAGGAGCAGGGCGGGAGCGTTATTATTCATGACTGTCCTCCGTTTGATACTCTCTTATACTCCGGTTGCGGATTGGCGAACAAGGGGTGAGCGATGACCAACCGTCGTGACTTTTTTAAATCCACGGGAGCCGTGGCGTTGGGAGCGGTGATGCCCGCCCTGACCTACGGTCACGACAAGCTGGAGGTTCATTCGCGGCCCATCCCGGGGACCGGCGAAGAGCTGCCGATGGTGGGTCTCGGTAACTCCCGTGTTTTCCAGGAAGGCAACCTGGAGGCCACGCGCGAACTGCTCGAACTCTTCATGTCGTATGGCGGCAGCTACGTCGACACGCTCGGTCCGAGCCGTTTTACCGTGGCGAGCGTCATGCAGGCGCACAGCCTGCAGTCGCGGCTGTTCCTCGGAACCTACCTCGGCACCGTGCAGTATGACGCCATGGTCGAGGAGCTCGAGCGCGTTCTAAAAGCCCAGGGCAAGGAGATGCTGGATCTCGTCCTGACCTACGATTTCAGCGAGATCCTCGCGGAGCCGGAGCGCTACCTGCGCCTCAGGGAAGCGGGCCTGACCCGGTACCTGGGTGTGGCGCGGCACAAGCTGGAGTTCCACGAACCCATGATGCAGCTGATGGAGATGGGCGTCGTGGACTTCGTGCAGGTGAACTATTCGCTGCTCGAGCCGGAAGCCGGCGATACCGTGCTGCCGATGGCGCAGGAAAAGGGCGTCGCAATTCTCGTGAACCGCGCGTTTGTCAATGGCGACTATTTCGAGGTCGTGCGCGACCGCGAATTGCCGGAGTGGGCCGCGGAGTTCGATTGCGACTCCTGGGCGCAGTTCTCGCTGAAGTTCATCCTCTCGCATCCTGCCGTCACCTGCGTGCTGACGGAGACGGCCAACCCCGATCACCTTGTCGACAATATGGCTGCCGGTATGGGGCGCCTGCCCGACGAGCCCACGCGACAGAGGATGCTCGAACTCGTGCAAAGCTTCGCCTGAGGCGCGCGATCATGCCCGAACGGCCGGGCATTATGTTCAATTCATCAACTTTTCGCGCCGTCGCCGGTACGTCTCCATAAGGCAGGGCACTGCGACTTTGGGCGAGATCGTATGACCAGCAGACTGATACGGATATTGGCCGGCCTGGCACTGATGATTGCGGCGTCACAGGCGTCCGCTCAATCCGGCACATACGGCGTCGAATACCGCTGGCTGACCTTGTTCGGCAATGTCGAGCATTCGGTCCCGGAACTGCAGCAACCGGGATATCGGCCGCAAAGTACGATCGAAAAGGTCCTGGGCAGGGCGTTCCTCGCCCTCGAATCCGACTACCGGCTGCCCGAGTCCGGGTATTCCACGGAGTATTTCCGCCAGCCGGACCCGCAATTCGGGATGCCCGCGGCGTTTCAGCGCCCCCGGCAGGCGCGTCTAAGCTTTCGCTTGCGCTTCTAGGCGCGTCATAATCGGCAGGACACACCTCCGGGAGGTCCCGCCATGATTACCGTCCACCACCTCGAGAATTCCCGCTCGCAGCGCATACTCTGGTTGCTCGAGGAACTCGGTACCGATTACGAGATAAAGCGCTACGGGCGCGACAAGCAGACCGGGCTGGCGCCGCTCGAGCTGAAGGCGGTGCACCCGCTCGGCAAGGCGCCGGTAGTCACCGACGGCGGCAGGACGATCGCGGAGTCCGGCGCGATCATCGAGTACCTGATGTACGAGTACGACGACGGCCGGCTGCGGCCCGAGGAAGGGACGGACAAGCGCCTCGCCTATAACTACTGGTTGCACTACGCGGAGGGTACGTTTGCGCCGCTCATGATCCTTTCCCTGGTCCTTAGCCGCATCGAGGAGGCGCCCATGCCGTTCTTCCTCAAGCCTGTCGCAAAGGGCATCGCGCAGAAAGTGCGCGATGCCTACCTGGACGCCAACGTGACCAGGAACCTCGAGTTCATGGAGTCGACGCTGAGGGATTCGCGCTGGTTCTGCGGGGACGTGTTTACCGCGGCTGACGTGCAGATGAGCTTTGCGCTCGAGGCTGCCGAGGTCCGCAGTGACCTGGTGGGCAGCTATCCGCAACTTGCGAAGTTCCTGGATACCATCCGCGCGCGGCCCGCGTACAAGCGTGCCCTGGACAAGGGCGGGCATTACGAGCTGATGGGCGCCGGCAGGGGTGGGAACTAGGGCGTCGCCCGGCTGCGATCATGCCGCCATTCGCGAGTATCGAGACGCGCTGGTTTTTCGATCGTGACTCTGCGCGATACCCGGTCCTGCGGCGCTGGTTCGAAACCTGCACGCCGTTCCCCCGTGCTGCGAACGTGAGCGCGCCCGAGTGGAAGGGGCGCGCAGGCGGAGAGCCGGACGTCTACCTGCTCATGCCCGGCTGTATCGACATGGGCATCAAGTGGCGCGAGGGCACGCTGCAGATCAAGGGGCGGCTCGAGGATCTCGGCACATGCCGTTTCGGCGCCCGGCACGAGGGCAGGGTGCAGCGCTGGATCAAATGGACCTGCGAGGACGTGCCGGCCGCCTATCGATCGTTATTTACGGCGGGCGCAGAGCACGGTCTCGAGACGGCGGCGGTTCACAAGACCCGGGCGCTGCGCATGATCAGCCTGGACTCGGTTGAGCCTGAGGAAGTCACGCCGGGCGTCATCCTGCAGCGCGGCATCGGCTTCGAGATGACCGACCTCGAACGCGACGGCAAACAATGCTGCTCGATCGCGTTCGAAGCGTTCCCGGACGATGCGGCTATGGCGGCCGGTTTCAGTGCCTTGGTCGCGGGCCTTGTCGAAGAACTGGCGGACGCGCTCGACACCGGCGCATCCATGTCTTACCCCGACTGGCTTTGCGGCTAGTCTTCAGGGCGCGAAACGAAACTCGCAATACAGGTACATCTGCTCCACGCCGCCCGGCGTGACATGCATTTCTTTCTGGTGGCGCTGGAGCTCGAATTCCTTGCCCAGCGTCTCACGGAGCAAATCGAGGTCATAACGCTGCACGGGAAGACCGCTGCACTTCGGCGGCGCCTCGGGAGCGAATGTGCCGATGATCAGATGGCCGCCGGGTCGCAATGCCCTGCAAAGGTTCTCCCTGTAGCGTTCCCGATCCTTCGCTTCCGTAAGAAAATGAAAAACGGCACGGTCGTGCCAGAGTTCGAACGCGTTTTCAGGCAGATCGATCCTGGTGATATCAGCGCATAGCCAGTTGACTGCGGTGCTTTTTTCGCCCAGCCGCGCCTTGAGAAGATCGAGCGCCGGCTCGGCAATGTCGAGTACCGTTATCGAGGAATAGCCCTCGTCGAGCAGATCATCGATCAGTGTGGATGCGCCGCCGCCGACGTCGATAACGGGTTCGCCCGGGCCCAGCCCGAGCGTGGTGATCCACTCCAGCGAAGTCTGCAGGCGGGGCTTGTACCAGCCGAGCCTGTCCGACGGCTTGCTGGAATACACCTGCTCCCAGTGTTCTCTGCGGCGCATGTGTCGACCAGTATGTGCCTGCACGAAGGAGCCCGCAAGAGCCCGCAATGCGCTGCGGTTATCCCGGATGCTGTCTGAATAGTCACCGTGATATTAATAACTTGCGAGGCAACACTCGGTTGCCAAGGAGGCTCGCAATGAAAGTTACGTCGACCCTCGCGCTGTTCGTGCTCTCTCTTGCAGTGCTGGGCGGATGTGAGCGCGACCGCATGTCGGAACGTGGATTCAGCCTGCCCGACGGCGACTCTGTCGCCGGGCGCGACACCTTCGTCTACATGCAGTGTCACCAGTGCCACTTCATCGAAGGCGAGCAGTTCCCGGTACTTGCCGGCATGGACCCGCCGTACGTCGAACTGGGTGGCAAAGTCACTCGCGTGAAGTCATACGGGGAACTCGTTACGGCGATTATCAATCCGTCGCACAAGCTCGCGGACGGCTACCCTCCCGATAGGGTATCGGAGGAGGGTGAATCGCATATGTATGTCTACAACCGTTACATGACGATCCAGGAACTGATCGATCTCGTCATGTTCCTGCAGCCATACTACGAGGTCGTGGTGCCGCAATACAGCTACCGGATGTATCCATAGCCGGTGGTTCAGGGCATAAAAAAGCCTCGTCGCGAGGACGAGGCTTGATTCTGTCTTTAGAGCCCTACTTCGTGTCTTCGAATTTCCAGAGACTGTTCTTGCTGCAGTCGTTCAGATCCTCGAACAGTCCGTCGATCTCATCAGCGGCGTCGCTGTCGAGCAATTCTGCCGCAGCCGCCCAGGCCGAGAGGCTGGGATAGGTATCGACAAAGATGAAGACTTCGTTATCGCCAACGACGGCGGTACCGATCGAGCTCGTAATGCCACCGCCCTCGACCTTCGAGTTCACGAATTTCAGCCACTTGCTGTTCGCGGCCTGAACCGCTTCCATTTCCACGTCGTCCTTGAGCTTGCAGGTGTATACGTTGGCGAAGTTGTCAGCCGATGCAATTCCCGAAACGCCGATGGCAAACACGGCCAGGACGGCCGTCATTAACTTTCTCATGTTTCTCTCCCTTACCTTATTGTTGTCAGTATTGTGTTGCGTTGAACATATTATTCTCAAACACAGCCCCTGTCCTTATAAATCGCCAACTTAAGCGACGGTTTCCGCTGTTATTGACAACTCTGAAGGCGGTGTGAAACTCTGTGACCGCATGAAAAAGGCACGGCGTTCGAAAGGACGCTTCGCAAAGCCACCGGTCTACGGTCATTTGCTAGGACAGCGGGGTTACCATCAATGGCATTTATGCTGGGCATTACGCCGTGGCCAGTCGCCTCGGCTTTACTCTGGATCATTCTCATTGTCTCCGCGCTGTACCTGGCGCGCGCGAC
Source organism: Gammaproteobacteria bacterium (assembly GCA_009937505.1). Classification (GTDB taxonomy): domain Bacteria; phylum Pseudomonadota; class Gammaproteobacteria; order Steroidobacterales; family Woeseiaceae; genus UBA1847. Next base: position 6,192 of record JAACFJ010000072.1, read on the forward strand.
CGCGCATAAAGCGATCCAGGCAATGGCGCGGGCCCTCCACCGCGGTTTTCGAACAGCGTCCAAAGCGGTATCACGCTCGCAGGAGAATCTCGCTGCGCGGAATCGTGACGTACTGCTCGCCGCCGGACGTGAGGCCAAGGAACGCGTCATCGAGCGCGAGTTCGACCGCATCAATGACACGGTACGAAAGGACCTCGGCAATTACTCGGCCCTGCACCGTTCGCTCGACGAATCGATCAAGCGTATCGAAGACGATCACCAGCAGTCCGTGAATGTGCCGCCGGATCCGCCGGGCTGGGTGGAGGCGGTCAAGGCTATCGCCAAGATCGACGAGCGTGAGGGGCGCTTCGGCGTCGGCAATATCCTGAGCGACATTCACAAGTCGCTCGTCAAGGCGCACAAGGAAGCGATGGTCGCCTACGTGTCGGCATCCAAACAGCGCCACCTGCTGCTCAAAGGCATGCGCCCCGACTGGCGCGCGATTCAGAAGACGCTTTCTCACGTCGGCAAGAACGTCGACAGCCTGCTCGCGCGCTCGGTCACTATCGACCGGTTGATGCAGGAGTACGAGGACATCGTGCGCGGCCAGGACCGTGCCGTCTCGGTATTGTCGTCGTCGTCGCTGGTCAACTTCTTCGTTTCGGCGCTCGTGCTGACGGTCGCGCTCGGTGGCGCCGCGATCAACTTTTCGCTGATTGCGCGGCCGATGGCGGAGATGGTCGGAGGCACGAGCCTCATAGGCGGCTACAGGACGGCCGATATTGCCGCGCTGGTTATCATCATGGTGGAGATCTCGATGGGGCTCTTCCTCATGGAGTCGCTGCGCATTACGCGCCTGTTCCCGGTCATCGGTGCGTTGCCCGACAAGGTGCGCGTCCGCATGGCCTTTATTACCTTCACGATCCTGCTGTTGCTGGCGAGCGTCGAGGCCGGGCTCGCCTACATGCGTGAAGTGCTGCTGCATGACGAGCTGGCTACCAGCGCGTTGCTTCGTGGCGATGCGGCGGCTACCGCCACCAATGAATACCTCTGGATCACGACCGCGGCGCAGATGGGCATGGGCTTTATCCTGCCGTTTGCGCTCACATTCGTAGCGATCCCGCTCGAGACCTTCGTGCACTCGCTGCGCACCGTCTTGGGCATGATCGGTATCGCGCTGCTGCGTTTCACGGCGTTGCTGTTGCGGCTGGTGGCGAACGCCTCACTGCATATCGGCACGCTGCTCGAGCAGCTCTACGATTTGCCGCTGTTCGTGCCGCTATGGCTCGAACAGCGCATGGGCCATGACGGCGACGGCAAGGGGCGCCACGCACTTTCCGGGAGGACAGGGTCATGAAACATCTGATCACGGTTCTGGTTTGCGCTTTGGTCGCATCCTGCGGCCAGCAGGGGCCGCAGAATACCGGCGTCTATATGCTGCTCGATACCTCCGGCACCTATCGCGAGGAGCTCGACAAGGCGGAGCAGATCATCCGCTACACGTTGTCTCGTCTCGGCGAGACGGACACGTTCGCCGTGGCGCGAATCGATACCGGCAGCTTCAGCGAGAAGGACATTATCGCGAAGGCCTCGTTCGACGACCGGCCGAGCGCCGTCAACCGGCAGAAGCGGGTGTTCGCGCAACAGGTGGCCGACTTCGTGGATAGCGCCAATTCCGCGCCGTATACGGATATATCCGGCGGCATCCTTCAGGCCGTGGAATACCTGAACGAGAAGGGCACGGGGCATAAAACCATCCTCATCTTCTCGGACCTCAAGGAGGACCTGGAGGAGGGTTATGTGCGCGACTTCGATCTCGAGCTGGGCGGCTTTGAAGTCATCGCGCTCAACGTCACCAAGCTCAGGAGTGACAATATCGATCCGCGCGAGTACCTCGGGCGGCTCGAGAACTGGCAGGGGCGGGTCGAAAAAGCCGGCGGTCGGTGGAGTGTGATCAATGACCTGGACGGCCTGGACGGCCTGCTGTAAGTAACGAGGGAACCTTATGCGCGCTTATGTCGTGTTGGCTATTGGGGTTGGGATGAAAAGAAATTCAAGATGGACCTGAAGAATACCGATTTCGGGGAACGGGCATTCGGCAAGGACTCGAAAGCGTCCGCTATGGTCAAGTACGAGTCGCAACAGCATGCGCTCGACTTTATCTGGAGCACGTTGGGCAGCGAAAACGCGATCGGTGTCATCGAGGGCCCGGAAGGTTCCGGTAAATCCACCGTGATACGCCAGTTCGTCAGCGAACTGCCGCGCGACACGTCGATAGCGGCGCTCGACGGCACGCGTTTCAAGCCGCGCGGCTTCATATCGGAAATCCTCGCGCGCTACGGCTACACGACGGACCTGCAAACCACCGAAGAGCTGCTGCAGCTGCTCGCGATGTTCGCCGGGCAGCAGACGCGCAGCTACCAGCCGCCCATCGTGATGATCGACAACGCGGACAGGATGTTCCCCAGCACGCTGAAGACACTCGGCAAGATCGCCGCGATGACCGAGGACGGTAAGCCGGCCCTGCGCATCATTCTCACCAGCTGTCGCCGGCTGAATGCACTCTCCGCGGAGGACGGCAAGCTCGGGGCGGAGCGGCCCATCGAGGTTAAGCAGCTCGCGCCAATGACGGTCAATGAGGCGCTTATCTACCTTCATGCGCGCCTCGAAGCCTGCGGCGTCGGCGTGCCGGATTCGGTTTTCCCCGGCGACGTTTGCGACAAGCTGCACGAGATATCCAAAGGCTGGCCTGCACGGCTGAACGCTCTTGCCCTGACCGCGATCAAGCGTTCCGAGCAGCTACCCGTCACCGTCACCCGGATTATGAAGCGACCCGGCAAACTGCCTGCGGAGCGGCGGCCGCCGAGCCTGGTGATATCGAAGAACGGCAAGACACTGAGGGAATTCGTATTCGACGACAAGAAGGTGCTGATCGGCCGTTCGGACTTCGCCGACATCGTCATCGACGACGAGTTCTGCAGCAAGTTCCACGTGCTGCTCATGCTATACACGGATGGCCTGGTGCTGCTGGACCTGAACAGCGTCAACGGCACGACGGTTAATTCTGTCAAGGTCAAGAGCACGCTGCTGCTGAACGACGACGTTATTTCGCTCGGCCACCATCGTCTGAAGATCATGAACGTACCTGCGCCCGACCAGGTGGCGGCAGGCCGCGCGACAGCGGCCGATACGCGGCGCATGAAGAACCTCGACGAAATGCGCCGCAAGCGCAAGGCGCAGCTCACGGCCGTGCCGTCGAGATCCCGCAAGAAGTCCTGAAACGAGCGGTAAGCCGCGAGCCTCAGTGCATGGCGAGGCGTACCGGCCGGCGCCTCGCGCCCCAGTGGCCGGGGCGGGCATCGAATACGCCGGCAATCGGCTTGCCGCAGGCGCCGCACGCAGCCTTTCCGTCCTCCACGGCAAGATTCCAGCCGCCAAGGTCGTAGCCGTCGCGGCCTATCACGAGTGTGTGGCAGCCCGGGCAGTAGGTGCTGGCACCCGCCGGATCGTGCACGTTGCCCGTGTAGACGTAGTTCAGGCCGTTGCGTAACGCGATCTCGCGGCAGCGCGTCAGCGTGCTCTTCGGCGTGCTCGGCGTGTCCATCATCTTCCAGCTCGGATGGAATGCCGTGAAGTGCAGGGGCACGTCGCACCCGAGCTCATCGGCGATCCAGCGGGTCATGGCGTCGATCTCGCTGTCCGCGTCGTTCTCGCCGGGGATCAGCAAGGTCGTCAGTTCGAGCCAGGCATTCGTCTCTGCCTTGAGATACTGCAGCGTCTCGAGAACGGGGTCGAGGTGGCCGCCACAAATCTTCCAGTAGAAGCGCTCGGTAAACGCCTTCAGGTCGACGTTGACCGCATCCATGCGGCGGAAGAATTCCTCGCGCGCGTCCTCGGTGATGTAGCCGGCCGTGACGGCCACGTTCCTGATGCCCCGTTCATGGCAGGCGGCGGCGACGTCGACCGCGTATTCGAGAAAGATTACAGGGTCGTTGTAGGTGTAGGCGACGCTGCGGCTGCCGCCGTCGGCCGCCGCGGCCGCGATGTCCGTCGGCGTCGCGGTCGCCTGCAGGCGATCGAATTCGCGGGACTTGGTGATGTCCCAGTTCTGGCAGAACTTGCAGGCGAGATTGCAGCCCGCCGTGCCGAACGACAGCACCGATGTGCCGGGCAGGAAGTGATTCAGCGGTTTCTTCTCGATCGGGTCGACGCAAAAGCCGCTGGAACGCCCGTACGTCGTTAGCAGCATCTCGTCATCGCCGTTGGCCCGCACGAAGCAAAGCCCGCGCTGGCCCGCGTGCAGTTTGCAGTACCGGGGGCACAGGTCGCATTGCAGGCGGCCGTCGTCCAGGCGGTGCCAGTAGCGGGCGGGTTCGCCCCGTATCGTGATTGCAGTGTCCATGACCTTCGACTCTTATATATGGTTGCGGCGGCCCGGGGAATCAATGCGTAACCCGTATAGGTACCTATTTTTATTGTGCGCCAGCGGCCTAAAATTAACTGGATGTGCCCGGCAGAACCGCAATGACCGTCGTAAGGGAACCCGCTGTTGCAGGCCAGTTCTACCCGGAAGACCCGGGCGAACTGAGAGCGCTCGTCGACGGCTTGCTCGACGAAGCAACCGCCGGGGACGGGGAGGCGCCCAAGGCCCTGATCGCGCCGCACGCGGGGTACGTCTATTCGGGAGCGGTCGCGGCATCTGCCTATGCACGCCTGGCTCCTTACCGTGACGTATACAGTCGTGTCGTTCTGCTGGGTCCCTGCCATCGTGTGCCCGTCGCAGGCATGGCGGTCAGTGGTGCAGACGCATTTCGCACGCCGCTCGGTGACGTACCTGTCGACCGTGAAGCCGTCGCCGTGCTCGAGGCGAAAGGCGTCACGGTCTTCGAGCCTTCGCACCAGTATGAACACAGCCTGGAGGTGCAGCTGCCGTTTCTGCAGACGGTGCTCGGCAAGTTCAGCATCGTTCCGGTTGTGGTGGGCGAGGCACGGCCGCAGGCAGTGGCCAGCCTGCTGGAATCGCTCTGGGGAGGCCCGGAGACGCTGATTGTCGTCAGCTCCGACCTGAGTCACTACCTCGAATACGACGCGGCGCGTGTGCAGGACTCGACGACCTGCCGGCGCATCGAGCATCTCGATTTCCAGATCGACCACGACGATGCCTGTGGCGCAACGCCGCTGCGCGGACTGATGCTGGCGGCAAAGCGCCGCGGAATGCGGGTCAGCACGCTCGACCTGAGAAATTCCGGCGATACGGAGGGAGACCGGGACTTCGTCGTCGGCTACGGCGCCTGGATGCTTGCGTGATGCGCGCGCTGTTGCTCAGCGTGTTTGTACTCGGCGCGCCGGCGCTCGCGGACGACGCCGATTTCGCCGCGTTGCGTGCCGATCTCGTTGACGAGGTACGCGTATACGCGGGCTATGCGGGCGACGACCCATTCAGTGACGCCGTGCTCGAAGCCATGGGCCGGGTCGAGCGCCACAAATTTGTGCCGCAGGGACAGGTGCGTTACGCCTACGAGAACCGGCCGTTGCCGATCGGGCACGGCCAGACGATTTCGCAGCCGTACATCGTTGCGTTGATGACCGACCTGCTTGAACCCGCCGATGGCGACGTGGTGCTCGAGGTGGGGACCGGCTCCGGCTACCAGGCCGCGGTAATGGCGGGCCTCGTGGATCACGTTTATTCAATCGAGATCATCGCAGCGCTCGCGGATTCGGCCAGCACACGGCTGCAGCGGCTCGGCTATGACAATGTCACGACGAAACTCGGCGATGGCTACTATGGCTGGGAGGACCATGCGCCGTTCGACTCGATCATCGTGACCGCTGCGGCCAGCCACGTGCCGCCGCCACTGATCGAGCAACTGAAGCCGGGCGGCAAGATGGTCATCCCGGTCGGCGGGCGATTCATGACGCAGCTGCTGTTGCTGCTGGAGAAGACTGACGGCGGCGAGATCGTTACGCGGCAGATCGGGGCCGTCCGCTTCGTGCCGCTGACCGGCGAGCACTGAGTCCAGTGCGGCGCCTGCTGTTAGCCACGCTGTTTATCTCTGCGGCGGCTATCGGCTACGAGATATTGCTGATGCGCGTGCTGTCGATCGTGCAGTGGCACCATTTCGCCTACATGATCATCAGCCTGGCGCTGCTGGGCTATGGCGCGAGCGGCACGTTCATCGCGTTGTTGCGCAGCCACCTCGAGCCGCGATTCGAAACGGCCT
>JAACFJ010000184.1 GCA_009937505.1 Gammaproteobacteria bacterium
TCAGCAATGGCGGTGTGATCGCCGGTCCACCAGTACAGCGTACCGGTCGTGCCCACCGGCCGGCGAAACGCGATTCTTGCGGCCCCGTCTCGTTCATACACCGTCACGAAGGACTGTATCAACGTGCTTCCCGGCGTATCGGCCGCCGCCTCGGATTCCGCTGCGGCCGAGGGTTCCAGTGTTGCCGGGTCGGATTCCGCTGCTGCCGCGTCGGGGATGGGTTCCGGAAGTGGCTCGGCATCCCGTTGCGGGGTCGGCTCGCTCGCGAGTTCCGGCTCAGCCCTTGCGGCGGGTTCAACCGATGAATCCGGCTCGGTCGTGGCAACGGCAGGGACGACAGAATTACCGGCCTCCTGGTCGGCCGCGATAATCGGCTCGGCGGCGCCGATTTCAACGGGTGCAGGATCGAGGTAAGCATCGATCAGGGCAGGGAAGTTGGCGATATCGTCGCGCGGCTGGCCGTAGAGATACCAGGCGGCCAGGCCAGCCAGGACGATGGCCAGGAAGAATGATCGAATGCGGCTGGCCCGATTGCGCCGTGCACGCGCCATTTTTCGGCGTTTCTCGTCGCGCGGCGCCGGTCCGGTTACGACGGCGGGAGCAGCCTGTGCCGAAGCAGCCGGTGCGGGAGCTTTGCTACCGTTTGCGGGCGTGGCCGGCTGGCGTGCAGGCGGCGTATTGTTCCGTGTTGGCTGCGGCGCGGCGGCGTGATCGGCCGAGCTGCTTCCTGAGGGCCTCAGGCGCTCGGTGCCGGTCACGCCCAGGTCTGCAAGAAAGTCCCTCACCGTCGAGGGCCGCTCATCGCGGTCGAAAGACAGTGCGCGACGTATCGCGCCCCACTGTTTTTCGGGCAGTGAGCGGATGCGGGTCGGTTTGAGCCCGGCGAGGCTGGCCTCGGCCGGCGAGTGAAAGTTGAAAGGATGCTTGCCCGCAAGAATTTCGTAGGTCAGGCAAGCGAGCGCGTAGATATCGTCGCTGGCATCCGAACGGTTGAATGGGTCTCGCGATGCGACGCCGCGCAAGAAAGTCGACGCGGAATCCAGCGGCACGATGTCGAGCAGGCGCACGTCGAGGTCTTCGGTGACGAAGACATTCTCCGCAGTCAATTGACCGTGAACCATCGACTTGGCATGCAGGAATTGCAGCGCATCACCTATCGCCCGGACGACGGGAAGCGCCTCATTCAGCGGCAGTGTCGTCACGTCGTCGAGCACGAAGCGCAACGAGGCGCCATCGAGACGTTCCATGAGGAGATAGCCGAATTTGCCGTCGTGGTCGCAGTCGGAATACGAAATGATATTCGGATGCGAGCTCGCGCGAAGCACGGTGTAGCCCAACTTTAGCTTGCTGAAAAGTCCCTGGTCGAGGGCAATCCTGTCCGGCAGTAACTGGATCGCTACACGGCCCCCGATGCCGAGTTCACGATAACCTTCGTCTTGCGCTTCGTAGATGTCGCCAAGTCTTCCGCGCCCGATCTGCGCACGCAGGCGATAGCGGCCTGCGACGAGGCGCCGGTCCGATTGAACTGCTTGTTGCTCGTGACCGAGCTCCAGTGAGGTCATTGTCAGGTCCGCAATGGTGGACACGGGGTCGGGCACTCGACCGGAAGCCGCTTCCGGTGCAGCACGGGAATGAGACCGAACGATGTCGGGCTCGCCGCCTCTTGTGGTTTTCGGGTACGGCCAGGGCCCTTGGCAATCAGTCTACCATCTAAAACAGCCGGCAGTGGAATGTGGTCGGCGAAGCGTCAGAGTCGCCTGTGAAGCTTTGCATCATGGGTGCGGAAATGCTCAGAAAACCAGTGATTTAGCCGCGACGACAGCTCGTCTTCAGCGAATTCGCCGCCGATCTCGACGCTGTGAATGATGTCGGCAAGCTGGTCGAGCAGCGATTCGTGATCCTCTTTATGTGGACTGTAGTCTGCATAGCCGGCGTCGCGCATGATCTTTTCCTCGAGCGCAAAATGGGCCGCGATCTGCGCGTAGATCTCGCCGAGCCCGGCCGCGACCTGTTCCCGTCCGGCGCCTTGCCGGATTCCTTCATGCAGGCTGTTGATCAGGTCGATCAGCTCGCGATGCTCGTGGTCGACGGCAAGGTTACCGACGCTGAATTCCGGTCTCCATTCAATCAGGCTCATCGGAAACTGAAGCCTCCTGTCTCGGCGCGAAACGTAACCGTGAAGTAGCGGCCAGCCAACAACGTCACGGTTTCGCTGTGTACGTAGTCCCAGCCGTCGGGACGATCAGACTCGCGCAATCTCGCAATAATCGTGTGTGTGCCGGGCGCGACTTCGAAGCGCTCGTAGACGGATGCGGGTCCGTCGTTCCAGAGCCCTGACGGCGCGGCTTCGATGCGCGTTACTATCTCCCCGTCGATCTCGAACTCCACCGTTAACGGCAGGCGCTCACGCTCGCACTTCTCGGGGCGACGCATATTGGGCGCAAGCTCCGCGATCTCTTTCGGCGTCAGGCGCACGCAGGGCTTCACGCGGTTGGCGGCATGGCTCAGCGACAACTTCACGGTCGCATATTCTTCGGCAGCGTAGTCGTAAGCTGGCGAAGCCGACAGGTAGCCCAGGACGACTGCGAAAGCAGCGTAGGTGAGCGCCTGCAGCGCAATGCGGAACCAGCTATTCATACTTCAACCCGCTCAAATGAGTTCGGAACGTACGAAGAGCCTGCGCGCGCCGGCGATGTTCTCCGGGCGGCAGCCAGGCAGTGTGGATTCGCTGCATCGGCACGCGGCCCCGGAGGTGCGGGTCGCGTTCCCTGGCCATGCGCCGGATGGTCCACTCGTTACCGAGCCGGTGGAAGCAATCGTTCTCGGCGCAGCCGGCAAGCATGACCCCATCGGCAAATCGCCGCGACAGCGCAAAGTCGACGAAGGACGGCGGCAACATACCGACGCAAGGCAGCTTTATTACCCTGATGCCTTCGTTTTCGTCGCCGAGCAACTCGGCGTTACCCTGGTTGCAGGCAAATACGAGTACGCGAGGATCATCGCCACTCGATTCGAGGGGCGCCATCACGCGTTCGCGAAGCTCTGCAATGGTCCAGTGTGGCAGTTCGATGCCCGGCTCGATCGGCTTCGCGCGCCTGAACGGCGTCGAAGTCGGGCACGAGCCTGCGCAAATGCCGCAGCTGGTGCAG
>JAACFJ010000073.1 GCA_009937505.1 Gammaproteobacteria bacterium
ATCGGATCGACAACGACTCTTGCGTTCATGCCTCGTCCTCCAGGTTCTCGGCAACCATTTCCATGAGGCTACCCATCTTGTAATCCCAGTTGAAATGCTCCTGGCTGTCGTCAAAGCTCTGCCGGCAGTTGGCGCAGCTCGACAACAACTCGTCGGCTTCGGTTTTCTCAACCTGGTCCATCTTCAGCTTGAAAACCCGGTGCCTGAGCGGGTCCGCTCGCTTGATCGTCACGACGCCGCCGCCGCCGCCGCAGCACCAGTTGTAGTCGCCGCCGTACTCCATCTCGCGGAAATCGACACCGAGATGTTTTATGACTTCGCGAGCCGATTGGGTGGCGCCGCCGCGACGTGATACCTGGCAGGGATCGTGGTAGGTGACGCTGGTGTCGACCTTCTTCACCTTGATCTTGCCCGTGCTCAGCGCATCGGCCATGTACTCGGAAATGTGCAGGACCTTGAAGGGCAGCGGCTTGCCATACATGTTGGCGCCCATCCAGCGCAGGGCCATGTAGGCGTGCCCGCACTCGGGCAGCACGATGAGCTTTGCGCCGATTTTTATCGCCGCGTCGATCAGTTTCATCGTGGCTTCTTTTTGCCAGCTGGGGTTGCCCGACAGCATGCCGAAGTTGGTTGCCTCGAAACCGTCGGTCCTGAACGTCCAGGATTCGCCGGCAGCGTTCAGGATCTTGGCGGTCGCTGCGATCGACTGTGGGTACTTCTGGATTTCGATCGACGACATGACGGCCAGAACATCGGCCTGTTCTACGTCCATCGGGATCTCGACGTCGTGTTCGTCGGCCATCCACTCGACCCGGTCTTCGAATTTATCAGGCGTAATTCCCAACGGACTGCCCGTTTCCGCCGCGCGTTTGGCGACTTCGTGAAGTTCGTGGGGTATGAGGCCGGCCATGAACATGCCGTGGCGCGCCATGGAGACGAGCCCGGCAATGTCGATGCCCATCGGGCAGACGAGCGAGCAGCGCCCGCAGACGGTGCAGCTGTCATACAGCAGGTGCTGCCATTCCTCGAGTTGCTCGATGGTGACCTTCTTCTTGAACCCGAACAGGCGATAGAAGAATGCGAACGGCCCTGCTTCGCGTTTGTAAGCCTGCTTGAACAGCTCGAGCTTCCAGATCGGCGTATATCTCGGGTCGTCGGTGCGCACGTGGAAGTGACACGCATCCGCACACATGCCGCAGTGGAGACAGCCATCGAGATACGAAGCCGTTTGCGAATTGAAGTTCTTGACGAAATGATGCATCGCTTTTTCAACGCGCTCTTCCGTCCCCATGTCACCCTGGATGTCGTGACGAACCTCGGGCGGCTTGTAGGCCAGCCGTTCGGCTTCACGATCGAGTGGATGTCTTCCGTCAACAGTGGTCATGTCTTGGCCCCCCTGCGCTCGAATACCATTCCGGTGGTGCCCCTTGTTACGAATACCAGGAACGTGTGACCGAGCTTGCCGAACGGCAGCCAGATCATGAGTACCGCGACCGAGAGGATGTGAATTGCCAGCAGCGTCTCGTACCGAACGCCCATGCGGACCGGCATGATTAATCCAGTCACGATCGGCAACAGCGTCACGAACCAGCTGAAGTAGTCGTCGAAGTTGGAGATCAATTTGAGGACCGGATTCGTCAGGCGCCGCACCAGCAAGGCGATCCCGGCGACCACCGCGGCGACACCCGCGAAATAGATCACGTTATTCGGCAGGCCTGGCCAGTCGAAACCCAGGAAGCCTTCGAAGAACACGATATGCGGCACGAACAAGAATATGACCGCGAAGAATCCGATGTGCAGGACGTAGGCCAGCATTTTCGGGTACAGCGTCGCGCGCTTGAAGGGATGCGCCGTAAAGCTGCGCGTGTATATCACTTTCAGCGCCGCCAGCAGGCCTCCCGGTTTGCGAGGCTCGGAGAATTCCGGCTTCTCTTTCAGAAAAATTATGCCGACGAGACGCCAGATCACGCCTGCAACGAGTATGTAAGCTGCAACCTGCAGCGCTGGTCCCCTGGCAAATTCAAGAAGGTCCATGTCATCCCTCCTTCGTGTATTTGGCTTGACGCCGACGTCCGGCCACGGCGGCGGCGGCACCCAGTGCCACGCCCGCAACGGCCGCACCGGCGAGTTTCTCGCCGCTGCCGAATTTGCCGGTCGACAGCGGTGCATAGAAACCGCCCTTGTCCCAGAACCCGGGCTCGGAGCAGCCGAGACAGGGGTGACCCGATTCGATCGGGAAGCTGGTGCCGGCATTCCATTTCACGGTGGCGCAGGCGTTATAGGTAATCGGTCCCTTGCAACCCAGCTTGAAGAGGCACCAGCCTTTGCGTGCACCCTCGTCATCGAAGGTCTCCGCGAAGCGGCCCTGTTCGTAAAACGGTCTCCGGTAGCAACGGTCGTGGATGGTCTGGCCGAAGAAGGCCGTCGGACGGCCGTGGATATCGAGCTCCGGCAGCTGCCCGAAGGTGAGAAACTGGGCGAGCACAGCCGTAATCACCATCGGGATCGGCGGGCAACCGGGCACGTTTACAATGGGCTTGTCCTTGACGAGATCCTGCACCGAAACCGCGCCGGTGGGGTTCGGATTGGCGCCGGGGATGCCGCCGAACGCCGCGCAGCTGCCAATAGCAACAACCGCAGCCGCCCCATCGACGGTTTCCATGAGCATGTCGTAGTTACTGATGCCGGCGATCGTGGAGAAACCCGGGTTGCCCATCGGAATCGAGCCGTCCACGAGCACGAGATACTGGCCCATGTTTTCCTGCATGGCCGCGTGCCGTGCCGCTTCGGCCGCATCGCCGGAGGCGGCCTGCAGCGTGTGATGGTAGTCGAGCGAGATGCTGTCGAAGATCAGGCCCTCCAGCGTCGGCGAGGACGAACGTGTCAGCGATTCGGTACAACCCGTGCACTCCTGGAAGGACAACCAGATGACCGAGGGTCGTCGCGCCTGTTCGAGTGCATTTGCAATACGCGGCACCATCGCGGGTGGCAGCGCGAGCAGCGATGCGGTCGCCGCGCAGTACTTCATGAAGCCCCGCCGCGAGACGCCTTGCGCCTGAAGGATCTCACCCAGGGTGGGTATGGTTTTCACTTGGCTGCCTCCTTGTTGAATTCGTTACCGGTATCTTCAAAGCTGTCACGCAACTTTGCGCGGCCGGCGCCGATGTCGGCGTCCTGGGACATGAGGATCTCCGGGGTGCGTGTAATTTCGATGTACCGACCGACGATTTCGCCCGCAGTATTGCGATGTTCGAGCCACCAGACGCCGGGGTAGGCGGTTTCGCGAATGTGGCTCTTGCCGAGCGCGTCGAGTTCGGCATTGAGTTCGCCCCGGCCCAGAGCCTGTTCGAGCTGTTCGAGTTCGCCGGGTGCAAATGGCAGACTGGCGAGGTCGATAACCGTCGGCTCGTCGTCGTCGAGCAGGCGATCGAGCGCATGAATGATTTCGTTCAGGAGCGGCTTGACGTTGCCGCGGCGATAGGGAATCGCCGAGCGAATCGGGTCTTTGGAGTTCATATGGCAGCCTCCGGCCTGGAGCGGCTGCGCCAGTCGAGTACGAGGTCGTGGATCCTCGCAGTGGCAGAGGGTATGGCGGCCGCGACCTTTTGCGTGGGTTCCGTGCCCCAGTCCATCTGCTCGGGTTCGATGCCGACGAGCGCGCGGTTCACGGGCAGGTCGCCGCACAGGCGCAGTGCGTCGAGTATGTCGGAGAGGCCCAGTTCATGGACGCTGCCGTGATGATTGCGCAGGTGCCTGTCCATGTCCTCGCCCTCGAGTACCGTTACGGTGCCGGGCGGCTTGCCGAGCCGCATGGCGTCGACGGCGACCAGGCCCTGCAGGTTGGAGAGGCGATTCATCATCGCGAGCCCGACCGTTCCCGCGTCGAGGCAGCACACGTCAGGGTCCGCGTGATACTCCTCGTAGTGGCGGAGGGCATGAATGCCCACACCGTCGTCCTGCAAAAGGTTGTTACCGATCCCGACGACCGCGATCGAATCCATGCGGAGGCCCCCAAAGAAATCTCTATTAGAAAAGACTAATGAATATGCTAGGGTGCGCCTATACTGGTTTTTACGCACAGGTCGGGGAGAGGCCGGAGCCATGACTTACACGACAAGCCTGCTGTTGCTCGTATTTACCCTGTCGATCTCGTCTATGGCTCATGCAGCGCCGGCACAGCAATGCCCGCCCGCCGACGGTGTTGCCCTGCAGGTGCTGGGCTCGGGCGGGCCGATCGCGGACGACGGCCGGGCGTCGACCGGCTACATCGTCTGGGTCGACGGACGCTCCCGGGTGCTCGTCGATGCCGGGGGTGGCACGTTTCTGCGTTTCGGCGAAGCCGGGGCCAGCTTTGTCGATCTCGAATTCGTCGGCCTCAGCCACTTCCATACCGACCACTCGGCCGATTTTCCGGCGCTGCTGAAGTCCGGTAATTTCTCGGGGCGCGAAGAGCCTTTGCCGGTGGCCGGTCCGGGGCCGGGAGGGCCTTTCCCGGGGCTCGGCGCCTGGCTCGACAGCATGCTTGCCGACGGGTCGGGTGCGTATGGCTACCTGTCCGGTTACCTCGACGGCAGCGGCCGGCTCGTGAAGCTCGTGCAGCAGGAAGTTGCAAGCGACTCGGAGAAACCCGTTCGGGTGCTCGATGGCGACATTACGATCGATGCGCTACCGGTCCCGCACGCTATCGTGCCCGCGCTCGGTTACCGCGTGACCACCGGTGACGTGTCGATCGTGTTCGCGAGCGACCAGAACGGCAGCTCCGACGCTTTCATCGACTTCGCTAAGGATGCGACCGTGCTGGTCATGCACCTGCCGATACCGGAAGCCGCAACGGGTGCGGCGATCAAGCTCCATGCGCGCCCGAGCGACGTTGCCAGGGTTGCAAAGGCAGCGGGTGCGGGGACCCTGGTGCTGAGCCATTTCATGGCCAGGAGCCTGCAGAACCTCGATGCTAACGTCGATATCGTTCGCACAGGCTTCGGTGGCGAGGTGGTGGTCGCGAGCGACCTGGCCTGTATGGTCGTCCCCGATCAGTCCTGACGGGCCAGGAAGCTTGCGTAGGCGCCGACGTACTTCGCCGCGTTGTCGGCCGAGATGAGTACCGCCCGGCCGCTCCTGGGCGTGTCGCCGTGCAGCGCCGCGTGCAGCACGGCGCCGGTCGTCGGTCCCACCATGATGCCGTCGCGGCGCGCCACCTCGATGGCCGCGTTGAACGCTTCCTCGTCCGTGACGGAGACGAGATCGTCGAGCAGGTTGGGGTCGAGTATTTTCGGATAGTGCTCGTCAGGCAGCCCGGTGATGCGTTTGATACCCGATAGCGAGTGCTGCCGGCTTGCCGGTTCCACGCCGATGATGCGAATGTCGGGATTCTGCTCTTTCAGAAAACGGCCGACGCCGCTGATCGTGCCCCCTGTGCCGATGCTCGCGTAAAAGCAGTCGATCCTGCCTCCGGTTTGCTGCCAGATTTCCGGTCCGGTAGTGCGGTAGTGGGCTTCCACATTGAGCTCATTCTCGTACTGGTTCGGGCTCACGTAGCGCCCACCGTAGGCCTCGCTCTCGACCATGCTCTTGACCACACCGCGGGCTCCTTCGGTCGGAAACAGCGGGCATAGCTCATCATCGACCTCGATCAGCTCTGCGCCCAGGAACCTCAACAATGCCTTCTTCTCCTCGGGCGTGCCGTCGGGAACGGCGATCGCGATCGGCACGCCGCGCGCATTCGCCATTGCCGCCAGCGCGATACCGGTGTTGCCGGCCGAGGGTTCGACGAGCGCCTGCTCCGGATCCAGCTGCAGGCCATTCAGCATGAACAACGCGGTGCGGTCCTTGATCGACCCGAAGGGGTTCATGCCTTCGAGCTTCAAAAGCACCTCGTAGTCCGGGTTCGGGTTCATGCGCGAACTCAGCCGGACCATCGGCGTGGGGTTGTCAGGATTTGGCGCGAGGTCGACGATGCTGTCGTACACGTGGCGGTTGCCACTTCCCGGCGTGTGCCGGTCGAGATGCAGTTCGGTGACGGTAGCTCCGGCGGCGGGGCGGGACTGCTGTTGCTGTGTTTGAGTACTCATGCACCCGAGTCTAACGAGGTGGTGTGAGTAGGCAATGAAACCCCAAGACGGATTCGCTATGCGCTTATTCTCTCGGGATATAAGCGTTCACTTATCCTCGACCGATCCGCGCGCATAGGGATTCGGCGGCATCAGGTCCGGTGGTATCGGGGCCCTGCGGCGGTCTTCCTGCGGTGGATAATTCCGCGCAAGATAGCTGACGATCTTGTTCTCGGTTTCCGGATCGAACTGCCACAGGTTCTGTTTTTCCTGCATCCAGCGGATCAGCCCCAGCCAGTGCGACTCCGTACCGCTCTGCTGCGTGATGAGCTTCGCCGAATGACAACTCACGCAATTATTGCGCACCAGTTCCCAGTCGCCGGTCTTCTTGAGGCCGGTGAACGGGTCGAACTCCGGTTCCGCAGCGAGCGCATGCCCGCACGCCACAATGGCGGCGATACCGGCGAGCCCGGAAGCGAACCGCATCAGGCGACCTGCACCGCGATGCGATGGCAGGCATTGTTGAGATAGCCCTTCGGGTTCCAACCCGGCAATACCATCGGCTGCGCGCGGCCTTCGCTATCGGTTGCGCGAGCCCAGACCTCGTAATAGCCGGATTCGGGAAACTCGACTTCGGTCTTTTCGAGCTTTGCTTGATGCCAGCTCGCGCAAACCAGGCGCAGCGGGTAGCCGTTGAGGTGCGGGATGTCCTCATCGTTCATCGCCCATGCGATCAGCGACTCCTTCTCCAGTGCTTTCGCCAGTGGCACGCCCCGCGATATCGGCACCTTGTTCGGGTCGCCGCTCGCATGCGCATCGGCGCCGTAGTAGGCAACGTAGACGGCGTCGTCCTTGATGCCAACGTGCTCCAGCACGTCCCTCAGGCGCACGCCGGTCCACTGAGGGCAGCCGACCGCGCCCACCGACCACTGGTTACCGGCGGCGGGCGGTACGAATTCGCTGCGGCCGTTGCCGCCGCATTCGATCTGCAGCTGGTAGGTGTAGTGCCTGAAGGTCTCCTTCAGCTCGTCGATAGAGAACGATGCCGTGCGCTCTGCCGATTCACCGCCAACTTCCAGGGCCCATGACGCAGGATCGATGCTCGGCATCGAGGGTTCCCGGCCGTTGTTGCGTACGAACAGGTACTTGCCCGGCGTAACGCGGTCGTCCAGCAGGTGCGCGGGCGTCTCCGCATTGATCGGCCTGTCATTGAGTACGATGAGGCCTTCTTTGCCCGGAATCACGAATGGCTGGTCAGACTGAGCCAGCGCCGCGGGAATCAGGCCACCGGGCATGAGGTGAGCAAACGGAATGGTGGCGCCAACGGCGGCGGACATTGCAGCGAGCCCGCCCTTGGTGAGAAATCCTCTGCGTGTCAGCGGGTCGCTCTTGCGGCCCCAAACGAGTTCGTCGGCAGCGATCGGATCATCGCTGTAGAGTTCGTGAATTCCGCGTTTCTTCTGCGGCACCGGCGTACTCCGCGTCCTGGTTCCGAGGCCTCAGTCTGCGTGGCATGGGCAAGGCGCCGATCCATGGTATCGACGCCCTGTGATTCCAGGTGTTTATGCCGCGGGGCGCCTGATGAGGAATCGATACACCTTGTCGTCTTGCGACTGTTCGACCAGTTCATTGCCGGTCTGGCGGCAGAAAGCCTCGAAGTCTGCAACGGATCCCGGGTCGGTCGCGAGAATCTCGAGCGTTCCGCCCGCGGGAACTTCCTTCAGTGCCTTACGCGCCTTGAGGATGGGTAACGGGCAGTTGAGCCCCTTTGCATCTAGCGTGTGGTCCGCCATTTTCTTGTTGCTCCGCTTTAAATAAGAATTCGGTTCAATTCAGATGAACAGGTTGATGTCGGCTTGCGTTGCGCATTCGATGTAGGTTGCAGCGCCGCCCAGCTCGGGGCCTTCGATCATGTCGTCGAGCGAATACTCGAACAGGTCCATTGTCATCTGGCAAGCGATCAACCGCACGTCCGCCTCAACAGCGAGTTCCCTCAGGTCCTCGATGGACGCAACGCCCTTCTTGTTCATGAGGTTCTTCATCATCTTCGAGCAGGCGGCGTCGACACCAGGGATCGCCGTCAGGAGGTTCGGCAGTCCCATGTGAGCGCCCATCATGGGCATCTTCATCGCAGGGTTGCCGGCCGCGGTTAGCTGCAGGTCAAGTTTCTTCAGCAGCAGTGGCAGCCCGTAGAACGTAAAGAACATGGTTACCGGCAGGCCCATGGCCGCGGCCGTCGTGCCGAGAATGAATGGCGGATACGCCCAGTCGAGCGACCCCTTCGTTACGATGATCGACATGCTCTTGGTTTCGGGAGCCGCAACAGGCGCTTCGCCTGCGGTGGTCTGTGCCTCACTGGAGACGATTTGTGCTTCGCTGGACATTCTTTATCACCTCTGGAATCGACGGGTCTTTCGCGATGCGAATCGCATTAGAATATCATAATTGTCTTTATTAGTTGAATGGAATATTCTCGATCCATCCCACCCTTCAGATTATCCACATTCGGTCGAAAAGAGGTGCAAAATATTCAGACGGTGAGCCTCGTCGATACACGTCCTGCTGTGCCGCTACCGATCTTTGTCGGCAGCGACGCCTTTCGACGTGCCGCTTTCGGTGCCAATCACCCGTTGAATGTCATCCGTCACTCGGCCGTCATGGACCTTGCCAGGATTCTGGGCTGGCTGTCGGACGAAAACTTTCGCGCATGTGGTCCCGCCAGCGTCGAACGCCTGCTCGAATTTCACGATCGTGCTTACGTCAAGGTGCTGCAGCATGCCGAAGCCCGCGGCAGAGTCGAGCGCGAGATCCGCGATCAGTACCAGATCGGTACGCTGGAAAACCCGCTTTTCAAAGGAGTCTTTGACCGGGCGGCGAGAACTGTAGGAGGCTCCATCCTGGCGGCCGAACTGGCCCTCGAGGGACATAACGTATTTCACCCGTCCGGCGGTACCCACCACGGACGTGCCGACCGCGCCTGCGGCTTCTGCTATTTCAACGATCCCGTGTTCGCGATCAAGACGTTTCTCGATGCCGGGATGGAGCAGGTTTACTACGTCGACCTGGACGCGCACCACGGCGACGGTGTGGAGACCGCCTTCTTCGACGAGCCGCGTGTTACCACTTTGTCGATCCATGAGGATTACCGCTGGCCCTACAGCGGCAGCACATCGTACCCGGACGAAGGGGCGTTCAATGTGCCGGTAGCAAGAGGATTCAACGACAGCGAGTTCGAGCACGTGATGGAAAACGCCGTCCTGCCGCTCGCGGAACGCCTGAGGGCGGAGGCGCTGGTGGTCTGCTGCGGTGCCGACTGTCTCGCGGGGGACCCGCTATCGACGATGCTGTTGTCGAACGTCGCGTTGTGGCGGGCAGTCGAGCAGTTGCTAGCGCTGGAGCTGCCGACCGTGGTGGTCGGCGGTGGCGGTTACAATCCGTGGACGGTAACGCGCTACTGGACCGGGCTGTGGGGCCGGATCAGCGGGCAGGAGGTCCCGGATACGCTTCCGCAGCAGGCGGTTGATCTCCTGCGCGACATGGAGTGCGACCTGGTGGACGAGGAAGACGTCGACGTCAGCTGGTATAACACCATTGCGGACAGCCCCAATCCCGGCCCGGTAAGGGACTCCGTAAAATGGCTGGCGGAAGGCATCGTCCCGTAACGCCCCGGGCGTAGAATCGAACAGGATCAAGGGAAACAGGCTATGACATGGATTGATGCGTTGGCAGGGATCGAGGACCTTGAGGATGCCGAGTTCGATCGCGAGCTCGTGGACGGGTTCGAGCGGCAGGCACAGGCTGTCGCGCCGCGGCCGATCCGCTTTTCGACGCCGACCTTCAAGGAGTACACCAGCACCGAGTTGAGTGGTTGCAACAAGAACAGCTTTCCGGCGTTTTCGATTACCGCGGCGGCCTGCGGGCTCAACTGCGATCACTGCCAGAAGAAGATTCTCGAACCCATGATTCCGGCTACACGGCCGGAGATTCTCGACCAGAAAGTCAGGCGCCTGATCGATACGGAGGGTCTCAACGGGTTCTTGCTGTCCGGCGGCTCGAACAAGCGCAACGAGATCAATTACGGCCGCTATCTGCCGGTCGTTGAAAAACTCAAAGAGGACTTTCCGGATCTCAAGGTCGCGATCCACAGCGCACTGCTCGATGAACAGCGGGCCAAAGCCATGGAATCTGCGGGGGTCGACACGGTCATGATGGACGTTATCGGCGCGCAGGAGACGATCAACGAGGTCTACAACCTCGATCGTGCCGTGGACGATTTCGAGGAGACGCTGGCAGCCTTGTGCACGACTTCTATGGAAGTAACGCCGCACATCGTCATCGGCCTTCACTATGGACACATCCTCGGCGAAGCGAACGCGCTGGACATGGTGAGCCGTTATCCGGTCACGGCGCTGGTACTCGTCGTGATCATGCCGTTTTACGCCAAGCCCGGAACATTCATCACGCCCGGTACGTCCGATGTCGGCCGCATTTTCGGCGAGGCCCGGTCGCGGCTTCCGGACCAGCAGGTCCTACTCGGCTGCGCCCGGCCGCCCGGCATGCACAAACGCGTTACCGACACCTATGCCATCATGGCCGGGCTCGACGGCATCGCGTTTCCGGCCGACGGCGCGGTCTCTGTCGCGCATACGATAGGGCGGCCGTTTACGCAGGCGCATTCCTGCTGCTCGATCAGACTGGGTGGCGGCAACGATCTTTCCATTGCGCGCTCGTGCGCGGCTTGAGGCACCAGGGGTTCTTATCCGATGAGCTGTATTGAACAAAAGTCGACGCCAGCGTCAGCAAACGCCGAAGCGAACACCGACCACAATCCCTTCGACGTGATGCAACCCCGGTTTCCCGACAAGACGCCGGTCGATCGCAGGAACGGCCGCCACGTCAAGGCGAACGACATACTGCCGCATGGGGTTTACCTGCCGAACAACAACATACTCGCGCCGCACATGAAGTCGCCCGAGTACGTGCAGCTGTCGACGGCCGCCGCGATCACCCTCGGCATCATGAGCGGCCGCATGCACGGCTGCGAGTGCACGCGCTGTCTCAACCTGCTCCTCACCTACCCGGAAGGTTGCCGCGCAAACTGCGCGTATTGCGGACTTGCCCGGCACAGGGAAGCAGACCGGGACTACGCAGACCGCAACTTCATTCGCGTCGACTGGCCTGCCGTGCCGATGAGAGAAATCATCGACATCGTGGCTGCCGATCCTGAGAAAAGTCCGTTCCACCGCATGTGCATCTCGATGATCACGCACCCGCGCTCGGAAGACGACACCTTCGCCGTGCTCAAGCAGTGGACCGATCGAATCGACCCGGACGCGATTCCCGTCTCGATACTGTCGAACCCGACGACAATGACCCGCGACGACGTGCAGAAGACCCGCGACCTCGGCGCCGACATCTTCACCGTTGCGCTGGATGCCGCCACGCCGGAAGTATTCGACCGCACTCGCGGCAAGGGCGTGCAGTCACCTCACAAGTGGTCCAAGTACTGGGAGATCCTGCAGGACGCGAAGGATATCTTCGGGCCGCAGAAATTCGGCGCACACATCATCGTCGGTATGGGTGAAACCGAGTACGAGGTTCTGAACCTGGTGCAGGAACTCGTGGACCTCGGCGGCCACAGCCACATGTTCTGCTTTTTCCCGGAGCAGGGTTCTCTCATGGATCACTTGCCCGCAACGCCGCGTGACCAGTGGCGTCGCGTGCAGCTGGCGCGTTACCTGATCGATTATCGCGGCGTACGGGTGGAACAAATGAAGTTCGACGACCTCGGCTGCGTCAGCAGTTACGGCATCCCGGAGAACGAGCTGTCGACGATCGTCGACGAGGGCATCGCGTTTCGGACGTCCGGCTGCCCGGGCAAATTCCAGGAGGACATCTCGGCATGCGACCGGCCGTATGGCGATTCACCACCCAGCGATATTGCGAGCTACCCGTTCCAGCCGAAGAAGAAAGACTTGAAGAAGATCCGCAAGCAGCTCGACATCCCGGTACGGGTCGAATAACCGTTCCCGGCCATGACAGCCGCATTCAGGATCATTGATACGGGTGTGCGCGAAGGCCGCGCCAACATCGCTTTCGATGCGGCGCTCATCGAGGAGCGGCAGGCGGGGCGGGTCCCCGACACCATCCGCTTCCTGAGCTTTCCGCCGACCGTGCTGATCGGCCGGCACCAGGACCTGAGCCGGGAGATCGATCTCGACTATTGCGCCAGACACCGCATCGGCACGGTACGCCGCATCACCGGCGGCGGCGCCATCTATCTCGACGAGGGCCAGCTTGGCTGGGAACTGGTGTTCCATCGCGCATCGCTCGGCATAGCGGCACTGCCAGACCTGGCGCGGGAGATTTGTAATGCCGCAGCGGCAGGATTGCAGGCCCTCGGCGTGGACGCAAAATTCCGGCCGCGCAACGACATCGAGGTCGGTGGCCGCAAGATCAGCGGCACCGGCGGTTTCTACGACGGCGACGTGTTGATTTATCAGGGTACGGTGCTGGTCGACCTGAATCCGCAGCGCATGGTGAGCGCTTTGCGCGTCCCCCGGGGCAAGCTGGCCAAGCGCGACCTGGATTCCGCCGCGCAAAGGGTCGTTACACTGAAGGAACTGCTCGGTCCCGACACGCCGGACCTGGAATTCATCAAGATCGCGCTCCTGAAAGGCTTCAAGGACGTGCTCGGAGTCGATGCGGAATATGGAGCAATAACGGAAGGTGAAGAAGAACTGGCGCGGCAATACTACGATGAGGAAATCGGCACCGAGGAGTTCCTCCGTGAGATCGACAACCCGGCGGCCGAAGACCAGGTGCTGGCCGGCACGTACACCGGCGCCGGCGGTACGATCGACGCTTTCGTCAAGCTCGAAGGGCCGACGCAGTCGATACTGCAACGGGTGCTGATCAGTGGCGACTTCTTCGTGACGCCGCCGCGTATCGTGTTCGATCTCGAGGCGGCGCTGCAGGGCGTGCGGCTGGACGAGGTCGAGCCGGCCATCGAGCAGTTCTTCGACGAGACCGAAGTCGACACGTTGAGCGTGGCGCCGTCGGACTTCAAGGCTTCAATCGCGAACGCACTGGAGCAGGGGGCGGCCAATGGGTGAATGCAGCAGTGCCGCGGACGCATTCAAGCTCGCCGGGCGCGGCGAGACAGCCATGAACGTCGTTGCGGTCATCCAGCATACGTCCGGCGAATACCTGGGCCTCATGGAAGACCACCTCGAAGGTCGTCGCATACGCTTTCAATATTTCCGGCCATTCGCCGGAGGTGGCGAGCTGCCGGCGCCCGACTTGCCGGCCGACGCGTTGTTTCTGCTGGGTGGCGGGCCCTGGGGATCGGCCGGGACACGGGACCTGCCGACCCTGGAAAAGGAGATCGAACTGACGAAGTGGCGGCTCGACGAGGGCACGCCGGTGGTCGGATTCGGCCTCGGCGCACAGATACTTGCGATCGCGGCCGGCGGCGGCTCGGAGCCTACCGATCTGGTATTCGAATCTGCAATGGCGACGCGCACCCGCGACGATGCGCTGAACGGCTTCCTGCCCGAGACCTTTCACCAGGTCGTCTACATGCGCGACCGCCCGGTACTGCCGGAAGGAGCGGACATCCTGGCGGTTACCGACGGCGGAGCTCCCGCGGTATTTCGTGTCGGTAACAACTCGTATGGATTCCTGGGTAACCCCGGGATTAAGCTCGGCATGGTCGAGGACCTGATCATGGAGTTCGAGGAGGTCCCCGGCAACTCGACGGAAGGCCTTGATACCCTGCGTTCCCTGCAGCGCATGCTCGAAGACGAACTCGTGCCGATCATGACCGGACTTGTGCAGTGCACCGCGCTGATGTCCTCGCCAAGGGCGGCGGACATGACCCCGGATGAATTGGACAAGCAGGTAATTTAGTATATGCTAATGAACTGTTAGATGGCCGCCTGCCGGCCTCTGACGATAGAGAGGACTACAAGAAATGGCTGAAAAACTGATCATCGTCATGGCAAACACCGACCCTCGAAACGGCGAGGAACTCGGGGCCCCGATATTCCAGGCGACCGTTGCCGCGGCTATGGATTACGAGGTCGACGTCATCTGCACGGCCACTTCCGGGAGGCTGATGAAAAAGGGCGTTGCCGAGAAGCTGTTTGTAAAGGAGGGCTCGCCGAAGTCCGTTTACAGCTTTATCCAGGACGCGCACGAGGCCGGCGCCAAGTTTTTCTGCTGCTCGCCCAACCTGGATCTCTTCGACATGACGCAGGATGACCTGATCCCCGAGTGCGAAGGCATCGTCGGCGGGGCGCACCTCATCGAAGAAGTCATGGAAGGCGACTGCCGCGTTCTTTCCTATTAGCCCGCAGGTATAAAGTATGTCTCATTCTTCTACGTCCCGGGTTCAGGAATACATCGGTGATCCGGTATCGGATTCGTCGCCGGTCGAACGGGACAAGCTGGAAGAGATATTTCAGGACATCCAGGCGGACCTGCGTTACGACCACGAACTGAACGGCTGCCTCAATTGCGGCATCTGTACGGCCACCTGCCCGGCCGCTCATTATTACGATTTCAGCCCGCGCGAGATCGTGCAGCTCCTGTGGACGGAGAACCTCGAGGGCATCCACGACGCGATGCAGGAGAAGATCTGGTCCTGTGCGCAGTGCTACACCTGCGCCGCGCGTTGTCCGTTCGGCAATTCGCCCGGCGGCCTCGTGATGCTGATGCGCGAGGTTGCAATCAAGCACGGCATGGAGTCGGCGAAGAGCGTGCTGCGGCCTTTCAGCCGCGTGATGCTCAAGCTTATCTCTACCGGCAACCAGCTTTCGCCGGACATGATCAACCCCGAAGGTTTCGCCGACTGGGGTCCCAATATCTCGAAGGTTGATGCGCCGCTGGCGACCTTGCGTAAGGCAATTCCAATGCCGACTTTGCACACTACGGCGACGGCCTGGGAAGTCAACCTGAAGACGTCTGTCGAGCTTTACACGATCTGGGAAGAGACCGGCGTACTCGACAGCCTCGAAATCATTGATGAAAACCTGTTCGATGTCATCTGCGACATCATGGACGAGAAGAGAGACGACTACGAGGACTGGCTCGACGAAAACGATGAATGACAATCTACTCACCGGGCGCGACGCCCTGTTGCAGCACGGCTCAAATTGCTCACGTACCACCTCGTACGCTGCGCGTTTTCGCCGTACTGCGTCTTGCCTCGCGCGCCGCTGAGCGATTGTCAGTTCACCGTATTACGAAATCTGGAGAAAGTAATGGCAAGCGAAAACGGTAATGGGGGGGAGCGTTTCACGGGCCACGGTTCCGAGTGGCAGGACGCCAACCTGAGCAAGGAAGAGGCACACGTGGCGACCGTCTGGGTTGATCAGATTGTCAACCGTCGCTCGATGCTCACGAACAAGAACCGCGTCGAGGACGTGCGCGACGCGATGTGGGAGCTCGAGAAGGACGGCGAGATTGTCGTGCACAGGGTCACCGACGAGCACAAGCCCGTCATGGTCAAGACGCTGTATGGCTGGGATAAGAAGATACCGAGTACCCAGCTCTGGCATCACAAGTCCTGCGGTCAGTGCGGCAACATCCCGGGCTACCCGGCGTCGCTCTTGTGGCTCATGAACGAGATGGACATCGAGTATCTCGATGAGACGGACCAGACCTCCTGCACCGCCTGGAATTACCACGGCTCGGGCATCGGCAATCTCGAAAGCCTCGCAGCCGTGTTCCTGCGCAACTTCCACCAGGCTTACGTGTCGGCGAAGGCGCAGGGTCTGCCCGAAGGTTATTACTACCCGCTCGTGCACTGCGGCACCTCTTTCGGAAATTACAAGGAAGTCCGCGGTTACCTGATTCAGTCCGCGAAGCTCCGCGAGCGCGTGAAGAAGATTCTTGGGAAGCTCGGTCGTCTCGTCGACGGCAAACTGCTTATCCCCGAAGAAGTCGTCCATTACTCCGAGTGGCTGCACGTCGTGCGAGATGAAATCGCGAAACGGCAGGTGATCGACTGCAGCCACATCCGCGCGACGGTCCATCCGGCCTGCCATGTCTACAAGATGGTGCCCGAGGACGCGATTTACGATGACAACATTCTCGGCGGCAATCGAGTGGCCGTTACCACGAGCGTGCTCGAGGCGCTGGGCTCGCAGGTCATCGACTATAGGACCTGGTACGACTGCTGCGGCTTCGGATTCCGCCACATCATCTCGGAACGCGAGTTCACGCGCTCCTTTGCCATCGATCGAAAGATCCGCGTGGCGCAGGAAGAGGCGCGGGCGGACATGATGGTCGGCCACGACACTGGCTGCATCACGACCCTGGACAAGAACCAGTGGATCGGTGCGGCAGACGGCAAGGCGGTGGACCTGCCGGTACTGGCCGACTGCCAGTTCGCGGCACTCGTGTGCGGCGCGCATCCCTACAAGATAGTCCAGTCACACTGGCACGCTTCGTCGACGGAGACCTTGATGGAGAAGCTCGGTATCGACTGGGAGAAGAAGAAAGCCGAATTCGAGGCTTACCTGAAGGACGTGGAAGCCGGTAAGGGCGAAATGCTCTATGACCCGCGCAAGATGATCACGTCCGGCCCCGGGTTCAAACCCATAGAGCGACTAAAATGAGTAAACCCGTACTGATACTCGGCGGTGGTCCCGCCGGGCTCGCTGCCGCCCACAGTCTTGCCACGGTCGGCAAAAAAAGTGTCATCGTCGAAAAAGAAGACAAGCTCGGCGGCGCGCCGATCCTGTCCGGTTACGCCAAGCTGGTCCCGACCGGCGAATGGGCGAAGGATGCGATCGGCGGCATGGTAAAGCGCGTCGAGGAGGACAGCCACGTCTCCGTTCTGACCAATACCACGGTGATGGAATTCGACGGCGCACAGGGCGATTTTCACGCGCGCCTGTCGAATGGCGACACCATGGATGCAGAGGCCGCGATTCTTTGCAGTGGATTCACTCACTTCGACTCGGTCAATAAACCGGAGTGGGGCTTCGGCACGTTCCCCGATGTGGTTACGACGACGCAAGTCGAACAGATGTTCTCGTCCGGTAAGGGCGTTCGCTGCCCGTCGGACGGCCGCAAGCCCCAGCGTGTCGCGATCCTGCTGTGTGTCGGTTCGCGCGATCGCCAGATCGGGCGCGAATGGTGCTCGAAAATCTGCTGCACGGTGTCGTCGAACATCGCGATGGAGATCCGCGAGGAACTTCCGGACTGCCACGTCTATATCTACTACATGGATATCCGGACGTACGGGCTGTACGAGACAAAGTACTACTGGCGCAGCCAGGAAGAGTTCAAGGTGAAGTACATCAAGGCGCGCATTGCGGAAGTAACGTCGGACGGCGAGAAGCTCATCGTCAAAGGCGAGGATACTCTCGTGAAACGCCCGATAACGATTCCGTTCGACATGGTCGTGCACGCCATCGGTATGGATCCGAACGTCGACAACCCCGATATTGCCGGCATATTCGGCGTGGACCTCGAAGAACACGGCCATATCGCTGCGGCGAATCGCTACGGCGCAATGGGCGAGACATCGCGATCCGGCGTCTACGTCGCAGGCGCGGCAACAGGTCCGGAGACCATCGACGACTCGATTGCCCAGGGACACGCTGCGGCGATGTCCGTGCTGTCGGGTCTCAATGAATTCGAGAGCAAGACGGCCTGAGACCCACATGGCGCCGATCTCCGCAATCAAGCCCAATGATGTCGAGCGTCCCGTGCTCGAACTTTCAGGCGATGCGCTGCGCGCGGGCATACAGGCGATGGTCACCGGCGCCGAAGAACACGGCGGCATAGAACGATACGTCGACGCGGTGAAGCTCAAGAGCACCATGTTCCAGCAGGCGATGGACGACATTGGCAACCTGGAGCTCGAGGCCTTCATGGGCCTGAGCACGTTCATGGCCACCGTTCGCAGGCGTATCGGATCATGGCTGAACGAAGATTCATTCGGCGAGGTCCGTGAAGGACTCGCGGGCCTCTTCGATGATGACCAACCGGTCGACGGGCGCGTGGAAACGTTTTGTGCGCGCTTCCCGAACGACAAGAAGCACCGCTGGGTTCGCGACCTGGCAACCGAGATGTTGCACAATGTCGATCCCGAGCGGTTTCCGCTCATGAATCGCTGGGTGTGGGACGCGAAAGCAAACACCGGCGTGCTGCGCGAGATCTGGCACGGCGACAACGTCGATCACATCACGATTCCGGTCGGCGATGGTTACGGTACCTACCTGATGCTGCGCGAGGAGCTGAGCCAGTTCCTGAGCGAGAATGGCTTCTTTCGCGACATACTGCAGTATGTCGATATTCTCTGTGCCCAGGTGTACGCGCAGTACATCTGTGAGCAGGGCGGCAGCTACCTGCGCGCAGACTTCTCGGCGCCCGAAGACCCGATGCAGCATACGCGCCGGCTACTCGGCCTCGATGGCGTAAGGCCCGGCAGCGGACGTACGCGACTGAAATCGATCGATGGCGAAGCTTTCGTCATCGATGACACCACCCTTTTGAACTAGGCGAGAGCGTATGCCCATTCATGAAAAATCGCTGATCCGTCCGGAGAACCTGAAAACCCACGACGAGTTGGTGATCGACGGCGTCGACGTTTCAGGGCACTGGAGCACGTTCATCGAAGCGCGCGTCGTGACCGATTACAACGAGGCACTCGAGGAAGAAATCGCTGCCTTGCCCGGTGGCGAATACATCCACCGCTGCTGGCAGTGCGGCTCGTGCACGAATTCCTGCACCGTGAACGCGATCAACCCGGACTTCAATCCGCGCTACTGGATCTACCTGATCC
>JAACFJ010000074.1 GCA_009937505.1 Gammaproteobacteria bacterium
CCGAAATCGCCGGTTCGCAGCGTCGCGGCAAGGTAGCCGAGCCGGTTCCAGTCATCGTCGGGCAGCCCGTGCTGCCCGGGCATCTGCTGCAGCAGGATGCCGCCGCTCAAGGATGCATCGCTCACGAGAGCGACATGGCTTGGCACCTGCACGGATCGGGCGAAGTAGTTCTCGAGGCTGTCGGCCAGGGATGTTCGCTCGATCTCGACGATCCCCTGGTAGGGGCGCTCACCGGCATCGACCGTAATGGCGCAATGGGCGTCCTGCACAAGATCGCCGAAACTCTCCGCGGCCGCTTCCTCGTCGACACTCGCCATGCCGCGCAGCTCGAGATCGCTCGTGCACTGCATCACCAGCATGCGCAGCCCGCCGCTGCCCTGGATCTGCAGGGTGATAACGCCATCGAACTTCAGGCTGTGCGCAATCAGACCCGTCGCGGCGGCCGCGTGACCCAGGGTCTCTCGAACCAGCTGATCGTAATCGTGATCGCGCAGCATGCGGCGCCAGGAACGGGACATCTGGATCAACGCACCACGGACAGGCAGTGCATCAAAAACGAATGGCGTTATTCGATCCACGATCATGGGAATCAGGGGACAGTGACCCTAATTCTGCGACCGGGTTGGGATTGATCGAGCGGCCGACGAATTAGGGTCACTGTCCCCCTTCTTTTAGCTTCGCGCGCAGGACTTCATTCACCTGGCCGGGATTGGCCTTGCCGCCAGTCTCCTTCATGACCTGGCCAACGAAAAAGCCGATGAGTTTCTCCTTGCCGGCCCGGTATTCCGCGGCCTGACCCGGGTTGTCCGCTACTACCTTGTCCACGATCGCCTCGATCGCCGAACTGTCGGTTATCTGTTTGAGGCCACGCGCCTCGATCACCGCGTCGGCAGTGCCCTCGCCGGCCCACATCGCCTCGAACACTTCCTTGGCGATCTTCCCGGAAATCGTGTTGTCCTGGATGCGGTTGATCAGTCCCGCAAGGTCCTCCGCAGGGATGCGGCAGGCCTCGATCTCCAGCCCTTCCTTATTTAGTGCGCCCGACAGATCGCCGATCACCCAGTTCGCCACGACCTGTGCCTGAGCATCCGCAGACGCCGAGGCTTCCTCGAAGTAATCGGCGAGCGCGCGACTGACCGTCAGGATCGCGGCATCGTCCTGCTTGACTCCATAGTCGTCGACAAACCGGCGCCGCTTGTCGTCCGGCAATTCGGGCAGGGTCTCGCGCACACCGTCGATGAATGCCTCACTGATCTCGACGGGCAACAGATCCGGGTCCGGGAAGTAGCGATAGTCGTTGGCCTCTTCCTTGGAACGCATCGAGCGGGTCTCGTCGCGGCCGGAGTCATAGAGGCGGGTTTCCTGGACCACCTCGCCGCCATCCTCGAGCACGTCGATCTGCCGCTCGATCTCGAAGTTGATAGCCCGCTCCACAAACCGGAACGAGTTGAGGTTCTTGATCTCGGTGCGCGTCCCGAGTACTTCGTCGCCGCGCGGCCGTACCGACACGTTGGCATCGCAGCGGAATGAACCTTCCTGCATGTTGCCGTCGGATATCCCGAGGTAGCGGACGATCGTGTGGATCTTGCGCATGTAGGCAACGGCCTCCTTGGCCGACCGCAGGTCCGGCTCCGAAACGATCTCCAGCAGCGGCGTGCCTGCCCGGTTCAGGTCGATGCCGGAGTAGCGATCGAGCCCCTCGTGAACCGACTTGCCGGCGTCTTCCTCGAGGTGCGCGCGGGTTATTCCGATGCGCTTCTCGTTACCCTCTCCGTCCGTAATGAAGAGTTCGCCGTGCTCGACGATGGGCAGCTCGTACTGGCTTATCTGGTAGCCCTTCGGCAGGTCCGGATAGAAGTAGTTCTTGCGGGCGAAAACCGATCTCGGCGCAACGGTCGCGTTGACCGCCAGGCCGAACTTGCAGGCCATGCGCACGACTTCCTCGTTGAGCACCGGCAGCACGCCCGGGTAGCCGAGATCGATCAGGCAAGCCTGGGTGTTCGGCTCGGCGCCGTAGGCCGTGGACGCGCCGGAGAAGATCTTGCTTTTCGTCGCAAGCTGGGTATGTATCTCCAGCCCGATGACGACTTCCCACGCCGCACTCATGCATAGCCCTCCGGGCAGCGCGTGTGCCAGTCGGTCAGCAGCTGGTACTGGTGCGCGGTGCGCAGTATCTGCTCCTCGCCGAAGTGCGGGCCCACGAGATGCAGCCCGACGGGAAGCTCGCTCGCGAATCCGCACGGGATGGATATGCCGGGGAGCCCGGCGAGGTTGGCGCCGATCGTATAGATGTCGTTGAGATACATCGTGATCGGATCGTCCGTCTTGTCACCCAGCCTGAACGCCGGCGACGGTGCGGTAGGGCCGGCAATGACGTCGACGTCGGCAAACGCCTTGCGGAAATCGTCCGCGATCAGCTGCCGTACCTGCTGTGCCTTGAGGTAGTACGCGTCGTAGTATCCGGCCGACAGCACGTATGTGCCCGTGAGGATGCGGCGCTTCACTTCCGCGCCGAAGCCCTCGCCGCGGCTGCGGCAATAGAGATCCAGCAGATCTTCGGGGTTCTCGGCACGGTGGCCAAAACGAACGCCGTCAAAGCGCGACAGGTTGGACGAGCACTCGGCCGGCGCCACCACGTAATAGGTGGGCACGGACAGGTCGAGGTTCGGCAGGTCGACTTCCGTAAGGCTGGCACCCTGCGCCTCGAGCACCGACAGCGCCTCGCGAACGGCACTGCCTGTTTCTTCGTCGAGCCCCGCGTCGAAATGCTGCCGCACGATGCCGACCCGCAACCCCTTCAAGGGCCGGCCCAAACCAGCGAGGTAATCCGGCACCGGGTGGTCGATCGAGGTAGAGTCACGCGCGTCGAACCCGGCCATTACGCCGAGCAGGAGCGCGGCATCCTCGGCTGAGCGCGTGATTACACCGGCCTGGTCGAGGCTGGAGGCGAACGCGACCATCCCGTAGCGCGACACGCGTCCGTACGTCGGTTTCAGGCCGGTCGTGCCCGTCAGTGCTGCGGGCTGTCTGATCGAGCCCCCGGTATCGGTGCCGGTTGCCGCGGGCGAAATCCGTGCGGCGACCGAGGCAGCCGACCCGCCCGAGGACCCGCCCGGCGAACACGCGAGGTCCCACGGGTTTTTCACCGGGCCGAAATAACTGGTTTCGTTCGACGAGCCCATCGCAAACTCGTCCATGTTCGTCTTGCCGAGCATCACCGCGCCGGCATCCGCCATTCGCCCGACGACCGTCGCGTCGTAGGGCGACACAAAATTCTCGAGCATCCGTGAACCACAGGTCGTCAGCACGCCGCGGGTGCAGAAAATATCCTTATGCACCAGCGGCAGACCATTAAGGACTCCGCCATCGCCTTTACGGCGCAGTTCATCGGACCGTTTTGCCGCCTGAAGCGCGGCATCTGCGGTTACGGTGATAAAGGCATTGAGTTCACCATCGTGCGCCTGAATCCTGTCCAGCAGCGCCGTCACGAGCTCGACAGCCGTGAAATCACCGTTCTCCAGGCCCTCCGCGAGCTGCATCAGGCCTTGCGTGTGAAGGTCTTTGCTGCTCATTCGATGACTTTGGGCACGAGATAGAAGCCGTCCGAGAGGGCGGGGGCATTTTTCTGGGCCTCATCGCGCTCATCAGGCTCCGTGACGGCATCCGGGCGCAGGCGCTGGGCCGCGTCCAGTGGGTGCGCCATCGGCACCACGGCCGTGGTATCGGCCTGCGAGAGCTGGTCCACGAAATCGACAATACGCGACAGTTTGTCCACCGTTTCGGCGATCTCGTCGTCCGCAACCCTTAGGCGCGCCAGCATTGCAATATGCTGTACCTGATCCTTGTCCAGTGACATCGATTTACCTGCGATTGGGGGCCCTGCAAATCGCCGCCCGGCGAACGCGCACGCAATGATACACGGCGCCTTGCGCAATGTCGTGGGCATTGCTAGATTGCATCGTTAATCTCGCTTCAGGCACCGTTCCACCATGTTCAAAAACATCCTGGGTTATTTTTCCAATGACCTGTCGATCGACCTTGGAACCGCCAACACACTGATCTATTCACGAGGTCACGGAATCGTGCTCGATGAGCCGTCGGTGGTGGCGATCCGCGAAGACTCGGGCCGAGGCGGCCGGGTCGTGGAGGCCGTCGGCGCCGATGCCAAGAACATGCTGGGACGCACACCCGGCAACATCACCGCGATCCGGCCTCTCAAGGACGGGGTTATCGCGGATTTCACGGTCACCGAGAAGATGCTGCAGCACTTCATCCGCAAGGCGCACGGCAATCGCTACTTCCGGCCGAGCCCGCGGGTGCTCGTTTGCGTGCCCTACGGCTCCACGCAGGTGGAAAGGCGTGCAATCCGCGAGTCGGCCGAGGGCGCGGGCGCGCGCAAGGTGCTGTTGATCGACGAGCCCATGGCGGCGGCGATCGGCGCCGGCATGCCCGTTCATGAAGCGCGCGGCTCCATGGTGCTCGACATCGGCGGCGGCACGTCGGAAGTCGCCGTCATCTCGCTGAACGGCATCGTTTACGCTGCCTCTGTACGTATCGGCGGCGACCGCTTCGACGAAGCGATAACCAACTACGTGCGCCGCAACTACGGCATCCTGATCGGCGAGGCAACGGCGGAGCGCATCAAGCACGAAATCGGTTCCGCGTTCCCGGGCCAGGAAGTCCTCGAGATCTCGGTGAAAGGCCGTAACCTCTCGGAGGGCGTGCCGCGGAGTTTTACGCTCAACAGCAACGAGATACTCGAGGCCCTGCAGGAGCCGCTGCAGGGCATCGTCGGCGCCGTCAAGGAAGCACTCGAGCAGACCCCGCCGGAACTCGGCGCGGACGTCGCCGATCGCGGCATCGTGCTGACGGGTGGCGGCGCCCTGCTCCGGGACCTCGACAAGTTGCTCATGGAAGAGACCGGGCTGCCCGTCGTGATCGCCGACGATCCCATGACCTGCGTTGCACGCGGTGGCGGCCGCGTTATCGAACTCATCGACGAGCACGGCCCGGCGGTCTTCGGACTGGAGTGAGTTCCCTGTGCGAACAAGCGGCTAACTCCTGATGGTCGGTTCGCAAAGCAACAGCAACCCTGCAAGGATTCCGGCGCTGGGCTTCCGGGCGCTGGCACTCGTCGTCCTGGGCATCCTGCTCATGTGGCTCGACAACCGTGAACATCACCTCGACGCCGTGCGCCGTGTTATTGGCGTCGCCGTCTATCCCATCCAGATCGTGGTCGATACGCCGGCCCGTGCCTGGTCGTGGATGCGCGATCTTTCCGCGAGCAAGAACCAGCTACAGCTCGAGAACAGCCGCCTCAGGACCGAGGCACTGATCACTCGTGCTCGTATGCAGGAGCTCGCCGCACTGAAAGCGGAAAATGACCGCCTGCGAGCAATGCTCGACGCCCGCGAGCAGGTACGCGGCGAGGTCCGTGTCGCCGGCATCATGGCGGTCGACGCAAATCCTTACCGGCACAATATCGTGCTCGACGTCGGCAGCCGCGAAGGCGTCTATGACGGCCAGGCGATCGTCGACGCGTCGGGTGTCGTCGGCCAGGTCATCGAGACCGGCCTTTCGACATCGCAGGCGATCCTGATCAGCGATCCGGATCATGCACTGCCTGTCGTCGTGAACCGCAACGGGTTGCGCACCGTCGCCTTCGGCACCGGCGAATACAAGCGTCTCAGCCTGCCGTTTCTCGCCAACAACGCCGACATCCAGCCAGGCGACCTGCTGGTTACCTCGGGACTCGGCGGTGCGTTTCCCTCCGGTTACCCGGTTGCGGTGGTCGATCAGGTGACGCGCCTGCCGCAGGAATCGTTTGCCGAGGTCACGGCGACACCGGCAGCCGCGCTCGACCAGGTTCGTGAGGTGATGCTCATCTGGGTCCGCAAGCAAGACCCCGGAGCCGACGATGAGTAACGAGCGCGCACTGCGTCAGCTACCGGTTCTCATCACGCTGCTGATCGCCTTCATGCTGACGATGATGCCGCTACCCACCGCAGCGGAACCGTTCCGCCCGGACTGGCTTGCGCTGGTACTCGTGTTCTGGGCGATGGCCGTGCCCCGCAGTTACAGCGTGGGCATCGCGTGGCTGATCGGCATCCTCCTCGACGTCGCCCAGGGAACGCTGCTCGGCCAGCACGCCCTGGCACTGTGCGTGATCATCTATATTACGGTCAAGTTTCACCTGCTTATGCGCGTCTTCCCGCTATCACAACTCACGGCAACGGTATTCGCGCTGCTCACCCTCTACCAGTTCCTGCTTTTCTGGATCAACGGCGTTGCAGGGGTAACGGCGCCCGCGATCGATTACTGGGGGCCCGTGGTCGCGGGAACCATCGCCTGGCCCTTCCTGTCGGTAATGCTGTCGGGCCTGCGGTACCGGGTCCAAACAGGAGGCTGATTTGGACCTGCTGTCCCCGATCAAAGACCATTATTCGGAGCGACGCATCTTCATAGCACGCGTCGTCCTCACGAGCGTGTTCGGGGTCCTCCTGCTCGGCCTTGTCATCGCCCGCCTCGTGCAGCTGCAGGTCTTCGACTACGAACATTTCGCCGAGCGCTCGCTCGGCAACAGGGTTCGCATCGAAGCGGTGCCACCGATTCGCGGCCTGGTCTTCGACCGGCAGGGCCGCGTGCTTGCCGAAAACCTGCCGGCATACCAGCTGGAGCTGATTCCCGAGCAGGTGCTGGATGTCGACGCGACCCTGCAACGCCTTGCCACGCTTGAACTGATCGAAGCGAGCGACATCCCGCGGCTCCGGGAACTCAGCGAGAGCGGTCCGCGCTTCAAGCCGGTGGCACTCAACCCCCGTCTCGACGACGAGCAGATCGCACGATTTGCCATACAGCGACCGCGATTCCCGGGCGTCGATTTCCGGCCGCGACTCGTGCGTCACTATCCGCACGGCGAGTACATCGCACACGCCGTCGGCTACGTCGGTGCGCTGTCGACATCGGATCTCGAGAGACTGGATCCGTCACGCTACGCGGGCACGACGCAGACCGGCAAGACCGGCATCGAGAACAGCTACGAATCCCGGCTCCACGGCGACTCGGGATTTCGCCACATCGTGACCAACGCACGTGGCCGCCGCGTACCGGCAGAGTCGCGTGACCTGCAGGAGACCTTGCCCGCTGACGAAAAGCCGGCGCCGGGCTACAACCTGTATCTGAGCATCGATCTCGACCTGCAGGCGCTCGCCACCGAGCAGCTCGCCGGCCGGCGCGGCGCCGTTGTCGCAATGGACCCCTGGAGCGGTGAGGTGCTTGCGCTCATCAGCGCTCCGTCTTTCAATCCCAACCTGTTTGCCGTCGGTATGAGCCAGTCACAGTTCTCTTCGCTGCA
This sequence comes from Gammaproteobacteria bacterium, assembly GCA_009937505.1. Classification (GTDB taxonomy): domain Bacteria; phylum Pseudomonadota; class Gammaproteobacteria; order Steroidobacterales; family Woeseiaceae; genus UBA1847. The sequence continues at coordinate 7,355 of JAACFJ010000074.1, forward strand.
GCAGGATATGGACCGCCCGCTCTTCAACCGCGCCGTCCGGGGAACATACCCGCCCGGCTCCACGATCAAGCCGATGCTGGCGCTGGCCGCACTGGAGACAGGCGCAACGAACCTGGAGCGCAGGACCGTCTGCTACGGCTTTTTCATTTTGCCGAATACGACACACCGCTACCGCGACTGGAAACCGGAGGGACACGGCGAAGTCGACATACACGACGCCATCGAGCAATCGTGCGACGTTTATTTCTACGAGATCAGTAACGACATCGGCATCGACCGCATGCACGACTATCTCGCGCGCTTCGGTCTCGGTAGCGATACCGGTATCGACGTCGTCGGCGAGCGGCCGGGCCTGGTGCCGTCCACGGAATGGAAACGCAAGTCATTTCGCAATCCCTCCGACCAGCGCTGGTTCCAGGGCGAGACGGTCATTGCGTCCATCGGCCAGGGCTTTATGCTGACGACGCCCCTGCAGCTCGCGACGGCGACCGCGGCACTCGCGACACGCGGGGTTCGGTACGAGCCGCGAATCGTTGCCGCGTGGGAGGACCCGCTGAGCGGTGAGCGAACACTCACATCGCCCGTCAGGCTCGACGACGTCGAACTCGACGACGACTCGAACTGGGACACGGTACTCGGCGCAATGAACAGCGTAATGCAGGGTCCTCGTGGCACCGCGCGCGCCGTAGGCAGCGGCGCCCCGTACCGCATGGCGGGAAAGAGCGGCACGGCGCAGGTGTTTTCGGTCGGCCAGGACGAGGAATACGAAGAAGAAGAAATCGAGGAACGGCTCAAGGATCACGCCCTGTTCATCGCGTTCGCACCCGTGGAGAACCCGCAGATAGCGGTGGCCGTCATCGTCGAGAACGGCAGTAGCGGCAGCGGCGTCGCGGCGCCGATCGCCAAAGCGATCATGGACAAGTACCTGGGATACGACGATGCGGCTGACTGAGACACAGCGCCTCGTTTCCGGCAAAGCCGCGCCGCTCGGTGACTTCACGCGGCTGCTGCGGCGGCTGCATATCGACGGCCCGTTGCTCGGTGGCCTGCTCCTGATCTGCGCTTTCGGCCTCGTCGTGCTGTACAGCGCCGTCGGGGAGGACATGCGGCTGTGGCTGAACCAGGTAGTGCGCCTCGGCGTTGCGCTGGTGGCCATGCTTGTTGCGGCACAGTTTTCCCCGGACTTCCTGCGCCGCTGGACGCCGTGGGCCTATCTCGGCGGCCTGGTGCTGCTTGCGCTCGTGCTCGTTACCGGGGAGGTCGGCCAGGGTGCACGGCGCTGGCTGGATCTCGGCATTCGCTTCCAGCCCTCGGAAATCATGAAGCTCGCCGTACCGATGATGGCCGCCTGGTACCTGCACGACCGTCAGATGCCGCCACGCCTCAGTCACATCATGATCATTGCCCTGATCATCATCGCACCAACGGTGCTCATCGCGCGCCAGCCGGACCTGGGCACCGCATTGCTGATCGCCGCTTCGGGTGTGATCGTCATCATCCTTGCCGGCCTTTCGATTCGCCTCATGCTGGCGCTCGCCGCGCTATCTGTCCCTGGCGCGTACATGCTGTGGAATTTCATGCAGGACTATCAGAAGCAGCGCGTGCTCACGTTGTTGAATCCCGATAGCGATCCGCTGGGCGCAGGCTACAACATCATCCAATCGAAGATCGCCATCGGCTCCGGCGGACTGTTCGGCAAGGGCTGGACCAATGGCTCGCAGGCACAGCTCGAATTCCTGCCGGAGCGTGACACCGACTTCATATTTGCGGTCATGGGCGAGGAACTCGGGCTGCTCGGCGTGCTGACCCTGTTGACGCTGTACATGTTTGTCGTCGCGCGCGGCCTGTTCATCGCCATCCAGGCACACAGCACGTACGCGCGCCTGCTCGCCGGCTCCATCAGCCTCACCTTTTTCGTCTATGTATTCGTCAATACCGCGATGGTTACCGGACTGGTTCCCGTCGTCGGTATTCCGCTACCGCTGGTATCATTCGGTGGCACCTCGATGGTGACGCTGATGGCCGGTTTCGGTATTCTCATGTCGATCCACTCGCACCGGAAATTACTACCGCAATAATGACTTCACGATTACTCGCGGGCGTCGTCCTCTGCGTCCTTTCCGCAGCCAATGCACTGGCCATCGATCTCGACCAACCCGAGGTGATCGCATTCATCGACTCTATGGTCGAGCAGCACGATTTCGATCGCGAGGAACTCCGGGACACCCTGGGCAACGCCGAGGTCAAGCAGTCGATCCTGGATGCCATTGCGAGACCCGCCGAGAAGACCAAGAGCTGGGCCGAATACCGCGAGATCTTCATTACGCCGGAACGCATCCAGGCCGGCGCGCAATTCTGGACCGAAAACGAGGCCGCACTGCGGGAAGTCAGCGAGTCGACCGGCGTGCCCATGGAGATGCTCGTGGGCATCATCGGCGTCGAGACCTACTTCGGCCGGATCACCGGCAGCTTCCGGGTGCTCGATGCGCTGGCTACGCTGGCCTTCTCCTATCCGCCCCGCCAGAAGTTCTTCCGCCGCGAACTCGAGGAGTACCTGTTGCTCGTGCGCGAGGAAGGCATGGCGCCTACCGACGCCACGGGTTCTTATGCGGGCGCCATGGGACGTCCGCAATTCATGCCATCGAGTTATCGCGCCTACGCCGTCGATGCGACCGGTGACGGCAAGCGGGACATCTGGAACGACTGGACGGATGTCGCGGGCAGCATCGCGAACTACTTCCTGGAACACGGCTGGAAATCGGGTGCCGAGGTCGCGGCGCAGGCATCGCTGGGCGGCAGCTGGCAGGGACCGGTACCGGAGCCCGGGAATACGCTCAAACCCAGCGAAACCGTGGCGTCGCTAAGCCGCAAGGGCGTGATGTTCGTGACCAGCCTGCCAGGCGACAGCAAAGGCGAATTGCTCACTTACGAAGGCGCCGATGGGCTCGAACACTGGATCGGCTTCCACAACTTCTTCGTTATTACGCGTTACAACCGCAGCGTCATGTATGCGCTGGCCGTGCACCAGCTCGGCCAGGAGATTGCGCTCGAGGTGAGCGGCGGTGCGCCGTAGTCGCGCAGCGATTGGCGTCATCGCGCTGGCCACGCTCTCGCTGGCGGCCTGCAGCGGCCAGGTGCGCGACAGCGCACCGTCGGGGAGCGCGTCGATACCGGATCTGCCAGGCGATGCCGTACCGCGCCCCGAGCCGCGCAGCCGTTACGGCAACGGCCCGGTGTACGAAGTATTCGACAAGACCTACCGCGTCATGGACAGCGGTTCAGGCTACAAGGAACGTGGCGTCGCTTCCTGGTACGGCAAGAAGTTTCACGGCCGGCTGACGTCGAACCGCGAACCCTACGACATGTACGCGATGACGGCGGCGCACAAAACATTGCCGCTTCCCACCTACGTGAGGGTGCGGAATCTGCGCAATAACAGGAGCATCATCGTACGGGTCAATGATCGCGGGCCTTTCGTCCACAACCGCATCATCGACCTGTCCTACGCCGCCGCGCTCAAACTCGACATGGTCAGGGACGGCACCAGCCTCGTGGAGGTGACGGCGATCTCATTCGACGATCCGCCGGGCGACCGGCCGGTGCGCGTCGTCGAACCCGCTCAGCCACCCGCGCCAAAACCGGCGCCGGCTCCCGATCCGGAAACCACGCCCGAGATACAGAAGTACAGTGAGATCTTCGTGCAGGTCGGGGCGTTCGGCGACCGCGCAAATGCCGAACGTCGCCGCTCCGGCCGCCACTCCACCAATGTATCGCGTACGCATCGGCCCGATCGACGGTGTGAACGACTACGATGCGCTGGTCCGGAAACTGGAAGCGCTCGGCATCTCGAACCCCTACCTGGTCGCTCTATAGCAGCTTTTCTGGCTGGCGGCGCATCCGGTTGCGTCTGACGCAGTTCACATTATCGAGACTGCCATAATGCGAAAATCGTCCTGTTTCCAGCAGGAGATCGCTATGCAACAGGCATTCAGGAATTTTTGCGTCGCTGCAGCAAGCCTCACGTTAATCGCGGCATGCGGCGACAGCAGCGACGATGGCGGCGCACTGACAGGCGGCACGGGCACCGCCGATTTCGCCACCATCACGGCTCAGAATGCCCCGGTCATTGCGGGCACCGTCGCCGAGGTGGCGATGGGACAAGGCGTTTTTTCGTCGTTATTCAACCCGGATATACCTATTACAACGAGCGGCGCCGGCGCGGCGTTGTCACCCGTGATGAAGTCGGTGCTCCCGGCCGCGATGAAAACGGCCACTCCGTCGCAGCTGTTTGCAACAAGCGCGGGCCGCGAAAATTGTGCGATATCGGGCACCGTCGACGTACAGATAACAGTCGATAACCCGCTCGAACCATCCATAAGCGACGTTTATGCGTTCGAATTCTCGAATTGCGACGACGGTTCGGGCGTTGTGGTGGACGGAGGCATGACGATCACCATCATCACCCTCGGTGGCGACGTGGCGTCCGGTAACTTCCTGATAGGCATGCAAATTGAATTCTCGGCCTTCGCGATTACAGAGGATGGCGAGACGACCAGCGCGAACGGCACCATAAGCATTGAAATCGACACGTCCATGCCGCCTGTCACGACCGTCTCGGTCTCGACCAGCACGTTCGTGACGACTTCGGACGGTATGGAAGAAATCCTGACGGGCTTCACCGTCGAAATTACTGAAGACGCGTCCACGTTCCCGGTTGCGGTAACCGTCGAGACATCGTTCACGATCTCGAGTCCGCGCATCGGCGGTGAGGTCACCGTTACCACCTCGCTCGCACTGCAATCCATGGGCGAGGACTATCCGTTCGTTGGCGAGCTGCGTATCGAAGGCGCCGATCAGGCCGTCATCGTCATGATTGCGCTGGACGCCAATACGGTCCGGCTGCAGATCGACATCAACGGCGACGGTGCTATCGACGAGACGCTGGACCTGACCTGGGATGAACTCATGGCGGCCGCCGGCTGACGGCGCCATTCCCTGAAAGGAAAAGGCCCTCGAACGAGGGCCTTTTTTTTGGTCCCCGTTCGCGCGTCGATAATCGCTCCCGCAGACTGGCGAATCGCTCCTGCGGACATCCAACACATAATCCGGCCAATAGGGTTAAAATAGCGCCCCGTCTGGATTCCCCACTGTGATCGAATGAAGCGTCTAGTACCTGTTCTATGCCTGTTCCTGGCCAGCACCACGATTTTTGCCCAGTCTCGGCCGGTTCCGGCCCCGCCCATCATCGGCGCAACGAGCTACCTGATGATCGACGCAAAGTCTGGCCACGAACTCGCCTCGCTGAAACCCGACGCGCCGGTGCCGCCCGCCAGCCTTACCAAGCTGATGACGACCTACGTGGTCTTCCACGCCATCGAGGAAGGCCAGATTACGCTCGAGGATGAAGTTACGATAAGCGAGAAGGCCTGGCGTATGCAGGGCTCGCGCATGTTCATCGAAGTCGGCACCCGGGTTCGCGTCAAGGACCTGCTGCTGGGCGTCATCGTGCAATCGGGCAACGACGCGAGCGTCGCTCTCGCCGAGTACGTAGCGGGTTCGGAGGAAGTTTTCGCCGCGATGATGAACCAGTACGCACAGGCGCTCGGAATGACATCCACGCATTTCGTGAACGCAACAGGGTGGCCGGACGACGAGCATTATTCGACCGCGCGTGACCTGGCGATCCTCGCGCGCGCCCTCATCGGGGAATTTCCCGAGCATTACCAGTGGCACGCAATCAAGGAATTTCAGTGGGGCGATATCAAGCAGCCGAACAGAAACCGGCTGCTGTGGCGGGACGATTCCGTCGACGGACTGAAGACCGGCCACACGGAATCTGCGGGCTATTGCCTGGTCGCATCAGCCGAGCGCGACGGCATGCGCATTATCTCCGTCGTGCTGGGCACCGCAAGCGACAAGTCACGGATCGACGGCAGCCAGGCCATGATCAACTACGGTTTTCGCTTCTTCGAAACGCGCCTGTTGTACAAAGCCGGCGAGGAAATTACGCGCGCCCGGGTATGGAAATCCGCCAGCGAGTATTCATCGCTCGGGGTCATGGAAGACCTCTATATCACCGTGCCGCGAGGGGCCTATGACTCGCTCGAGTCCGTGCACAACATGCCCGCCATCATCGAGGCGCCCGTCGCCACCGGCCAGCCGCTGGGCGAGCTCAAGGTCAGCCTGAACGACGAGATCCTGTTGCAGCAACAGCTGCGTGCGCTGGAAGACAACCCGAGCGGATCATTCTGGCAGCGTATTGTCGACACCGTCATGCTCTGGCTGGAATAGCACCCATGAGCGACGAGTCGGTCATGCGTTTCCCGTGCTCGTTTCCCATCAAGCTTATGGGGCGCGAAAGTAGCGTATTTCGTCAGACAGCCAGAGAACTCGTCGAGAAACACACCGGCCCGCTCGACGACAACGCCATCGAATCTTCTTTCAGCCGCAACGGCCGCTTCGTATCGGTAACCATAACGATCGTCGCCGAGAGCCGGGAGCAGCTGGACAACATCTACCGCGACGCGACGGCGCACGACGATGTCATAATGGCCCTGTGAGCAAGCCCGCGCAGAAGCTGTCGTCGTCGATAACCGTCCGCAACCTCGGGCTGCAGGACTACGAGCCCCTGTGGCGGGCGATGCAGCGCTACACCGATTCGCGCACGGCCGGGACGGTCGACGAGATCTGGTTCACCGAGCATCCGCCGGTATTCACGCTGGGCCTCAATGCCAGCCGCGAGCACCTGCTGGCAACCGGCGATATCCCGGTCGTGCAGATCGACCGTGGCGGGCAGGTCACCTACCACGGCCCCGGCATGCTCATGATCTATCCGCTTATCGACCTGAAGCGGCTCGGGCTCGGTGTCCGCGACCTCGTAACCGCCCTCGAGCAGAGCGTCGTCGACCTGGCCGCGGGGTATGGCATTGCCGCCCGGGCCCGGCCCGATGCGCCGGGCGTGTACGTTGCCGACACCAAGTTTGCCAGCGTGGGATTGCGCATCCGTCGTGGCGCCAGTTATCACGGGATGGCGCTCAACGTCAAAATCGACATGGAACCTTTCCTGCGGATCAACCCCTGCGGTTACGCGGGTCTCGAAATGACGGATCTGGCCACGCTCGGCGGCGACAGCGACCTCGACGCCGTGCGCGAGAAGTTGCTGCCGCATTTCCTCCGGCATCTGCGCCTGGAGGATGCGAACGTGACCAGCGGCCCTCCTACGGGCGATTAAGATCGGCCAGGCGTTCCGGCGTGCCGACGTCTTCCCACAACCCGTCATATAGGCTGCCGGCGAGACGCCCTTCGCAGGCCGCAGCCCTCAGCATGGGTGCGAGCGGGAAACGCCCCGGCTTGCAGCCCGCGAAAAACTCCGGCCGGTAAACGGCAACGCCCGAGAACGTATAGGCAGGATCCTCGCTTTCGCAAACGATCCCGTCCCGCAGGTCGAAGTCGCCCTGCTGCTTGTGTGCCGGACGCGGCACGAGGGCGAGATGGCCCAGGTCCGGTTCGGCGAGCTCGGCGGGGGGCAAAGGCATGTCCGTGTAGATATCTGCATTGACGACCAGGAAGGGGCTGCGGCCGAGCAACGGCAATGCCCGGTGGATGCCGCCACCCGTTTCGAGAATGTTGTCGCCTTCCGGGCTGTAGATCACGTTCAATCCAAAAGCGTGACCCGACCCTATCCTCTCGGCAATCCGCTCGCCCAGCCAACCCAGGTTGATCACGACCGTGTCGATTCCCGCGGCTTTGAGGCTGTCCAGGTGCCGTTCGAGAAGACTCCTCCCACGCACTTCGACAAGCGCCTTGGGAATTGTCTCCGTGAGCGGCCGCAGGCGCTCGCCTCGCCCGGCGGCGAGGATCATCGCGATCACGCCCGCGACTCCAGCTGCGGCAGGCATCGATCGGTGATGAGCTGTACCAGGAACGCCAGCTCGCGATGGCGCGGCAGCAGGTCCACGATATAGGAGAGCGTGCGCGGTATGTCGAGCATGTAACCCGGCTTGCCGTCGCGATGATTGAGCCGGGCGAAGATTCCGGCGGCTTTCAGGTGGCGTTGCACGCCCATGAGTTCGAATTCCCGGACAAAGTCCCGCTCCGTCATCGCTTCATGCATGGATTTGTCGAGCAGACCGTAATAGCCGCTGACCCACTGCCTTATGCGCTCGGCCGGCCACTTTATGTAGCAGTCCTTGAGCAGCGACACGAGGTCGTAAGTCACCGGGCCTTCGACCGCGTCCTGAAAATCCAGCACGCCGGGATTGTTTTCATTCGTCACCATCAGGTTTCTCGAATGATAATCCCGGTGCACGAATACCTGCGGCTGATCCAGCGCGTTACCCACGAGCATGTCGCAAAGCAATTGCCAGGCCGATTCTTCTGCGGCGTCGAATTCGATACCGAGATGGGTGCCGCACAGCCAGTCGTGGAACAACGACAACTCGAAGCGCAGCAGTTCCTCGTCATACGGCGGCAGTAAGGCCTGGTAGGCGGCGCCGCGGTCCTGCATGACGGCGAGTGCGCGCAATGCATCGTCGTACAGGCTGCCGGCGCTCGAGAGATCGGCCTCGAGGCGGTCGAGGTACAGCGTGGAACCGAGGTCGGTCAATAACAGGTAGCCCTGTTCCAGGTCTGCCTCGATCACGCGCGGTGCATTGATGCCCATCGCTTCGAGATAGCCGGCAATTCGGATGAACGGGAGGCAGTCTTCCTGCGGTGGTGGCGCGTCCATGACGATGAAACTCTCACCGCCCTTCTGCAATCGAAAGTAACGCCTGAAGCTTGCGTCGCCGGAAGCGGGCGCAAGATTGCCACCGGCGACCGAGTCGACACCCTCGACCCAATGTTTCAGGGCTGCAAGACGGGCATCCGCCCCGGCATTCGAATGCTTAATCGGTTGTCTCCGTAACGCTTTGAAGCGCTTGGCAAACTGTGCGAAGTTAACAAACAAGGTAACAAATAAGAATGCCTGATAACATCCCGGTTTCATCGCATCCAAACGAGCATTTGGTTCGGCTTCAGACTTGTTTTCCAGATACCTGATCACGTCGATCTGCCTTCTCGGCCTGCCCGCGGCCCATGCCGCCGATCCGCTTGCCTGCGAAAACGCGCTGGACACGCGGCTGTCCGCGGATTCACCGAAAGCTGTTCCCCTCGATGACCCCAATGCCTTGCAACTGGAAGCCGGCCGCGTCGAAGCCCAGCTGGGCGAGGTTCCCACGGCATCGCTGAGCGGCGGCATCTTGCTGCGACGCGCAGACAAGCTGGCAGGCGCAGACAGCGCCCGATACGACCCCGAAACGCTGTCGCTGTATCTCAACGGCAACGTGCGCTACGAAGACCCCGGCACACAGATACGGAGCGACAGCGCCGAATTCGAATACGAGTCCGGGCGGATCGGTTTCTCGGGCGCCGAATTCTCGATGGGCAGCAACAATTCCAGGGGCGCTGCAGACTTGCTGCAGATCAGCCAGGACGGGTTGCTGCAGCTCGACAATGTCAGCTATACGACCTGTCCGCCGGGATCGAACGACTGGTTGCTGCAGGCCAGGGACATCGATCTCGACAGCCGCAGCGGTACCGGCACGGCACGCGGTGTCAAGCTGCGCTTCCAGGGCATACCGATACTCTATGCCCCCTACCTGTCTTTCCCGATCAGCGATGCTCGCAAGACAGGCATGTTGACGCCCGAAATCGGCAGCACCAGCCGAAGCGGCAACGAGATCGTCGTACCGTTGTACTGGAACATCGCGCCCAATTACGACGCGACCTTCACGCCGCGCTTGCTAACCGACCGGGGCGTACAGATGCAGGGGCAATTCCGCTACCTGACGAAAGCGCACAACGGCGTGGTGGATGCGGAATATCTCAACGACGACAGCCTGATCGGAGAATCGAGGAGCTACGTCAGTGTCGACCACAGGAGCCTGCTCTGGAACCGCTGGCGCGGCGAAGTCGAATTTCGCGAGGTCTCGGACAACCAGTACTTCGAAGACCTTGGCGGCAGCCTGAGTGCGTCGACAATTACGCATCTGAATCGTTCGGTGCGTTTCGATTTTCATACAGACAAGCTGTCGCTTTTCGGCCAGGCCCAGGACTACCAGACCATCGACGACGCGATCGTGGCCGAAGACGAGCCCTATCGCCGCCTGCCGCAGTTGCTTGCGCGCGGCAGCTGGCCGGACCTGTGGCTGGGTTCGACGATAAACCTGAATGGCGAAATCGTTAACTTCGACCGCGACGTCGGCGTGACGGGCTGGCGTTTCAACCTGGCACCCGAACTCGCGCTGCCGCTGACGCGGCCCGGCTTGTTCTTCACGCCATCGATCGCCATCGACTATACGAGTTACGACCTCAGCAACACGGAGCCGGGACAGCGCAACGATCCGGAACGCGTGCTGCCGATCGCGAGCGTCGACACGGGCCTCGTCCTGGAGCGTCTCATCAACAACTCGAGCAGGAAACGCGTGCAGACGATCGAACCGCGCCTTTTGTACGTGCACGTGCCGTTCGAGGACCAGTCGGATTTGCCGGTATTCGACACGATCACGCCCGACCTCAATCTCGTACAGCTGTTCCGGAAGAACAGGTTCCTCGGCGTGGACCGCATCGCCGATACGGACCAGCTCAGCGTTGGTATTACCTCGCGCATCCTCGACGTTGCCACCGGCGAGGAGCTGATGTCCGGCACCATCGGGCAGATTCGTTATTTCAATACGAGCAACGTGGCGCTGCCATCCGCTCCCACTTTCACGGACGAGTCATCGGACTATATCGCCGAATTGCGTTTCCTTTTGCTCAGGAATGTGAATTTCGATCTTGGGCACCAGTGGGGAACCAGCGGCGACCGGGGCACGACCCAGTCGCAGGCGCGACTGCAATACCGCCCGGCGACGAACCGCATCATCAATCTCGCCTACCGTTTCAGGCGGGACTCGCTCGAGCAGGGCGACGTGTCCTGGTCGTGGCCACTGAGCCGGAAGTGGAATTTCGTCGGCCGCTACAATTATTCCTTCCGCGACGAAAAAGCCCTGGAGGAATTCTACGGGCTCGAGTACGAGAGCTGCTGCTGGGGCTTGCGCATCGTTTCCCGGCGCTACATCTCCACGCGTGACGGAACTCGGGATACGACCTACGGTCTGCAACTGGTACTGAAGGGCATGGCCAGCGTCGGCACGGCCGCTGACAAATTGCTCGAACGTGGTATTCTTGGCTACTCTGCAGACCCCCGGTAGAAAATAGTGTTAAAAATCAGATACCTATATGCGGTTGCCGCAATCGCGGCGGCACCACTGACTACAGCTGAAGAACTCTCCGAGACCGGTGAGTTTCTCGACGGCGTGGCGGCGATCGTCAACGAAGGCGTTGTATTGAAAAGTCAGCTGCGCGAGGAGGTCTCACTGATCATCAAGCGAGCGGAGCAGCAGGGGTTCCAGCTACCGCCGGCGAACGTCCTGCAGGAACAGATCCTCGAACGGCTCATCCTCACCGAGATCCAGTTGCAGCGAGCCGATCAGATCGGTCTCTCGGTATCGGACCAGATGCTGAACGATTCGATTGCGCGCATGGCGCAACAGGCAGGCATTCCCTTCGACCAGATGCCGGCCGCCCTCGCGGCCGATGGTGTCGACTACGCTGACTTCCGCCGCGGTATGCGAGAAGAAATCACTCTGGAACAGTTGCGGAGAATCATGGTCGGCCAGGAGATCGACGTGTCAGACCGCGAAATCGAGCAGTGCATTACGGACCTCGAGGACAACGTCGTCGTCAACTCCAGCTGGAATCTTTCGCATATCCTGGTCAACCTGCCGGATGGTGCGACGTCGGCGCAAATCGACGAAACGCTCGAGCTGGCCCAGCAAGTCTATCAACAGATCGTCGACGGCGCCGATTTCGGGGAAATGGCGATCCGCTACTCGCAGAGCGATACCTCGCTCCGCGGCGGCTCCCTCGGCTGGATCGAAGGGCAGCAAATTCCCTCGTTCTTCGTGGACGTTCTGACTGACATGGAAGTCGGCGATGTCTCGCAGCCGTTTCGCACCTCGAGCAGCTTTCATATCGTCAAGGTGAACGAGCTCAGGAGCGCTATTCAGCGCAGCGAAATCGACCAGACCAAGGCGCGTCACATCCTGATCACACCGAACGAAATCATCGACGACGCGACGGCCAGGCAACAGCTCGACGATGCGCTCGAGCGCATCGAGGAAGGCGAGGATTTTGGCGAGCTTGCGAAGTTGCTGTCGGATGGCCCGACGGCACCGGTCGGCGGCGACCTCGGTTGGTCCGATCCGGGCTCCTTCGTTCCGGAATTCGAACAGATCATGGACGACCTCGAGATCGGCGAGGTCAGCAAACCGTTCCGCAGTCCGTTCGGTTGGCACATCGTCGAGGTACTGGACCGCCGCGTCTATGACAACACTGAAGACCTGAAGCGGCGGAATTGTGATGCACGCATTCGTAACAGCAAGATGGAAGACGAGACGCAGCTGTGGATGCGCCGGCTCCGCGACGAGGCTTTCGTCGTCAAACGGATGTGATCCCGTTGGCTGGCGACGCCGACCGCACTCGCCTTGACTGAATCGGCCCCACTGGTAATCACGGCCGGCGAGCCCGCCGGCATCGGCCCGGAACTGTGCCTGGCGCTCACGGCAAAAAACGCTTTGCCCGACCTTGTCGTCGTTTCCGATCCAGCATTGCTTCGTTCGCGCGCCACGCAGCTCGGGCTGGACGTCACGGTAACCGAGATATCGCTGCAAGAACCTGTTGCCCGTAGCGCGTCACCCGGAGAGCTGTTGGTTGTTCCCTTCCCTTTTCCTGCAGCGACGGTCTGCGGGCAGCCCGACACCGCGAACGCCGAGACGCTACTCGACGGATTGCGGCATGCCGTTGATGGCTGCCTGCAGGGCCGCTATCGCGCGCTGGTGACCGCGCCGCTGCACAAGGGCGTCATCAACGATGCCGGCATTCCGTTCCGCGGGCACACAGAGTTCCTGGCAAAGTGCTGTGGCGCGCCGTTGCCGGTGATGCTGCTGGCCGCCGGCGATCTGCGAATCGCACTCGCAACGACACACCTGCCGCTGCGCGACGTGCCGGACGCAATCACGGCTGACGGGCTGCGCGACGTGCTCCGCATTCTGCTCCATGACCTCCGGCAACGATTCGGTATTGCCACGCCCGAGGTGGTCGTCTGCGGACTGAACCCGCATGCCGGCGAAGGCGGGCATCTCGGCACGGAAGATGCAGACATCATCGCCCCGGTGGTCGCGGAATTCGCAGGTAAGGGCGAGCTTGTTCGCGGCCCGCTGCCCGCAGACACCGCGTTCACGAAGGCTTCAGGCCACAAAGATGCCGTGCTCGCGATGTACCACGACCAGGGCCTGCCCGTGCTGAAGTACGCGGGTTTCGGCGAGTCCGTCAACATTACGCTGGGGCTGCCGATCGTCCGCACCTCCGTCGATCACGGCACGGCATTCGACCTGGCGGGCAGCGGCAAAGCCGACCCTGGCAGCCTGGTGGCGGCCGTAGAGATGGCTCAGTTACTGACCGAACCGCGATGAATGCACATCGACCGCGCAAGCGCTTCGGCCAGCACTTCCTGAGCGACCCCGGCGTCATCGACGCAATCGTGCGGGCGATCGACCCGCGGCCGGGCGACACGATCGTCGAAATCGGCCCGGGTCACGGAGCCATCACGGAGCCCCTTGCAAAGAAAGCCGGAAAACTGCACTGCGTCGAACTCGACCGCGACCTGGCAGCGGCGCTGCGACACCGTTTCAGCGGCAGCGCAAATGTCACGGTCCACGAAGCGGATGCGCTCAAATTCGATTTCTGTGCGCTCGGCGATTCCCTGCGAATCGTCGGCAACCTGCCCTACAACATCTCCACCCCGCTGCTGTTCCACCTCATCGGCAGCCGCGACTGCATAGCCGACATGTACTTCATGCTGCAGAAGGAAGTGGTGGACCGCATGACGGCGGCGCCTGGAAACAAGACCTACGGGCGGCTCGGCATCATGCTCGGCTGCCATCTCGGGGTCGAGGCGCTGTTCGATGTCGGCCCGCAGTGCTTCGATCCGCCACCTGCCGTGACGTCTGCCGTCGTGAGGCTGGCGCCGCTCGGCTGCGATCGGCCGGCAATCGACGACGAGAAGCTGCTCGGCCGACTCGTCGCGACCGCGTTCAGCCAGCGGCGCAAGACGGTCCGCAATGCTTTGAAGTCTCTGCTTGATGAAACCGAACTCCGCTCGCTCGGCGTCGATCCCGGAAAACGCCCCGAGTCGCTCACGATTCCGGATTATGTGAGCCTCGCCAATTACGTTTCGCGACGCGACGGCGATTCGGGATAGAATAGTTTTGGTTTTCGAGCCAACCGGATTCCCATGAACGAAACTAACTGCGAAATACGAATCCAGGTCACGACCAATTACGTTGACGAACAGTCGGAGCCTGAAGACGGTCGTTACGTGTTTGCATACACGATTACGATCTCCAACGAAGGCGACATCCCGGCGCAGCTGATCAGCCGTCACTGGGTGATCACCGACGCGAACGGCAAGGTGCAGGAAGTCAGCGGCGACGGCGTGGTCGGCGAGCAGCCGCATCTCGAGCCCGGCGAGGTATTCCGCTATTCGAGCGGCGCCGTGCTCGAAACCCCGGTGGGCGCGATGCAGGGTCTGTACCGCATGAAAACCGACAACGGCATCAGCTTCGACGCACCGATAGCGCCCTTCACGCTCGCAGTTCCGGGCGTCCTGAACTAAGCCGGCCATCCGGTCATGGCGCTTTACGCAATCGGAGACCTGCAGGGTTGCTATGACCCGTTTCGGCGGCTGCTCGAAGCCATCGATTTCGATCCTGGCAACGACACGTTGTGGCTGACCGGCGACCTCGTGAATCGTGGACCGAAGTCTCTCAAGACCCTGCGCTTCGTGAAGTCGCTCGGCGAGTCGGTGGTTACGGTGCTTGGCAACCACGACCTGCATCTACTTGCACTGTCGCAGGAAGCCGTACCGTTGTCCGGCCGTTTCGATTCGCTCACGAAAACGCTCGACGCGCCCGACATCGATGAGCTCGTCGAGTGGCTACGCCACCGGCCACTCGCACATTACTCGGAAGACCTGGATACGCTGCTCGTGCACGCGGGCACGCACCCTACCTGGAGCGTGAGCAAGACGCTCAAGCGGGCCGCAGAGGTGGAAGCGGTTTTGCAGGGCCCGAAATTCGCGACGCTGCTTACCAAGATGTACGGCAACCGGCCTGGCTACTGGTCGGGCACGCACAAGGGATACAGTCGTCTCCGTTTCATTATCAATTGCCTGACACGCATGCGCATGTTGACGCCCGACCTGCATTTCAACATGCGCGCCACGGGCGCACCCTGGCGAGGCGGCAAAAAACGTATCGCGTGGTTCGACTTCCCGGAGCACGCATGGGGGGACACGCGTATCGTTTTCGGCCACTGGTCCCAGCTCGGCCTGATCGTACTGCCGGGCCTCGTGAGTCTCGACACGGGCTGCGTATGGGGCCGGCAGCTGACGGCCGTGCGGCTCGACACGAAAGTGGCTCGCGTATACCAGGTTCCCGGCCAGGACTGATGTACTACGAGGACTCTGCGGATTTTGCCGCCAGTCTCGACCGGGACGATCCGCTCGCCGGGTTCCGCGACCAGTTCGAATTTCCGAGCCAGCGAGGCGGCCGCGAGCCCGTTTACCTCTGCGGGCACTCGCTGGGTCT
>JAACFJ010000075.1 GCA_009937505.1 Gammaproteobacteria bacterium
ACTCGTCTGCATTCGCGAGCTTGTCGCAGTACCAGGTCAGGTGCTTTCGAGCCACCCGAACGCCTCTCTTTTCCCCGTAAAAACGGTGCAAATCATTCAGGTGGCCGAGCATGATAGCACGCAATTCATTTTTATCCAGCGGCACTTTTCGCGTGCCGTTTTCGAGATAAAAATTGAGTTCGCGGAATATCCAGGGTCGTCCCTGTGCGCCGCGCCCGATCATCAAGCCATCTGCATTAGTTAGGCGTAAAACTTCAAGCGACTTCTCCGGAGTCGTCAGGTCGCCATTGGCAATAACCGGTATTGAAACCCGTTGTTTGATGCTCGCAATCGTCTCGTATTCGGCCTCACCGTGGTAACGGCATGCGCGCGTGCGGCCGTGAATTGCGAGTGAACGGATGCCGCTGTCTTCCGCGATGCGCGCGATCCGCCGGCCGTTGCGATGTTCGGGGTCCCAGCCGGTCCGCATTTTCAAGGTCACCGGCACGTCGACCGCCGCGACAACTGCCTCGAGAATCCGCGCAACCAGAGCCTCGTCTTTCATGAGCGCTGAGCCGGCCAGTTTCCTGCACACCTTCTTCGCGGGACAGCCCATGTTGATGTCGACAATCTGCGCGCCACGCGCCACACACGCGCGGGCGGCGAGGGCCAGCTGGTCCGGCTCGGATCCCGCAATCTGGACGGCGACCGGCTCGGCCTCCAGGTCGAGGTCGAGCCGGTGGCGCGATTTGGGTGTCTGCCACAGGCCAGTGTCGGCCGTGGTCATCTCGGAGGTCGTCATTCCGGCGCCGAAGTACCTGCAAAGCTTGCGGAATGGCTTGTCCGTGACGCCGGCCATGGGCGCCAGCACGAACGGGCTGTCGAATTCGTAGGGACCGATTTTCAGGTTATTTGAAATCATCGATCGCGCAGCGGAGCCGGCCGCCCGGCTGCCGATAACAGACGTTCAGCTTGAAGCCGGTCGCGTCGGCATCGGGTGCCTCGATCGAAATCACGGCGCTGAACGTCTCGCCGGGCGCCACGGGTTGTCGCGTGTCGAGGCTCTCGGCCAGGTAGTCGCCCGGTTCGAGCACCTTGCTGCCGATGATGTCCTCGAATCGATCCGTGAGTGACACATTGATCAGCGGATACGGTAGCGCCTCGCCGGACTTGTTGCCGATTCGCGAATAGATCGTCAGCATCTCGTCGCTCTCATCGGTGCTGCCCTTTGTCGCCTCAAAGCGCCAGCCTGCGACATCCCATGCCGGTACGACCGGCTTGCCGAGCATGCGGTAGACCGATCCCACGCTCTTGTTGAAGGCCGGGTAGACGGCAAGCGACTCCCGCGACTGATGCACGAACTGAGCCCCCAGGAGGAGGGCGAGGGCCGCTATCCCGGCAACCATCCGATAGTCGAGGGGTTCTTTCCCTTCGGCTCGTTCGTCTCTCTTGCTCTTGCCAGTGTCCGCTTCGGAGTCCTTTTCCTGTTCGGCCTCGGCGGTCTTCTGCCTCTCTGCTTCGAGCCTTTCTTCCTCGACAGCGTCACGAACGAATTCGCCTTCCATGATGATCGTCTCGACCAGCGGACTGTCCTTATCGGCATGGTCGCCGTGTGATTTCGTCTCCGCCGCCTCTTCGCCCTGGTCTTCCGAAGGTTGGTCTTGCTCCGAGGTCTGCTTCTGGACGATCGTGGAGGCGAACCCGTCCTCGTCTTCCACCGCGATGGCGAGCAGGTCCTGGTCGATCATCATGTTGATGGTCTGTTCTTCTTCGGTCAGCGGCGGTACGACAAGCTCGGGCTTGTCGTCTTCCGACTCGAGCTCCTCGTCGAGGCCCAGCTCGGCGGCAAGCTTAGCGTCTTCTTCAGTGCTCGCGACCAGCTCTTTGTCCCTCGCTTCGATGAGGTCGTCGAGCTCATCGACGTCGAGATCGAGGTCGCTGAATTCATCGTCCGAATCGCCGTCCGCGTCTTCCTCGATGCCGATTATCGTGTCGGCAGATTCTTCGCGGGGCTCTTCCTCTGCCAGTTTTGCCTCGGCTTCGAACGCGGCCGCGATAAGATCATCGTCGATTGTCGATTCCCCGGCGGATTCTTCTGCGGCCTTTTCGGCGGATTCTTCAGCCTGTGCGTAGACACCGCTGAGGTCGATACCCATTGCCTCCGCCTGGGTTGCAAATTGCGTGTCCACGTCCGGCAGTGGTTCGTCTTCCCCGGTCTCGGCCTCGTCGTCATCTGGTGCGATGACGGTCGCTTCCGTCTCCGCCAGTTCGTCTTCGTCGACTTCGCCGAGCAGGTCCTCCCAGTCCTCGGGCTCGCCGAACGCGAGGTCGACCTGGACGGTGTCGGGCTCGGCTGGGGCCTCGCGGACTTCGACGGCAGCTGCGGAGCCGGACTCTGCCGGCTCGCTGTCGAAGTCGAAGTCGAAGTCGTCCGGGAGCGGCGTGTCGTCGTCGAATCGCATCTCTTCGGCAGCCGCGTCCGTCTGCGCGGGTTCGAAGATCTCCGGGGAATCGACATCACCCGGTTCAGCCGAGAGCTGCTCATCGACGGGCGTCGGCGACTCGTCGATAAACCAGCGCATCGAACCGGTATCGTCCGTTGGCCCCTCATTGTGGGTTTCATGATCGCTCTCGTCCTCCTCGTCGAGGACCCGCCATTCGATGCCCGTATCCTCGATCCGGATATCCGAGCCGGCGAGTTCGTCGAGGGTCTTGAGGAGCGCTGCGCTGCGTTCTGCCGAAATGGCCTCGGGTGGTTCATCCGCCTCGAGCTGCGGAGGTTCGAGCGCCGGTTCGGCAGGACCTTCTTCTGCGGGGGGCGGCACGTGCGTCACCGGTCTCTGCTCGGACAGGAAGTCCAGCGCATTGAATGCGCTGCCGCAGCCGCCGCAACGCACCTTGCCGGCGGCCTGCCTGAGGACCTCGGCGGTTACGCGAAACGCGGTGCCACATTCGGGACACTGTGTGAACATTGCTAGCTGTGCCTTTTCCTGCCCGTCAGTCGTACCCAGGTCTGACCGTCCTGCTGGCGGAACTCCGGCTCGTCGAAGTCCACCCACGGCGCGTAAGCTTCCATCACTTCCGCTGCCTGTTCCGACAGTATGCCCGACAATGCCAGCCGGCCGCCCGGTATCACGCGGTTCGAGATGGATTCGGCCAGTTCCTTCAGCGGTCCCGCGAGTATGTTCGCAACGACGACGTCGAAATGCCCCTCGATGTCCGCCCCCGCAGCATGAACAGTCAACCTGTCGACCACGCCATTTTGCACCGCATTCTCGCGGGTCGCTGTGACCGCCTGCACATCGATGTCGATGGCGTGGGCGCGCTCGCAGCCGAGTTTTAGTGCGGCAATGGCCAGCACGCCTGAGCCGCAGCCATAATCGAGCAGCGTCTGGCCCTGCAGCTCGCTGCTGTCCAGCCATTCGAGGCACATGGCCGTCGTCGCGTGCGTCCCGGTGCCGAAGGCGAGGCCGGGATCGAGTCTGACCACGACCGCGTCCGTTTGCCCCGGATCACTGCCCGCGGGGCATATCCACAGGCGCCTGCCGAATTGCATCGGCCCGAAGTCCCTGAGCCACTCGCGTTCCCAGTCGCGATCGGCGAGGGTCTCGAGGCGATGGTCGGGAAGTTCGTCGACGGCGAGCGAGTCGCGCAGGTCGGCCAGTACTGCATCGATGTCGACGCCTGAGTGGAACAGGCCGGTGATGCGGGTGTTGTTCCAGAGTGGCGTTTCGCCGGGACCGGGTTCGAGGACAGGCACGTCACCCGCGTCGCTGAAGGTGACAGACGTTGCACCGTGCCGGACCAGAACTTCCTCGACGCTCGCCGGGCTGAGCGTTTCCAGGTTCATTACGAACTGTCGCCACTCCATCCTTCCCGGCCATTCCTACTTGAGTCCCAGCCTCTTCTCGAGATAGTGAATATCGGTGCCGCCCGCCTGGAATGCGGCATGCTGGAAGATCTCCCTGTGCAGGGGGACATTGGTCTTGATGCCCTCGATGACGATCTCGGTCAGCGCATTGCGCATTCGCGCAAACGCAGCGTCGCGATCGTGGCCATGGGCAATAAGCTTGCCGATCATCGAGTCATAGAACGGTGGCACCTTGTAGCCACTGTAGACGTGGCTGTCGATGCGGACGCCGGGCCCGCCCGGAGAATGCCACAGCGTTACCAGCCCGGGAGACGGCATGAAGGTCTTCGGATCTTCCGCATTGATGCGGCACTCGATCGCATGGCCCTGGATCTTGACGTCTTCCTGCCTGATATCGAGCTTCTCGCCGCTGGCGATGCGCAATTGCTCGCGCACGATGTCGACGCCGGTGATCATTTCCGTTACCGGGTGCTCGACCTGCAGGCGCGTATTCATCTCGATGAAGTAGAACTCGCCGTCCTGGTAGAGGAATTCGAACGTGCCGGCGCTGCGGTAGCCCATCTCGAGGCAGGCATTGACGCAGCGCTCGCCGATTTTCTGCCGCTGTTCCTCCGTTATGCCGGGGGCCGGAGCCTCCTCGATGACCTTTTGATGCCTGCGCTGCATGGAGCAGTCGCGTTCGCCGAGGTGGACGGCATTACCCTGACCGTCGGCGAGCAACTGGAATTCCACGTGCCGCGGATGCTCGAGGAATTTCTCCATGTACACTATGTCGTTGTCGAATGCGGCGCGCGCCTCGGCCTTGGTGACCGTGATGGCCGCGATCAGCGACGCTTCCGAATGCACGACACGCATGCCGCGGCCACCACCGCCGCCCGCGGCCTTGATGATGATCGGGTAGCCGATGTCCCGCGCCAGGCGCTGGTTCTCGTCGTTGTCTTCGCCGAGCGGCCCGTCGGAACCAGGCACGCAAGGCACGCCGGCTTCCTTCATCGCCCTGATAGCCGACACCTTGTCCCCCATGAGCCGGATCGCATCCGAGGGCGGTCCAATAAAGACGAAACCCGACGATTCGCAGCGCTCGGCAAAATCGGCGTTCTCCGACAGGAAGCCGTAACCCGGGTGTATGCCCACGGCGTCCGTAACTTCCGCGGCGCTGATGATCGCGGGCATGTTCAGATAGCTGTCTACCGAGGGCGGGGGACCGATGCACACGGTTTCGTCGGCCAGCAACACGTGTTTGAGGTTGTTGTCGGCACTGGAGTGCACCGCGACGGTCTTGATATCGAGTTCCCTGCATGCGCGCAGGATACGCAGCGCAATCTCGCCACGATTGGCTATAACGACTTTATCGAGCATGGGATTGCGGCCCGTCAGTCAGAAGCGCGCTGGTCGATGACGAACAACACCTGGCCGTATTCGACCGGCTCGCCGTTCTGTACGCGAATCGACTTGATCACGCCGGAAACGTCGGCTTCGATCTGGTTCATCATCTTCATGGCTTCGATGATGCACAGCGTGTCGCCCTCGCTCACGCGATCACCGACCTGGACGTAGGGCGCCGCACCTGGCGAGGAGGCCGAATAGTACGTGCCGACCATCGGCGCCGTCACCATATAGCCATCCTCGTCGGCCGGCGCAGCGACGGCTTCGGCCGGTTGCGCAGGTGCCGCTGCGGGTAGCGATGCCTGGGGCGCAGGCGCGGCCGCTGGCGGAGGCGCTGCAGGTGCACCCGTCGCATAGCGGCTGATGCGCACGGCTTCCTCGCCTTCCGTAATCTCGATTTCCGCGATACCGGACTCGTCCAGTAACTCGATCAGTTTTTTGACTTTTCTGATGTCCATTATTTTTCCTCACCCACTGCTACGTGGCGTCCGGCGGCGTGCACGGCGAGTTCGTAGCCGTAGGCACCGAAGCCGAACAGGCAGGCGGTAGCGATGTCACTGAAATAACTGTTATGGCGAAATTCCTCGCGCGCAAACGTATTGCTGAGGTGCACTTCGATAAACGGGATATCGACCGCGAGCAGCGCATCGCGCAGCGCGACGCTGGTGTGCGTGAACGCACCGGGATTGATGATGATGAACGTCACGCCATCGGCTTTCGCTTTCTGCACCCGGTCGATCAGTTCGTGTTCGGCATTGCTCTGGCAGCAGGCGATGTCGTGGCCCAGGTCGGCGGCGACCGCCGCGCAACGCGCCTCGATATCGGCAAGCGTCGTTGCGCCGTAAACATCGGGCTCACGTGAACCGAGGAGGTTGAGGTTCGGGCCATTGATAAGGAGAAAAGTCGACATTTGCCGCCAATTCCTGCGAGATCACCGAAGATAGCGGCAATTCTACCGACTTTTCCTGAATTTGGTACCAAAATCGGTCGTACGCGGACCGGTGGGATTGCGATGACATCACGGGTCACGCCGGCAATCCGGTCATTTCTCTCCCTCATGGCTCCCTTAGGTCCGCTTTACTTCGGTCGAAAAACGCCCGGATCGCCGGCATGACAGATCACCGCGGCGCGATCGCGCCGGCGCGGGCCGACCGGGGTGTTCCTCGACGGAAGTAAAGTGCAGCGCAGCGAGCCATGACGGAGAGGAACACCCCGTCGGCCCCCGCACAAAGAAGTCTTCGATGCCGCCGCATCCCGCGGTGAGACAAAAGTCGTTTAGAGGTCGAGGGCCTCGCGGGCCGTGTCGGTGTCGATCTCGCCGGCGTCGAGGCGGGCAAGCACGTCACTGACCTTGTCGAGGTCGGGGCGATGCAGCTCGCCGAAGTGGGCATTCAGGAATTCGCCGTTCGCTGAAACGATCATCGTGAACGGCATCGCGTGAAACTGCAGTCCGGATTGTTCGGCCACCGCCATCGCGTCCATCTCGCCCACGAGGATGGGGTAGTTGAACTCTGCGGCTTCGGCGTATTCCCGGACCTCCTCCATGATGTCGACGGCGATGCCGATGACGAGGATGCCGTCGTCGCCCTGTTCCGCCTGGAACTCTTTCAGCAAGGGTATTTCCCGGCGGCACGGCGCGCACCAGGTTGCCCAGAAGTTGAGAAGCCGGTGGCGGCCATCGAATTCGTCGAAGTCGTGCATTTCGCCGTCGAGGCCCATCAGTGAAAACGACGGATGCGAATTGGCTTCGAGAGCCGGTGCTTCCATCGTCTCGAACTGCGGTTGCCCGGCAGCTGCGGGTTCCTTCTTGACGGCCGCGATACGGCCCGCCATGAATAGCGCGCCCGCCATCAGGCCGAATAGTGCAACCCCGAAGACTAGTAAAACTCTCGACACGATCTTCTGTCCTCATGGTAGGAGCGCTTCTCGAAGCGCGATTTGCCGCAGTCATCATCGCGCGCCGAAGCGCGCTTCTACGGCATTATTAACGATCCATACTGGCGGTGACTGCCGGCGCGGCGAACGCCTTCTGCACGTGGTTGGCAAATACCTCTGCCTTCATGTAACCCACGACTTCGTAGCCATGACGCTGCTGGCCGTCCGTGCCGAAGAAGATGATCGTCGGCGGCCCGAAAACGCCGAAACGATCGAGCAACGCCTTGTCCTCGGCATCGTTCGCGGTGACATCCGCCTGCAGCCACACCGTGTTCGACAACGCCGCCTGCACGTTGGCATCAGTGAACGTCCATGCCTCCATTTCCTTGCACGATACGCACCAGTCTGCGTAGAAGTCGAGCATCACGGTCTTGCCCTGCTTCGACGCCGTGGCGATCTCGCGGTCCAGGTCATCCACCGTCTTGATGCGCTGGAAAGGCAGTTCGTCATGGCTGGCGACGGCTTCTCCGCCGGCGCCGCCGAAACTCGCGGTCGCGAGCGGCTGCAGTGGATTGGTGCCACCGGTCGCCGCGCCGATCACGAGGAGGATGCCGTAAATGATCGCGAGTCCGCCGAAGCCCTTGCCGAGCTTCTGCGGCACGGTCGACTCTGCGGAGAGCGTGGTCAGCCCGCCCATGAACACGCCGATCATGAACACCAGTACGGCCCACATCGCCATGATGAGCGTCCCCGGCAGGAAACGCGACAGCATCCAGATTGCAAGGCCCAGCATCATGAAGCCGAATGCGCCCTTGACGGCGACCATCCAGGGCCCCGCCTTCGGCAGGAACTTGCCCTGCGCCGCGCCGACGAGCAGCAGCGGTGCGCCCATGCCGAGGCTCATCGCGAACAGTGCGAGTCCGCCGCGGAAGTAGTCACCCGACTGCGACATCACGGCCAGTGCCGCGACGAGCGCCGGGGCAACGCAGGCCGTGACGATCAGCGATGACAGCGCGCCCATGACGAATGCCCCGATGACCGTGCCGCTATTCTGGTTGCTGCTGATGGCGGCCAGCCTGCCCTGGATCGAGCTCGGCATCTGCAGATCGAATGCGCCGAACATTGCGATCGCCAGCACGACGAAAAGTACGGCGAACAGGCTCAGAACCCAGGGCTGATTGAACGCGGCCTGGACCTGCGCGCCGGCAGCGACTGCGACGACGCCGGCGGCGGTGTAGACGATTGCCATGCCCAGCACGTAGCTGAGTGCGAGGCCGAAGCCGCGAGCCGGAGTGACGTCATCACCCTCACCCGCGATGATCGCGGTCAGTATCGGGATCATCGGCAGCACGCAGGGCGTGAACGCGAGCAAAAGGCCGAAACCGAACATCGCGGTGACGACGAACCAGACGGGCGAGCCGCTGATGATCTGCGCGATGCGGCTCTGCTCGGACACTGGTGGCGCCGGGGCGCCGCCCGACAATGCGGCGGCCGCACCGAGCTCGCTGACGACCTCGGCCGCGGGCAGGCTGACAGTCATGACCTTCGTTTGCGGCAGGTAGCAAAGGCCGCCGTCGGCACAACCCTGGTAGCCTACCTCGAGCTCGAGCTCCATCGCCTCGGGCGTTGCCCGCGCGATAGCCAGCCGTCCGATAACCTCGCCGTAATAGACCTCGGATTCGCCAAAGAACTCGTCGTACTTCAGTTTACCTTTCGGCAGGTCGAGCTGGCCGGCCTGGGCATCGGGGCTCAGCGACTTCGCACTTATGCGGTGCTTGTAGACGTAGAAGCCGGGCTCTATACGAATACCGATCTCTACCGTGTTGCCGTCGACCGGGAACACGTCGGGGAAGAACACTTCCTCCGGCGGCGGGAATTCGCTCGCGTTGCCGCCCACGAGGCCGCCCAGGTCGATCTTGCCGCTGTCCTTCGCCGGCTTGCTCAGTGCGACGGTCTCTACCCAGGTCTGCGGCATGTAGCAGAAACCGTCGTCGGTGCAGCCGCGGCTGTTGATCGTCAGCAGCATGGAGTCCGGTTTGTCGCCCTTCACCGAGTAGGGGATGCGGACGAAGAAATTGCCCCGGTAAATAACCTGCTCACCGAGAAACTCGTCGTTGTAGATCTTGCCTTCGGGCAGTTCCGGTGCACCGAGCACGATGGCAGGATCCGCCGACTCGAAGCCGAACGCGCTCTGGTACATGTAGAAGCCGTCGTCCACGGCCCAGTCGATTTCGATGGCGTCGCCCGCGTCGAAAACGGCGTAGCGGAACACGTCCTCCGGCCGGGGGGGGTCGTCGTCAGCGGCGAGAGCCTGCAGCGGCGCGATCAGGGCCGCGGCGAGCAGCAAGCGGGAAATCAGCGAAGTTGTCGTCATAATCCAGTAGCCGGGGGCAGGTCCTGCCCCGAAGTAGACCCTCAAAGGGCCGCGAATGTTTCGAATTTCTCGCCGGGCGCGAAGCAGGATACCGGCGGGCGGGGGCGTTGTCATGGATGACCGTCGCGTTTTTAGCCGAGAACCTCTCGAATGGCGCTTGAAATTTGAATCGCCATCCCTATCATTAGCACTCCCCAAGGCCGAGTGCTAACAACGCGGCCCGGAAGTCCGCAAAAAGTCGGTTAAAAATCAACAGATTATAGGAGAATAGAACCATGAGGATTCGTCCGCTTCATGATCGGGTCATCGTAAAGCGCATGGAAGAAGAGCGCACCTCGCCAGGCGGCATCGTCATTCCGGACGCCGCGACCGAGAAACCGATCAAGGGTGAGGTCATTGCCGCCGGTAACGGCAAGATCCTCGAGAACGGCGAGATTCGGGCCCTGGACGTCAAGGTTGGCGACAAGGTCCTGTTCGGCAAGTATGCCGGCACAGAGGTAAAGGTCGAAGGTGAAGAACTGCTCGTGATGAAGGAAGACGACATCATGGCGGTCATCGAAGCCTGAAACTCCGTTAACTCATCCAGAAATTCAACCTGGCGGCAGGAGCCGCTGTAGATATCAGAGGAAATACACATGGCTGCT
This sequence comes from Gammaproteobacteria bacterium, assembly GCA_009937505.1. Classification (GTDB taxonomy): domain Bacteria; phylum Pseudomonadota; class Gammaproteobacteria; order Steroidobacterales; family Woeseiaceae; genus UBA1847. The sequence goes on from JAACFJ010000075.1 coordinate 10,130, forward strand.
AAAGAAGTACGTTTTGGCGACGACGCACGGCACAAGATGTTCGCCGGCGTGAACGTTCTCGCCAACGCAGTAAAGGTGACGCTCGGCCCGAAAGGCCGGAACGCGGTGCTCGACAAGAGTTTCGGCGCGCCGACGGTCACGAAGGACGGCGTCTCGGTTGCGAAAGAGATCGAGCTCGAGGACAAATTCGAGAACATGGGCGCCCAGATGGTCAAGGAGGTCGCTTCCCAGACGTCGGATGAAGCGGGTGACGGCACCACGACCGCAACGGTTCTGGCACAGGCGATCCTGCGCGAAGGCCTGAAGTCGGTCGCGGCCGGCATGAACCCGATGGACCTGAAGCGTGGTATCGACAAGGCAACCATCGCGATCGTCGACGAGCTCAAGAAGCTGTCGGAGCCCTGCGAGGACAGCAAGGCGATCGCCCAGGTCGGCAGCATCTCGGCGAACTCGGATGTCGAGATCGGCGAGATCATCTCCGAAGCGATGGAGAAGGTCGGCAAGGAAGGCGTCATCACGGTCGAGGAAGGGCAGGGCCTGGCCAACGAACTGGACGTCGTCGAGGGCATGCAGTTCGACCGCGGCTACCTGTCGCCTTATTTCATCAATGAGCCGACCAGCCAGCAGGTCGAGCACGAGAATCCGCTGATCCTCCTGTACGACAAGAAGATCTCGAACATTCGCGACCTTCTGCCGGTCCTCGAAGGCGTGGCGAAAGCCGGTCGTCCGCTCGTCATCGTCGCCGAAGACGTCGAGGGCGAAGCGCTCGCAACGCTCGTGGTCAACAACATCCGCGGCATCGTCAAGGTGGCTGCCGTCAAGGCGCCGGGCTTCGGCGATCGTCGCAAGGCCATGCTGCAGGACATCGCGATCCTGACGGGCGGCCAGGTGATCTCGGAAGAGGTCGGCCTGTCGCTCGAGAAGGCGACGCTCGACGATCTCGGTGAGGCCAAGAAGATCCAGATCACCAAAGAAAACACGACGATCATCGACGGCGCGGGGCGTGCCGAGGACATCCACGGCCGCGTCGATCAGATCAACCGGGAGATCCAGGAGTCGACCTCGGACTACGACCGCGAGAAGCTCCAGGAACGTGTTGCCAAGCTGTCCGGCGGTGTTGCCGTGATCAAGGTTGGTGCTGCGACCGAAGTCGAGATGAAGGAGAAGAAGGCTCGTGTCGAGGACGCGCTGCACGCGACCCGCGCCGCCGTCGAAGAAGGCGTCGTGCCGGGTGGTGGTGTTGCCTTTATCCGCGCCGTCAAGGCCATCGGCAAGCTGAAGGGCGACAACCACGACCAGGATGTCGGCATCAATATCCTGAAGCGTGCCGTCGAGGAGCCGTTGCGTCAGATCGTTCACAACGCCGGCGGCGACGCCAGCGTCGTGCTGAACGCCGTTGCCAAAGGCAAGGGCAACTACGGCTACAATGCGGCGACCGACGAGTTCGTCGACATGATCGAGGCCGGTATCCTCGATCCGACGAAGGTCACGCGCCACGCGCTGCAGAATGCGGCGTCCGTGTCCGGCCTGCTCCTGACGACCGAGGCGATGGTTGCCGAGGTACCGAAGGATGAGGCTGCCGGGATGCCCGACATGGGCGGCATGGGCGGCATGGGCGGCATGATGTAAGCCACCCCGCTCGTACGACAAAAAGCCCGGCTCCGGCCGGGCTTTTTTTTGGCGGTCAGGCTGTTTCGCTGAGCATTGTGTCTGGCTGTTTTGAATGAGTCCAATTCGCGACCTGGGCACGATTCCCGGCCACATCATCGTTACCTAATCGTTACCTCATTACTTTTCGCGTGGCGATCCACACAATCAGGCGATGGTCGGAGCGCCTGCAGGCGTTTCCGGAACGTACTCCAACTACAAAATAACGGAGATCTGCCATGTCCAAACGAATTTCCTCTCTAGTCGCATTTCTTGTTGTGGTCTTCACGCTTGCCGGAACTCAGGTTGCCACAGGTATTGATCACAAATAACATCGGCTTGCCGCCCGCTGTCGATGTTACGGTAGTCAATCGCGATGGGACGATGTCCAACTCGGATGCATTGCTGGGGACCGGTCACGGCGCGTGGAAGAGAGTCGGCAAGTCCCAGTTCAGCTACAAATTCAAGACGCCGGTATTGGTGATTAACCCGTTCGGTTTTCCGCCCGGGTCAATGTTGACCGTGTCCGGAATACTCACCGTCGACGCTGGCGGCATGACAGCGTCGGGGCCGTATGACTTCGTCGTCGTTAGCCCCTCTGGCGACGTGCTGCTGGCTTTCGACGGAACTGTCTTCAATACGAGGATCGTATCGGATCACTGAGCCCTGAGATCGGGTGTCAGGTGGATGCGGTCTGCCTTGGCACCCCGGTGGTCAGGTCAAGTGCCTGCGTCGACCAGCAGGAGATTGCAGATGGGCTCGGGTGCTCTGTTATTACAGACGTCGGGCAGGGCATGGGTGCGCCAGTAATCGTCCAGGCCCATCCGCCGGATCAGTTCATGGAATCCGGGGAGGGCGCGCACCTTTTTGAATTCGGGCAGCCACATGTCGTCGATGAAGGTGCCCTCGTGGCTCGGCCAGCGGAGCAGTGCGGCGAGCGCCGCCGAGTGCTGCCCGAGCATCGCCAGTTCGAGGGCGAAGTAGTTATTGCGTCGGATTGCGTAGCGATCCAGCTGATTCGATAGCGGGTCTCCTTCGAGTTCGTTCCGTGCGGCCCTGAGCAGCAGGTCGGTAGCCTCCGGAGGAATGCCGAGCACTTCGTGGTAGCGATGCAGTTCCCGTGCGAATCCTTGTGTATCACCGTTACGGAAATAGTGGAGCGCAAGAAACTTGGGCGCAAGGCGCGCATCGAATGCTTCCGCCTGCTTTGCGGCGGTCAGCATGCGCTCATCGTCCGGAAAGAACGATTGAGCCTTCGCCATGACGGTGTTCGTGGACCCCGCAAACGGATCGAGCCTGACGGCTGTCTCGACGCTTTCTCGAGCGACCTGCAGGTAGCCCAGAGTGTGGAGAACCTCACCGCGCCAGAGGTATGCTATCGCGTGACTGGGCTGGAGCTCGATAGCGCGGTCAAATAGCTGAAGCGCTTCGTCGTAATTCCCTGCGTCTGCGGTCAGTGCGGCGGAGACGACTAACGCCTCGACGTTATTGGGATCGTACGCCAGGGCCCTGCGAAGCGACGCTTCGGCGAGATCGCGGGTCTCCTCGACTCCGATACCCAGATAGGCACGGGCGACGAGATGGAGCTGCGCAAGGCTTGCATGGGCGGGCGCGAAATCGTCGTCGAGGTGAACGGCTTCCAGCAGAAACTCCCGCGCAGCGCGCAGGGACTCCGTAGACCTCGATTTGGTCCGTCGACGATGCACTGACCGGCATCGACTGCACGTCTGCACCCGCACCCCCGAGCATGCGAATGACGATTTCTGATAGTCGCGACTGTGCAGCGAACAGAGTGCCGTCGGCGACGTCCAGTGATACCGATCCCCTGTGGGCTCCCGATTGTGTCTCGATCAGCTGCACCGTTACGCGCATCACCCCGCGCTCATTTCGCACGCTACCCTCAATAATGCTGTCTACGCCGAGCCTTTGGCCTATCTCTTCGGCAGTCAGCCCCTGATTGCGGAGCGCAAATGACGAGGTACGCGCGGACACGCTGAGCGCCGGCTGTTGCGCGATGACATGTATGATTTCTTCCGTAAGGCCATCACTGATGTAGCTCTTGTCGCTGTCGCCAGTCATGTTGACCAGCGGCAGGACGGCGACGGAACGGATGCGCGGCGACCCCGAGTAGCCGGTCAGAAGCTGGTAGGCCAGCATCGTGGCGGCAAGTACCATCGCGGTAGCAGAAACTGTTTTCAACCGCCTGCGCATGCGGCGCGAAGGCCGGTTGACTACGCTGTCCAGAACCTGCGGCCGTTCGAGGAGGCGGTAGCCGAGGCGCGGAACATTTTCGATATATCGCGGCTTGCCGGCATCGTCGTCGAGCATCCGCCGCAATTCGTACACGGCTCGCGTCAGCACTCCTTCGGCAACCGCCTGGTTGGGCCAAACCTTGTCGAGCAACTCGAACTTCGGGACGACTTGCCGCGGTTTGCCGCACAGGTAGACGAGCACGGCCATGATCTTGCCTTCAAGGTGCAATTCCCTGCCGTCCGAGACGATACAGTTGCGTTCCGGGTAAACGCGCCACTCGCCAAGGCGGAAACCGTGCAGCAGATCGCATTCCATTCGCACGCGCTCTCTATGTTGTCAGGCGCCTAACCAATAAAGACTAGGCGCGAGCTACGGCCTTCGCTACTGTCAATTCGTCTAACTCATCTTGAATGAGTCTAATTCGCAGCATCTTGTCCGCGTGGAGTTGGTCCAGGTGGCGACAATAAAAGCGAAAAAAAGCCGGGCATTGCCCGGCTTTGGTTCGACTGGTCGTGGGAGTTTCAGGCCCGCTGCAGCGCTTTTATGCGCTCGGGGATCGGCGGGTGGCTCATGAAGAGCTTCATCATCGCGCTCTTGCCGCCCGAGATGCCGAAGGCCTGCATTTCCTTGGGTAGCTGCGACGGCACGTTGGACTCGAGCCGCTGCAGCGCCCGGATCATCGGTTCGCGCCCATTGAGCTTCGCGGAGCCCGCGTCCGCGTGGAATTCGCGCTGGCGGGAGACCCACATCACGATGGTGCTGGCAAGGATGCCGAGCACGAGCTGAGCCGCAATGACCGCGCCGAAGTAACCGAGACCATAGCCCGACTCATTGCGCAGTATGACCCGGTCCACGAAATGACCGACGATGCGCGACAGGAAGATCACGAAGGTATTTACGACGCCCTGTACGAGCGTCAGCGTTACCATGTCGCCGTTGGCCACGTGCGAGATTTCATGTGCCAGGACCGCCTCGACTTCTTCCTTCGGCATGCCGCGCAGCAGTCCCGTGCTGACCGCCACCAGGGCCGCATTACGGCGGGCGCCGGTCGCGAACGCGTTCATGTCCGGCGCATCGTAGACGGCCACTTCGGGCGTCTCGATGCCGGCCTCACGCGCCTGCCGTTCGACCGTCGCGACGAGCCAGGATTCGGCCGAGTTCTGCGGCTGCGTGATTACTCGCGCCCCCGTTGATCGCTTCGCCAGCCACTTGGACATGGCAAGCGATATGAACGAGCCGCCAAAGCCAATAACCAGCGACAGCACCAGCAGGGCTTCGTAATTGATGCCGGCGCCGCTTTCGTCGAGGATGCGGTCAACGCCCAGCAACCGCAGCACGATGCTCAGCACGAGCACGACGGCCAGGTTGGTGGCAATGAACAGCATTACGCGTTTGAACATAGCTGGTACTCCGAGATTCAATCAGACTGCAGAAATGATGGCGGCGGTGGCGCTTTCAAGGCTTGCCAGACCGGGTTTCCAGCGTTTCGGTGTGTTTCGGCTTGCGCTGGCGCCGTGATGATTTCCGGTAACGAAACCAGAGACGCAGCCCGAGCAACAGCGCGAGGATGACGGCGTATATCAGCGGTTCGCGTATGTCCTTCTTCACCTGCCACCAGTAGTGCCAGACGCCGAGTATGCCCACGACATAGGCGCCATAGTGCAGTTGCTGCCAGCGCCTGCCCAGTCGACGTCGCATGCCGTTTGTCGACGTTGCCGCCATCGCGGTGAGAATCAGCAAGGCCGCAAATCCGATGGTGATGAATGGTCGCTTTACGATGTCCTCGAGGATTGCCGACAACAGCATGCCCTGATCGAGGAACAACCAGGCCAGGAAGTGCAGCAACGTATAAAAGAACGCGTACAGCCCCAGCATGCGCCGGAATCGCTGCAGCCCGTTCCAACCCGTGATTCGCCGCAGCGGCGTCACCGCGAGCGCGATCAAGATGAAACGCAGCCCCCAGTTGCCCAGCCGATCCTGAATCTCTTCCACGGGATTGGCGCCAAGCGCGCCGGTAATCTCGAATGTATCGCCAAGCAGCAGCAGTGCCGGTACGAGGCACAGCAGGAAGACGACGGGCTTCCAGACGAAGCGGATCTGCTTGAGTGTGTCCAAGTCTCAGTAGTTCTTGCGCAGGTCGAGGCCCTTGTAGAGGTGCGCCACGTGCTCGCCGTAACCGTTGAACATCAGCGTCGGCTGCTTGCTGGCAAAACGCCCACTGCCGATGCGCCGCTCGCGCGCCTGGCTCCAGCGGGGATGATCGACTTCGGGATTGACGTTGGCGTGGAAGCCGTATTCCCAGGGCTGCGACATGTTCCAGCTGGTTTGCGGCTGTTCCTCGACGAAACTGATGCGCACGATGCTCTTGATGCCCTTGAAACCGTACTTCCAGGGCACGACGAGCCGGATCGGCGCGCCATTGGGGTTGGGCAGCGCCTCGCCATAAAGGCCGACTGCAAGGATAGGCAAGGGATTCGTCGCTTCCGCAATGGTCAGGCCTTCGCGATACGGCCACTCCAGTACGTCCCTCCGCTGACCGGGCATGCGCACGGGATCGTGAAGCGTCTCGAATGCAACGTACTTCGCCTTCGATGTTGGCCGGAAATGCTTGACGACGTCGGCCAGCGATACGCCCACCCACGGGATAATCATCGACCAGGCTTCGACGCAGCGCATTCGGTAGATGCGCTCCTCCAGGTCGAATGGCTTCATAAAATCGTCAAAGTGGAACGAGCCTGTCTTCTCGGCATGCCCGTCAACCGTAATGCGCCAGGGCCGCGGCTCGAAGCCCGTTGAATGCTTCGCCGGGTCGTCCTTGGCCGTGCCGAATTCCCAAAAATTGTTGTACGTAGTGATGTCGTCGTAGCTGGTCGGAGTTTCGTCGGTGCTGAACTCGCTATTCTGCACGTCGGGAATTTTTGCAAACTCCGCTCGCGGCACTACGGCCGTAAGCGCCGGCGGAGCAAGCGCAATGCTGCCGGCAGCAAGCCCTGCCGACATGAACTGCCGGCGGTTGAGATAATTGTCCCTGCTCGTAATCTCCGATGGGCGGATATCTGAAGGTTTGCGGATCAGCAACGCTCTCTCCTGGTTGGTCTTCGTACTCAGTAGACCGGGTCTGACGGGAGAATATTGCACATTTCGGCGCGCCTGGGTTTTACTGCAACATCTTGTTACGGAACCGGTGTCATGTCAGCAGCGCCGAATCTCGGGTCGCGCCGCGTTATGCAGGCGTATTATGCGGCCACGATCGTATTCCTGATGCTCGATTACGGCTTCGGCGTCAACGTTCGCGTCGCCGGCCTGCAGGGTTTTCCGGATCTGAAGGCAGGCTATTACCTCGTGATATTCGGCTGTCTCGGACTGACGCTCTGGCGGCCCGAATGGTCAACGGCGGTCGGTGTCGTCGAGTCCCTGGCTACCCTGGTCACGTTGATCTTCAGCGTTGCGCTGCGCTCGGTGCTTGTGAGTGAACAAATGCTCGAGACCGGCGCGGGCTTTCCCGGCATGGCCGAACTGGTGAATTTCCTGATTTCTGGCTCGATCGCCTGGTTTGCCTGGCAGCGCGGCATGGCCCGGCTGTTTGGGCCGCGACGCTAGCCCCATGACCTCCAGCAGCCGGTAAATTCGTCGAACTTCGCGAAAGTTCCAGGAATTATCGCTGATTTCGCCGTTCTAACCGGTTAAGGCCCGATTAAGGCTACCCAGGTAAGCTTGATATCAGGATGGACACCACCACCTCTGCTGGCATGGAGAAGGAAATCAGATGAGCGAATTACTATCCCATCTTGTGAGAACCAGGGGCGCCGGTCCGGACCAGGGGCCCTCGCCTGCGGCCGCGCTGCATGTGGAAGTCATCGCGGACCTGGTTTGTCCATTTTGTTATATCGGCAAGCGGCGCTTCGATCAGGCGATGCAGGCGGTGCAGGGGCCGAGCGATATCAGCTGGTATCCCTACCAGCTGAATCCCGACATGCCCGAGGAAGGGATGTCGCTGCACGATTACCTGTCGATGCGGTTCGGCAGCCCGGCCAACGTCGAGCCCGTTCTCCAACAGCTTGCAGCCGACGCGTGTCAGGAAGACATCGACTTCCGATTCGACCGGATCGAGCACGTGCCGAATACGCTCCGTGCTCACCAGCTCATGTACCTTGCGGAGACTCAGCGCAAGGACCAAAGTGCGCTCGCCGAGGAGCTCATGACGGCGTTTTTCCGGCGTGGCGAGGATATCGGCAACCTGGAGATTCTTGTCGAACTCGGCGGACGTCACGGCCTGTTGCCCGAGGATATCGATCGAGTGACAGTTGACGAGAGCGTGCGACAGATTGTCCTGTCGCGCGAGGCGCAGGTCCGGTCCAGCGGTATTGCCGGGGTGCCGGGCTTCCTCCTGAATCGCCGGCTGCTCGTGATCGGCGCGCAGGACACGGATGCGTTGGTCAATGCCTTCGACCGCGCCATGTTTGGCGAGGGCAACGACGCGATCATCTCACCGGCGCTGCACTAACCGTATTTCAGGCGGACCGCCGCCGCAGCCAGTCGATCATCAGCCGGTTCACTTCGTCCGGTCTTTCCTGCTGGCTCCAGTGCCCGCAATGTTCGAGCATGTGAATCTCGAGGTCGCTCACCAGGGGCTTCATTGCCTCGATATGCTCGGGAGCGATGATCACGTCATCCGCAGCGCCGATGAAGAGTGTGGGGATGCCGATGTGCTGGTCGAAGCCTTTCTGTGTTTCCCAGTTGCGCGTCCAGTTGCGATACCAGTTGATCGGGCCCGTGAATCCGGTGTTCGCAAACGCAGTGGCGAAGTAATCGCGTTCCGCGTCCGTCAGCAGTGGTTCACCACTGCCATGACTGCGAGCCAGTACCTTCAACAGGCTCAAAGCCTTCACTGCCTGGGGAAGCTCGTCGAACTGTTCCCGGGAAATTTGCCCGCGGCGCATCATCATGTCGAAAAAGTGCACGGGATCGTTTGCGAAGGTCCTGTCTGCCTCATCCGAGTCCTGGAAATTGACGATATAGAATTCGTCGCCGAAGCGTTCGCGCATGATCTGGATCGGATCGACCGGCAGGCGTGGATAGTGCGGGATGTTCAGGATGATCATGCGTTCGATACGCTCGGGCGCGCGCATCGCCATCTGCCAGAGCAGCAGCGCACCCCAATCATGACCAACGAACGTGGCTGAATCGAGTTCAAGCGCGTCAAGCATCCCGTAAATGTCTGCGATCAGTTCTTCGACCCGGTAGTCACGGACCTCTGACGGTACATCCGTGCGTCCATAGCCGCGCTGGTCCGGGGCAATTGCACGAAACCCGGCTGCCGAGAGCGCGGGGAACTGGTGGCGCCACGAGAATGCCAGTTCGGGAAATCCGTGCAGCAGTATTACCGGCGGACCGTCGCCCTGTTCATACACCGCCATGCGAATGCCATTGGTCTCGACAAACGCCGGCTCGGGGAATGCGGGGGCAGGCTTATGCGTCACTCGCTGTTACTCGCGCAGTCGATGCACAGCCGCGCAGTGGGATCGGCGTCCAGACGCCGGGGATCGATGGGCTCTTCACAACGCTCACAGTTGCCGTAGCTGCCGTCATCGATGCGCCGCAGGGCGGCTTCGATCTCGCGGAGCTGCACGGCACGCCGCTGTCCCGATGCCTTCGCCATAGCCTGCGCCTGCAAGGCGTCCATGCGTGACAGCCTGCCGACCTTGGCCTGGTCCAGTTCCACAACCGCGGCAGAGTCGTCGCCGGTGTCCGCGATGCTTTCCAGTTCTTCCCGCATCGCGGCGAGTTTCTGTTTCATGGCATTCATATCGCACCCTATCCTATCGATATCTGCCCCGGCTTGCCGAAAATGACCGGCGTCGCGCTTGTGTTTTGCGGCCCCAGAGGCTAATTTTCGCGGCAAGACGTCGATGGGGACAAACAGGCGGGCCACTCTGGCCAGAGCGACCGGGGGACGGTGTAAGCCCCGGGCCGGAATCCGCCGAATATCACCCCGGAGTCGCTATCCGAACAGGTCGCGCAGGAGCGCGCCCCAGTAGACATAGCCGCCTGGTCCACGACACGGACGGCGGACCAGGAGGTCCATGAGGTGGCGGATGCCACGAAGCCGGGTGGTACCGCGATGAATTTTGTCGCCCCGGGCGCAGAGTATGCGTCCGGGGCGTTTTTATTTTTTGCAGGAGCGCGCCGCGGCGCGCGATCGCGGTTCTAGAACTGCTCCTACGGGAACAGATTGGAGAATATGGTTTGACGTTCAAGGAAATATCCAGTCGATATGACGGGCCTGCCCTCGAACAGGAGGTGCTGGCATTCTGGCGCGAGCATGGAACGTTCGAACAGACGCTGGCGATGTCGGAAGGGCGGCCACGCTTCAGTTTCAACGAGGGCCCGCCGACGGCGAACGGCAAACCCGGCATACATCACGTGCTGGCACGCGCCTTCAAGGACATCTTCCCGCGCTACAAGACGATGCGCGGCTACTACGTGCCGCGCAAGGCAGGCTGGGATACACACGGAAGGCAGGATCGAAAGCTACGACAAGGACGAGATCGAGGAGAAGGTCGGCATCAGCGAGTTCACTCGCCTTTGCCGCGAATCGGTCATGACCTACATCGGCGACTGGGAGAAGATGACCGAGCGCATGGGCTTCTGGGTGCACCTCGACGAGGCCTACTACACGCTCGACAACAGCTACATCGAGTCGGTGTGGAATCTCCTCAAGATCATCTTCGACAAGGGCCTTATTTACCGGGGCTACAAAGTCGTGCCTTACGACCCGAGGATCGGCGCGACGCTGTCGTCGCATGAACTCGCTCTGGGCTACAAGGAGACCGACGATCCCTCGATCACGGTCCGTTTCAAGGTGTCGGGCGAGGAGGACACGTACATACTGGTGTGGACCACGACACCCTGGACGCTGCCGTCGAACCTGGCGCTGGCGGTCGGCGAGGACATCGACTACAGCTATTGCGAATCGGAGGGGCAGACCCTGATCGTCGCGGAAGCGCTTCGGGAAGCGGTATTCCGCGACATCGAGCACGCAGTGACAAAAACGGTCAAAGGCAGCGACCTAGTAGGCACGCGCTACGAGCAACTGTTCGACTACCTGCAGGTCGATGCCCCCGACGCCTTCCAGGTGTTACCCGCCGATTTCGTCAGCACTGAAGACGGCACGGGTATCGTGCACACGGCCCCCGCGTATGGTGTCGACGACCTTGCGTTCGGGCAGGAACACGGACTGCCCGTCGTGCACGGAGTGGGTCTCGACGGCAACTTCATCGACGACGTCGAACCGGTGGCCGGAATGTTCTTCAAGGACGCCGACAAACCGCTGATCCGTATCCTCAGGGAACGGGGCATGATGTTCCGTTCCGAGCGCTACACGCATAACTACCCGTTCGGCTGGCGCACGGGCGACCCGATCATCTACTACGCCAAAAACGCCTGGTATATCCGCACTTCGCAGTTCCGCGAGCGCATGAGCGAGCTCAACCAGACCATCAAGTGGGTGCCCGAGCATATCCGCGATGGCCGTTTCGGCAACTGGCTGGAGAACAACGTGGACTGGGCGCTCTCCCGGGAACGTTTCTGGGGCACGCCATTGCCGATCTGGACGGACGGCGAGGGCAACTACGAGATCGTCGGTTCGGTCGAAGAACTCGAGCAGTTGTCCGGGCTGTCGCTGGAGGAACTCGATCTGCACCGGCCCGCAGTGGACGAGATCACCTACGAGAAAGGCGGCAAGACCTGGCAGCGGGTACCCGAGGTGATCGACTGCTGGTTCGATTCGGGTGCCATGTCCTACGCGCAGTGGCACTACCCGTTCGAGAACCAGGAGATCTTCGAGCAACATTTCCCGGCGGATTTCATCTGCGAGGCGATCGACCAGACTCGCGGCTGGTTCTACACGCTGCACGCGATCGCGACGCTCGTTTCGGATAGCGTCGCCTACCGGAACTGCATCTGTCTCAACCTCATCGTCGACAAAGACGGGAAAAAGATGTCGAAGTCCGTCGGCAACATCGTGAACCCGTACGACGTGTTCGACACGGTCGGCGCAGACGCGCTGCGCTGGTATTTTCTCGCCCGCTTGTCGCCCGATATGCCGAAACGCATCTCCGTGGAGATCGTTGCCGAAGTGGCGAGCTCGTTCATCAACACCTTCTGGAATACTTACGGTTTCTTCGTACTCTACGCGCGCCTGGACGAGGTAGACGTTTCGAAGCGCGTGCCTGTCGAAGCCCGCCCCGAAATCGACCGCTGGGCGCTGGCACTGGCGCACCGCACGATCACGACCGTCACGGATGCGCTGGACGACTACGACGCCAAGACGGCGGGGGAAGCGATCGAGTCCTTCATCGACCAGCTCAGCAACTGGTACGTGCGGCGTAATCGACGCCGCTTCTGGAAGTCGACCGATCTCGACGACAAGCACATGGCGTACCTGACCTTGTACGAGTGCCTCAAGGTTGCCGACGAACTGATGGCGCCGTTCGTGCCGTTTCTTGCGGAGCACGTCTACCAGAACCTGGTAAGAAACATCGACGGCGAAGCGCCCGACAGCGTGCATATGGTGCCGTGGCCAGACGCGGTTCCCGAGTGGCAAAACGACGAGCTGCTGCGTGATGTCGGTGTCGTGCAGAAGGTCGTCGGATTGGCGCGGGCAGCGCGCGGCCAGTCCGGCGTCCGCACGAGGCAACCCCTGTCCCGCCTCCTGGTCCGGGCGCCCAGCGACGAGGCCGCGAAGGCGCTCGAGGATCACCAGGATCAGATTCTCGAGGAACTCAACGTGAAAGCGATCGAGTTCATCGCGCGCGACGCCGGTCTCGTCAGCTACCGGATCAAGCCGAATCTGCCGGTGCTGGGTAAGCAGTACGGGAAACTGATCCCCGTGATCAGGAAAGCGCTCGAGGAGGCCGACGGTGCGTCTATTGCCGGTGCCGTTGCGCGGGGCGAGACATTCGAAATCGATGCGGGCGGCAAGAAGCTCGAGCTCGGCGGCGATGACGTGCTGATCGAGACCGAGTCGGCCGAGGGCTATGCTTGCGGCGAGGACGGTGGTTACCTGACGGCGCTGGACACGAGCCTGGACGAGGCGCTGATCGAGGAAGGCCTGGCGCGGGAAATCGTCCGGTCCATCCAGGACGCGCGAAAACAGGCCGGACTCGAGGTCTCGGACCGCATTGCCCTTGGCGTGAGTGGTTCAGACGGAATCGAGCGGGCGCTGGCGAAGCACCGCGATTACATTATGTCCGAAACACTCGCGACGAACTGGGAGACGGGGCAGGCGCAGCCGCTCCACAGCGACCGGCGCGATCTGGGCGACGAGCACTGGACGCTGGAGTTCAGGAAAGCCTTATAAATCAGTGCCCGGGAATCACTAAACCGACTTTACGAGGAAAGGCGGTACCTTTTCGGCGTCGTGTTGAAGCGGCAGCGGATCCTGCAGGTTTTCCGCCTCGCGAATCACCTTGCTGTAAAGGTCGACGACCTTTACAGCACACTCGCTGGCCTCGCTGACCGACATCTTTCGAACCGAGGCACGAACCGGCCCCTCGCCATTGAGTGGGGCAACGCAGTGCAGCCGCGATCGCAGGTCGCAAAAGGCTTTTTTCAGATTCCGGGGCAAATCGTCCTCGACGATATCGTCGAGATTCTCCTGGTAGGCCTTTATAAGTCTTTGTTTTATATGGCCGTCGCCGGCGAGTACCGACACCGCGGCGTATAAGCGGTCGACGTGGTAGGTCATTTCCACTCCAGCGTTCGTATTCTTGTTATGCCGCTCTTTTCACCTCTCAGCGGCTTTTTACGCTTACTGAGCCGACTGCATCTTGCAGTCACCGATCTTCGAAAAGATCGTCACGTTCCTCCCTGAACTTTCAGATACCTGCGTAGCTTTCTTATAACAGAGATCGCGAACCGCGCGCAAGTATGCCGAAAAGGTGACGCCAGTTCGAAACAGCGGCCTTGCAGGATCCCCGGCGCCTAGTCCTCACGGACCGGGTAGTAAACGTCGGTCAGGAGCTCTGCCTCGGGCACCCGGGTCGGATCGCTGACGTAGGTCTCCCATGCATCACCGTTGCGCTCCAGACCCAGGGCGGTGAGATAGGCGGCAAGCTTGCGGTGCGTCGTGCCGAGTTGGCGGTAAGAGCCCACATGGCGAACGCGGATTGCCGGCCCCGAATACGTGCTGCCCAGTTTGACCGCTGCGCTGCCGCGTGGCGTTTCCTCCGTGATGCCACGAACCGGGATCGCTGCATCGAAACGCAGCTGGCTGCCCGCGAAACCGCGAACGATGGATAACGCTGCGCCGGCTTCCGTCAGCCCGTGCGTATCGATGAAGGAGAGGATCTCGAAATAGGCCTTGCCCATGGCTTCCGAGATCGCTGCCGGCTCGGGCAACGATGTCGTCGGCAGGTAAGCGATCTGCACCTGTTCGACCACCAGGTGCTCGACGTCGAGATCGCCGAAGTCAGTGCGCGGAAGGGATTCGGCGAGTTCTTTCAGTGCTCCGATGCCGCTTTCGTATTCACGTTTCACGACTCCGGACAGTAGCAAGGCGAAGTAACGACCGACGAGGTTCAGGCCGTGATCATGCGCGAATCCCCACGTCACCCGGGTACTGCCGTCCTCGCGCCCGATGTCGAACCACGTTCGGGCTTCACCCGGCTCCCCCGGGTTGAGCGTGGTGGCTACGTGCTCGTTCGCGCGGCTTTCCACGATCGTCTGCGTACCACTGCCGACAATGACGCCGTCCCATGTGACGGTCGCGCCGATACCGCGCTTGGGGCCGGAAAAAATTACGCGCGCATTGGGATCAGTGGCGGTCCTCGGCGACCAAAGGTCCACGCGGCGAAAGTCGTTGACGAGCGCGTACACGGTCGCGGGGGGTGCGTCGACGAGCGTGCTGACTTCAACGCGGCTGTGTCTCGGCAGGAACAAGCCGACGACGATGAGAACGGCGACGGCAGCGCCGCTGACATACAGAAATTTTTGCACGCCGTACTCTGGCACAATGCGCCTATGAATGCATCACACGACACGCGCCTGCCTATCGGTGTTTTCGACTCCGGCGTCGGTGGGCTAACCGTGCTCCGCGCGCTTCGCCAGGCACTGCCGCAGGAAGACCTCATCTACCTGGGCGATACAGCGCGGCTGCCCTACGGTACCAAGAGCAGGTCATCGATCAGCCGCTACGCGGGCCAGGCCACCGCGCAGCTTCAGGACCGCGGCATCAAGCTGCTCGTTGTGGCCTGCAACACGGCATCCGCGGTTGCCCTGGACGCGTTGAAGGAACAGGTGAAACCGCTGCCCGTGATCGGTGTTGTCGAGCCGGGGGCGACCGCCGCGGTCGCGACCCGGCCGGGTGGCCGGCACCTGGTGCTGGCCACCGAGGCTACGGTCCGCTACGGCGCATACCGGGAGGCGATCCTCCGGCGCGACAAGCTCGCCGAGGTCCGCGAACTCGCCTGCGAGCTAATGGTGTCGTTGGCGGAGGAGGGCTGGACGGCCGGCAGCATCGCGGAAGCAATTATCCGGCGTTACCTGGAGCCGCTCGCGGACATGGATTTCGAGCCTCACAGCATCATCCTGGGGTGCACGCATTTCCCGTTGCTCAGGCCGGCGATCGAGCGCGTCGTTAGCGAAGGAACCGCGATCGTGGACTCGGCAAGCACCACGGCAAGTGTCGCGGCGGCCTTGCTCGCCGAAGACGGGTTGCTAAACGCACAGCAAGGCCCGGGGCGGTTGCAACTGATGGCGACCGATGGCGCAAGCCGTTTCGCGCGGGTCGGTGGCCGGTTCATCGGCGAGGATCTGGACGCGTCCGACATCGAACTCGTCGATCTCTAGAACGAAGCGTTCGAGGCGCGAATCCGCTGCGACCTGTGCAATAATCGCCGACCCGCTTTCAGAGAGGACCCAACGTGACCGTAACGATGCTCGCGCGCGCGGCGCGCATTCTCGTACCCGCGATGGTGCTTGCGGCCTGCGGCGCAGAGACGCCGGACGAACCGGTTGTATCCGCAACCGAGACGGTTGAACCGCGCCCCGAAATCTACGCGGAATTCGAGTTGACGGCCGACCTGGGTCATTTAAGCGACTCGCAGCGCGAGATGATCGGGGTATTGATCGAAGCGTCGCAGATCATGGATGAGCTGTTCTGGCGCCAGGCCTGGGGAGACGATTTCGAAGGCCAGATCGCGTCCATTGACGATGAAAAGGCGCGGCGATTCACAGTGCTGAATTACGGACCGTGGGACCGCCTTGCCGATGATTCCCCCTTCATTAAAGGTGTCGGCCCCAAGCCGCTCGGCGCGAACTTCTATCCGCCCGACATGAGCAAGGAAGAGTTCGACGCTGCTTATCTCCCGGGCAAGAAAGGCCTTTATTCGCTGTTGCGTCGAGACAATGCCGGTGAACTGGTCCAGGTGTCGTACCACGTTGCCTACAAGGAAGAGCTGCAGCGGGCCGCAACACTGCTTCGCGAGGCTGCGGATCTCGCCGAAGACCAGCAGTTTGCGACCTACCTCAAGCTTCGGGGGGCGGCATTGATCAGCGACAATTTCCAGACGAGCGATCTTTTCTGGATGGACGTCAAGTCGAACGAGATCGACGTCGTCATAGGGCCCATCGAGACCTATGAAGATCGCTTGTTCGGCTACCGCGCCGCTTACTCATCCTACGTCCTCATCAAGGACATGGGGTGGAGCGAGCGACTGAGCCGTTTTGCACTGTTCCTGCCGGAACTGCAGGAAGGGTTGCCGGTTCCGAAAGAATACAAGTGGGAAACACCCGGCACGGATTCGGACCTGAACGCTTATGACGTCGTCTACTATGCCGGCCACAGCAATGCGGGCTCCAAGACGATCGCGATCAACTTGCCGAACGACGAGGAAGTGCAGCTCGAGAAGGGGACGCGGCGCCTGCAGCTGAAGAACGCGATGCAGGCGAAGTTCGAGAAAATACTTCTGCCGATTTCGGGGACGTTGATCGACGAAGCGCAGCGCAAGCACGTTACGTTCAACGCGTTTTTCGGCAACACCATGTTCCATGAAGTCGCCCATGGCCTCGGTATCAAGAATACGATTACCGGCAGGGGCACGGTGCGGGAGGCGCTGCTCGACGTCGCGTCGGTCATGGAAGAGGGCAAGGCGGACGTGCTGGGCCTGTACATGGTCACGGAACTGCACAAGGCTGGTGAGCTCGGCGACGTCGACATCATGGATCACTACGTGACGTTCATGGCCAGCATCTTCCGCTCAATCCGTTTCGGCGCGGCCAGCGCACACGGCAAGGCAAACATGGTGCGGTTCAATTTCTTCAAGGAGCAGGGCGCCTTCGTACGTGATCCGGAGTCCGGAACGTACCGGGTCGATGCCGAGAACATGACGCAGGCCATGACCGAGTTGTCGCGTCTGCTGCTGACCTTGCAGGGCGACGGAGACTACGCAGGCGCGAGCGAACTGACGGCAACCGAGGGTGTCATCGGCGAGCAATTGCAGGCAGACCTGGATCGCCTGACCCGGGCAGGCATCCCGGTCGATATCACGTTCAGGCAGGGCCTTGCGCAGTTGGGGCTCGACTAACTGGAGCAGCAGAAAGGAGGTTCTGCGCGATCGGCGTCGAACCCTGACTAGCGTGTCAGCGTGGCTTTGTCGATGTACGGAAGGTCGTGGCCAAACAGGCGCGTGATGTATAGCCGCTCCCCGGTTTCGCAGACGCCGGTCATGGCAGGGTAACGGGCTGCCGGATCCTGCAGGCTCATCAGCATGTCGCCGTCGCCGCTTATCGCGATGACGTGCGACGAAGGAACAGCGCTGGGCCGCAAGAAAGGAGGCAGCCGCTGCACGACCTTGCGCAGGAAGGGCTGATCCGACAAGCCGTCGAGTTTGGCGTCGCGAGGCGCTACGAGCCCGACCCAGAAGCGCCCCTCTTCGCCGCTGTTTACGTTGTCGGGAAAGCCCGGCAGATTGTCGATGATTACCTCGGTCGTGCCGGCGTCCGGCCCGCGCAGCCAGTGACGCAGGATCCGGTAGCTGCCGGTTTCCGCGATCAGCAGGAAACGTTCGTCGCTGCTGATGGCAACGCCGTTGGCGAAATTGAGTCCGTCGACGAGGACGCTTACGTCATTGTTTCGGGAATCGAAAGCAATTACGCGCCCGTTTCCGCCGTGTTCGAGGATGTCCAGCAGGCTGGCCTCGTAGCTGCCGTTCCAGGCTTCCGCACCGAACTTCGTGGATGCTTCGGAGAAATAGATGATGCCGTCCCTGGAGACGGCGAGATCGTCCGCATAAACGAGCGGCTTGCCGTCAACTTCGCCCAGCAGGACGGTGACTTCGCCGCGCGGCGATATCCGCTGTATGCCGGAATAGGCGTTGGCGATGAGCAAGGAGCCGTCGGATGCCGTTTCGATGCCGAGCGGGCGGCCGCCGGCGCGGGCAAACTCGGAAACCACGGCGGCATCCCGATCGATGCGCAGTATCGTTCCCGAATCCGTCGTCGCATACAGCGCACCGTCGTGCCCGACGGTTACGTCCTCCGGACCTTCGTGGGCGTCGAGACTGATCGCCCTCGCGCCCGCCAGCGCCTGGTTCGCCGCAAAAGCGCCGCTGAGGCCACGATCTTCGGGTGCCTGCCAGGCAACGGGATCGACAGGCACGGGCCAGGCCGCGAGGTAAAGGCTGAGCAGCACCAGCCCCGCAATCAGTAATGACCGGAAACGTCGCAAGAAAGGCTCCGGTTAAGTCGACCGCGGAATCAGCGCTGTTTGTCGATCATGCCCAGGAATTCGGCGCGTGTGCGCGCATCCTTGCGGAAGGTCCCGAGCATCTGGCTTGTGACCATCGACACGTCCGACTTGTGTACGCCGCGCGTGGTCATGCATTGATGCGTCGCCTGTATGACGACGCCGACCCCTTTCGGATTCAGGACGTTCCAGATGCAGTTGGCAATCTGCGCCGTCATCTTCTCCTGGACCTGGAATCGACGCGCGAACGCCTCGACGACGCGAGCGAGTTTGCTGATTCCGACGATCTTGTTGTTCGGCAGGTAGCCGACATGGGCGCGACCGATGATCGGCGCCATGTGATGTTCGCAATGCGACTCGAAACCGATATCGCGGAGTACGATCATCTCGTCATAACCCTCGACTTCCTCGAAGGTGCGCTTCATGAACTTGATGGGGTCTTCCTTGTAGCCGCTGAACCAGTCCTCGTAGGCAGACACGACACGCTTCGGTGTATCGAGCAGGCCTTCCCGGCCCGGATCTTCTCCAGCCCACAGGAGCAGAGTCCTGATCGCTTCCTCCGCCTGATTGCGGCTCGGCCTGCGCTGTTTTCGGGGCGTCTTTTTGTTTGCTGCCACGGCGGGGTCCTCATCGAGTGAGGTGCCGATACTACCGGGAATGATGGGGGCGTGACAGTATGAGCAGACGCCGGGGAATTCAGGCGCTCTGGCGGTCGAGCTCGAGGCCCGACGGACAGCTGACGCCGGTGCCGCCGATGCCGCAGTACCCTCCGGGGTTTTTCGCCAGGTATTGCTGGTGATAATCCTCGGCATAGTAAAAGGTCTCGAGCGGCGCTACTTCGGTCGTTACCCTGCCATAGCCTGCCTTGTCGAGCTCTACCTGGTACGCATCCAGTGATTTCCGCGCCGCATCCTGTTGCGCATCGCTGCACGTGTAGATAGCTGACCGGTACTGGGTGCCAGTATCGTTGCCCTGGCGCATCCCCTGGGTAGGGTCGTGTGCTTCCCAGAAGACGGCCAGGAGGCTGTCATAGCTGACGACCGCGGGGTCGAACACCACGAGCACCACTTCGGTGTGCCCGGTAAGGCCGCTGCACACTTCCTCGTAGGTCGGATTCGGCGTAATGCCACCGGCGTATCCCGCGGACGTGCTGAATACGCCCGCGGTTTCCCAGAAGCGACGTTCCGCGCCCCAGAAGCAGCCGAGCCCGAACACGGCTTGTTCGAGCTCGGGCGCGAACGGGCCTTGGAGCGGATTGCCATTTACGAAATGCGTGGCTGGCACCGGCATCGCAGCGTCGCGGCCCGGCAGGACCTGCTCGCGAGTGGGGAGGGTGGTCTTCTTGTCTTTGCCGAACATATCAGGTCGCCTGGTAGCGTGCGCCGTGGCGGGGCCGCATGACCACGCCGTCCGCGCTATGGAATCGAACCGGAATCGACTGGGTATTGCCCCACTCGGTCGCACGGTAAACTGCGAAATGCAGATGTGGCATCGTCGTGTGGCCGGTATTGCCAGACAGGCCGATCTTCTGGCCGCGGGTTACGTGGTCCCCGACTTCGACGAGAGCACCGCCTTTCTGCAGATGATAATACTCGCCGGTCGTGCCGTCGTTGTGAAGTATGACGATGTAGTTCGCGTAGCGGCCGCAGCCGTCTTCCCAGCAGCCGATCGAATGAGATTCCTCTAGCCGTGCAACGGTGCCGGCGCGCGCCGCATGGACCGGCGATCCCTCCGGCATGTCGAAGTCCACGGCGTAAGCTTCGAGACCCGTATGGCTGAATCGCGAGCCATAGCCCTGCAATACCCGGTACGATTTGCCGCGGGCATAAGGCAAGGCATAAACGTGGTCGTCGTCATGTGCCGCGTCCTTGTCGCCGACGGTCCATTCGTAAAAGTAGCGATAGTGGCCCTCGAAACGCTCATCAGCGCGATTCAGCAACATCACGCGGGCCGATTCCTGCGGGCCAAGTGTGCGCGTCACCGTTTTCGGGCCGGTGACATCGAAGTAGCGTGTGCGAACCCGTAGCGTATAGGTCACGGGGTAATCCTGGAGGTTCTTGGCGCGCAGCTCCACGTTGCCACCCTGGTCGACCGCGTCGACGCAGATCCAGTCATCGCGGCAGTCGCCGAACGCGGACGAACTCACGATCGCTGCAATCGTGGCAGCTGCCAGCCTGATCGTATTCATTGACGCCATTCGCTGCCCCTCTCAGCTCGCCGGCGGGACCCGCCGGCTAGGATTCTGCGTTGCCAGCCGCTTCCTCTCGTCTTTCCTCGAGGTCCGCCGGCTTGTAATAAAACAAGTGCGTGAAGACCTCGTCCGTGCGTTTGACAGGCTCCGCATCTTCGAAACGGGGTCGATAGAGGCGTGCGCGCATCTCCCGATGCACGAGCTTTTGCATGTCCGTGAATTCAGCTGGCTGCACTTCCACAGGCTCCAGTCCAGTTACCCGGCCACGGTCGGTGATTGAAAATCTCAC
>JAACFJ010000185.1 GCA_009937505.1 Gammaproteobacteria bacterium
ATCCGGACGGCTCGCTGGATGTCGTTGACGGCGATACCTATCAGTTCAACCAGGAACGCGGGCTTATCGTCATTGACTCGCCCGAAGTGGGCCTTGTCGCCGTGCTCCCGATCGGTATGGCTTACGTCTCGTCGGTCAACCTGACGCCCGAGGTCGGCGCAGAACTGCAGAAAGGCGATGAATTCGGATTCTTCCTTTTCGGTGGCTCCGACATCGTCATCGTTTTCCAGGACAATGGCGTGGTGCTCGATGCCGATATTGGCCGGAAATATCTCCAGGGCCAGAGAATCGGCGAGTTACGATAGCCGGTCGTACAACATTGATGATGTTCCGGAGATCTTCGACTTCACCGCTGCCAGGCCGTTACGGCGTATTGCCACAGTACCGCCAGCCGTGCCAGAAATCGCCCCAAGACGCTGATTTGGAACAGATTCTTAGCCACACGTTCATCACCGGAACGAATCGGCATCCCTGCGGTTCGCCAGCATGCCAACCTGGCGGTGTGAGGGCGGCCTGACTGCGACGCGGGTTCCGATTATTGGAAATTATTTCCAGTAGCAGCCGCAGGCGACCAGGTAGTCCGAGGCGGCTGTATCCACTATTGCGGCGCCAAAGGCGCTTACCATCAGTGGTTCGCTGTTGTCGAGAAAAGCGATGGCGACTTCGAAGTGCGAAGTCCGGTCGTCAAGCCAGAACGCGTTCCACGCTTCGCGATCCACCGTGAGCGTGTACGTGCCCCAATCCACGCCGGCGCATCGGGATTCGTCGAGGTTCATCGGCATGGTATGGGGCGCGGCAGTTCCCGAAAGCGTGATGGATGCCTCCGGGGTGTTCTCCGACAGGCTGCGAAAGACGACGAACGGGGATACTCTCGTGCGCCCGGGTTTCACGCCCAGCACCAGGGCCAAAGATCCCGGATCGGCTTTCCGGATCGATTGAGCCTCGGAGTACCGGCAATAGTCGTCAA
This sequence comes from Gammaproteobacteria bacterium, assembly GCA_009937505.1. GTDB lineage: Bacteria > Pseudomonadota > Gammaproteobacteria > Steroidobacterales > Woeseiaceae > UBA1847. The sequence goes on from JAACFJ010000185.1 coordinate 968, forward strand.
CGTCGAGCGTCGAGCAAGCTGACATGCTCAACCCGAACATCACGATTAGTATTGTTGTTATCGATCGCATACTAACCATCAGAGTCAGCTATTTGACGAAACACCTCTAGTTATCGACCTATCGGAGGAGCTGCTTCAGTCTCGTGCGACTGCTCTCGGGCCAGTACTTTTTCAGATCGTAATACCTCCCGACCGCGGCGTGCCCTTCAGGAATGATCACCCACGGCTGCTTCGATGACGTGTAAATGTGGATATCGGGAGTTATGCGGTTGGCTTCGTCAAGGGTTCCCACCCGGATGAAATGTACCTTGCTGCCAAAACCTGCGTAATTACTCCATAAGGCAACACGGCATTTCGGGCAGCGCCAGATTTCCTGCCCCTTCCCACTATTTGACGGTGTCGGCGTCATTTCCGGCTCGCCATTGAGAAGGCTTACGCGATCAGCCTCTATCAGGGCATTTAGAGCATACGATGCGCCCGTCTCCCTCTGGCACCAGCGACAATGGCAACAATGCACAAAAAGCGGTAGCGACTCCATCCGGTAGCGCACGCCGCCGCACACGCAACCGCCGTCGAAGGTAGTCTTTGTTTGCTGGTCAACCATCGGGCACATCACGGCAGGATACGACATTGGCCCCGCTTTTCAATGCGATAATACGACCGCGAAAGGTAGGAATGTTCTACTTGCCGGATTCGATACGCCGCATCGAATCCGGACGCCCGGGATTGTCCTTCGTCGGTGGACGTTTCGATCACCTGGCGCACGTCTCCGGACGGCAACAGCCTGAGCGTCGTGCGATCGAGATGGCTGCGGCCGTCCGGCAAGGTATACGGCGGGTGCTGTCAGTACGAGCGCGTAGTAGAGCAGCCGCGCGGCCCTGTCGATAATTAAAAGAATGGCTATCATCGCTCAAACATCCTTCATTTTCTGATGGCGGCGGATTTGATCGCACCGTCGCGGCGTGATTCCATGCCCTGGGACAAAAGGCCGGCAGCGGAGATAAATGGAACAATGACGGGGATTGGCGAGACCGCCGGAATAACGGCCAGGCCAGGATTGCGAAAGCTCGGCGAGGCTGCGTTCTTCGTGGCACTGATTGCCTTACTCTGGACAGCGGACACGCTCACCAAATTCAGCCAGCTGCGCTTCCACGGCTACACACCGGACAGCTTCCGGCTGATCACGGAACAGGTGACAAGCGCTGTGGTAGTCCTGCTGCTGGTGCCCTGTGTCGCGTGGTGGCTTTCGCGGTTCCCGCTACGGCGCGATCGACTGGTGTCGGCGGCCGCCGGCCACGTACTGGGCAGCGTGCTTTTCACCGTCGCGCACTATTTCCTGATGATCGGCCTGCGGTACGTGGTATTCCTGTTCTCGGAGGAGAGCTACATATTCTCGGACTTCTGGTTCCGAAACCTCATGATCGAGTATCAAAAGGACATCAAGATCTACCTGGGACTCGTGGGAATCGTCGCCGCCTATCGACATCGCCGTAGCGTGCGTGCCCGGGCGTCCCAGGCAACGATTACGACCGACAGGCTGGTCGTCCAGACCGGCAAGGGAGAGGCCATCATCCGGCGCGAGGATATCGAATATCTCGAGGCGGCCCGCAACTACGTTACGGTGTCGACGGGCGAACGTGATTTCCTGGTCCGCAACACGCTCGCAAAACTGGAAGAAGAACTCGCTCCTTGCCAGATCGTGCGCACGCACCGCAGCTACCTGGTTAACATCGACAAGATCCAGGAAATCCGCACGACCGACGCGGGCGGGTATGAAATTCGCCTGGAGAGCGGCAAATCCGTGCCGCTGAGTCGCGGCTACCGTGACAAATTTCGATCCGTGTTCAAAGACTGAAGTCGATCCCTGGTCTCAGGGACAGTCACCTTGCCCGACACCCGACGAGCCCAGTAACGGCTGCGCCCGGCATCGGGTCGCTGTACCGAGCGGGTCCAGCTTTACTGCTTCCCGAGCATGGGTCCGGGCCCGGCGATGCGATCCTTCCTCATCGTGCAATTCTGCAACCGCCAGGTAGAGGTCCGCGGAGTTGGGGTGACGGGCAAGGTATCGGGACGAACTGTCGACGTCGAGCGGTAATTCACCGGCCAGCCGCAAGCCCGAGAGACCGCACGGCCAACCTTTCAATGACGGGCTGTTGTGACGATGGCAACGTGTCGATCTGCCCGAAATAGAACTGCGTCTGAGCCAGGTGCAGCAGCCCCGCTTCGATGTCCGCCGTCGCGACCATGGCCAGCAACGCGGGACCGCCACCCCGCCGGCCGGTGCGCGCCAGCGTGAGTATGGCCATCGCGTCGTCCGGGTAATGGCAGTTCGCCACGAGACTCTTTGCGCCCTCCAGGCCTTGTGGATCCAGGGGCAGTTCGGTCCAGAGTTTCTCGAGGACCCATTCCTGCAGCTGCGCCTGGTACAGGAGGGGGCTTTCGAAACCCTCGTTCCACAGTTCATCGCCGCTCCTCGCAAGCAACTGCAGTGACAGGCGCAGTCGCCCCTCTCCCCGGCTCAGCGTCCCGGTCAGCAGGTAGTCCGCGCCCAGTTTCTCGGCCTTGCCCGGGAGATCCACGGCGGTCAACGAAAGATGCATGGCGCTGCGGGACTCGATCACGCGGACTTCGGGGCGGATGGACAAGATCGTGCGAAAGCGCTTCGTGAGATGATCGGCGAGATCCCTCGTCTCCTCGCGCGCATCTGTCGCCTCGATCAGGAGTACCGCAACCGTCGGCCGCTCGGACGACACGAACCAGCGCTGCCAGGCAAAGAGCGCCACCACGACAAGTGCAAGGGCGATCAGCGCCGCACGAATGAAGCGCCGGTTCTGAGGCTGTCTGTCGATGTCCTGGAGTCGCATCTCCCCGACAGTGTACTTGGAAGCGGCCTTGATAATACCCATGAGCCGCGTCTGTATGCCCCCTGGCCTGTTCTGCGCGGGGCTCGAAGGCTTTTCGAGTAAACTAGGCCGATGAGCATCAAGCGTTTCGCATTTGCGCTGCACGGTGGCGCCGGCGCCCGTAGCGGTCGCGACTACTCCGTCGCCGAGTACCACATGCGCGAGCTGACCGAGAACGCGCGCGACCGGCTCGCCTCGGGCGCCCGCGCACTCGACGTCGTCGAGTACGCGGTTGTGCAGATGGAGTCCTCCGGCCTGTATGTCGCTGGCCGCGGCTCGGCGCCGAATTCGGCTGGCTACGTGGAACTCGACGCGTCGATCATGGACGGTCCCGTCAGCGCGGCGGGCGCCGTTTCCTGCCTCCGCGACGTCGTGAACCCGGTTTCAGTGGCGCGACGCGTCATGGAGGCGACGCCGCACGTGATGCTGTCCGGTGCAGGCGCGCTCGCATTCGCACGGACACAGGGGTTCGAGGAAGTCGGGGAGCCGCGCAAGTACTACACGCTTCCCATCGGCGTTAACGAAGACGAGATCGCGGACCAGACCCACGGCACGGTCGGCGCGGTCGCGCTCGACGCGAACGGCGAACTGGCGGCCGCGACCTCGACGGGCGGCACCTTCGGCAAGCTGGAAGGCCGCGTCGGCGATACGCCAATCATCGGCGCCGGCACCTGGGCCGACAGCGAGATCGCAATCTCCTGCACCGGAACCGGCGAGTACTTCATTCGTACTGGTGCGGCACTTTCCGTGGCGTGCAGGGTCAGAGCCGGGGCATCGCTGAGCCAGGCCGTCGACGAGGTGCTGGCCGACATCAAGCACCTCGGCGGGGACGGCGGCATCATCGCGGTCGACGCGGCGGGCCGGGTCGAGATGATCTACAACTCCGAGGGCATGAAGCGCGCATCGGCCGACAGCGCCAATAGCGTTTTCGTGGCGACTTTCGACTGACGAAGGTACGATTGGAGCATGAGTACCTCGGCCGAAATGCTGCAGCCCCTCCCTGGCGTGATCGAGCCGCGTTGGTGGACCGGCACGCCGGCGCTGCCGCCCGAATCGTTCACCATCGATTGCGCCGGTTACGCGATGGATGCCGGCGAACTCGACAAGGACGGCG